>SXSK01000078.1 GCA_005793375.1 Verrucomicrobiales bacterium | reverse complement strand
GCCTAACAACTGATAGGTCAGGTTGCGTTTGGTTATCATACGATAATCATGACTGCTGGCATTCTGACTCCGGGGTGGGACCCGTCATTTCTTGGGCTTTTCCGGTCCGGAAATCGAGGGGGATGGGTTGGCTTCTGCGGCCTTCGCGGCGGGCCGAACTTGTGGGCGAAGTCGCAGGGTGACGATTGATCCGACGGCAGGCAGGTTCGTGGCGTTAACCTGCCACATGAGCGCTTCGGTGGCCTGGCTGTGAATCGCCGGCAGGCAGAGCAATTCGTCGCCGAAGGTCGAGAGAGATTACATTGCCGCTTTCGTCGCTCAAGTATCGGCGCGGCCCCGGCCCGTCGCCATACAAGACGGAACCGGCAAAGAGAAAGGTGTGCGTCGGGAACCGGGCTTGCTTGTCCACCGAAGCGGAGTCATCGGTCCTCTTGCTGGAGGGGGCAATGAAATCGCTGATGGGGTGCTCGACTAGCTTCCCGTCTTTGTCCTTGAGCACCAGAAAAACGTCCACCGGCCCGCCGCTGGGTGGAAAGTCAATCCAGCGCCCGGCTTGATCCCCGAGCTGCTTGCGCGTCGCCGGACTTCCGGGTTTGGCGCCCAGCAGCAGGAGCGCCGCGTGAATGTGCATCGGCTTGGCCTCGACCGCGACGATGGATTCATGCTCCTTGGTTCCTTTGGTGCAGGCCACCAACTCCAGCGCGCCACGATGAAGGCAGACGGAGCTTTCCACATCCACGCACCGCTCCTGAAGGTTGATCGCTACCCCTGGAAACTTGAGTTTCTGCAAGGCGGCTTGAAGGGTGGCGTTTGTGGCGCCCCCGGCTGCTACTAGCCGGTTGGTGGAAAGGGCCTGGGTGGTGAGCTCGGCCGCGCATAGCGCGACAAAGGGCATCGTTAGCGCCGCCCACCAACTCACGAAACCCGCCGGCTTCTTTCTGTGCACTTGATTGTCCATTCGGGTCGCGTCTTCTTTAAGGGCGTTGCCAGCAAGCACATTGGCTGTGGCTTGGATAGGACTCCAAGGCCGTAAGCTCATTGCGGTCCAGCAATCGGCCAACCTCTATTACTAGCGACCAGCGGTCGAGCAAACTTCGGTCAGTAAGCGGGTGGAGGAAGGCTATCATCAAGGTAGCATCTAATTTAAGCATTTCTAGTGCCAACGTCGCATAGAGCGTGACGAGTACGGGATGATTTGTGTTAAATTTTGGCGTCGATGAAGGTCATCAGTCCGCTATAGCTCATGCTGCCTTAGCCGGAACGATTCAGTTGGATTTGATTTTTAAGTTCATTTGAGGGGTCTAGGGAGCAACGGAACGTAAAACTCCCTTAAGCATCAGGAAGAATTAAATTGGGCATTACTTTAGAACTCTCAAGTGCTTATCCTACAGACAATTACAAACTACAAACGTTGCACAAACAACCGTTTGTGCAACGGCAAGACAATCACGGTTGGCAGAGGGCTTTCTACGCAAAACCGGTCCAAAATGAAACCTCCTTTGCAACAGGTTTGCGCAACAAGGTTCATCGATTTGGCGCGAATTTCTAAGGCCTTTCTACATTCTTTGGCTCATGACAGAGTCTGCTGCGTTGCGTTACCCCGGTTTTACGTTCCGTTGCTCCCTAGACCCCATTTCCAATGAATTATGGCCCGTTTGCATTTTCGGGTAGTACGGGTACTAAAATGTTGCAATAGGATTCACTGGAGAACCGGTCCCCCCTTCGACAGGCAGCGGGGCTACCGTCAACAGAAAATCCCACCGCTGCAAACGATGGGCTTCTGAGCTCAACCGCTCCAACTCCAAGTTGTCCAGAATGTGGACACCCATCGCATGGAGCATCAGCAGATGCACGGGGTGCGAATACCCGGGAATCCTGGAAGGCATGACATCAGCGGCACCATCCGTTCCAAGCACGGCGATGTCACGTTCCTTTAACCATTTCGCGCATGAAACGTGCAAACCAGCAACGCCAGCATCGTCGACACCCCAGGGTCCGTCTTGGTCGCGTTTTTTCCAGCGCCCAGTATAGATGAGAACAACGTCACCAGAACGGATTGTGGTTCCGACCTTCTCCAACCAATCTGAAAGGTCCTTTGGGTAGATGGGAGTCCCTGGTGCCAAAAAATCGACCCCCTTCAGCCTCGGAAGATCCATGAGCACCGCTCGGGTGAATATTCCGGTCTTCGCATTGTGAATGCTCAGCTTTTTCGCGCCAGTTTGGGTCACCTCTTTCTGGGAAAAGCCGTTGTACATTTTGCCATCATGAAAAAGATGGCAAAGTGAGTCCAAATGAGTGTGTGCATAGCCGTGATACGACACGGCCAGATGGTCGACAGCCCACCGGGCCCCCTCTTTTTCACCAGTCCCCAACATCGTGTGATCGAACGGGGAGGGGTTGTCTGGTGCTTTCCGTTTTTCGACGTTGCGCGCAAGAGAAACGGAAACTCCCTTCCTGACCAAAATGGCCGCTTCTGCGCGCTTTTCTGTAGTGATTAGATTCAAGGCCCCAAGTTGATCTTCACTGCCCCACCGACCCCAGTTGGACAGTTCCTTCACCAGCAGATCGACTTCGGTTTTGGTCACAGCGCGCGGTTCACCGCTTTGTGCAACGACTGGCGCGGTGAAGATCGAACTCAAAAAGGCGAATAAAATCCAACAACGAAGGAGGGCAGTTGTGAGCATATTGATGATTAAAAACTGGCTCTGCGAGATTGCTTTGTGCGATAAAAATCAGAATCCAGCGATCCCTGCAATCCTATTTATCTTCTGTGCGGAGCGTCAAAAGCAATTACTTATCAAGTATGAGACGTATCGACAATGGGCGAATGCTTCAAGGCAAACGTGATCATCGATCACTTCGGAAGATACCCGTCGAAGGTAATCCAGCGACCGTCCTGATTCTGGTAGGTGATGGGCTTGGGGTCGAGCCAGTCGACGACAGTGTCTTTGATGGAGTAGGCGAAGAAGTGGTTGCCGGCGGGGTTGTAGTGCCCGATGAAATAGCGCTTCATGTACTGGTCGAATGGAATGCTGAAGTTCTTATAATCGGCCACATGGACCAGATTCATGTCGAAGTACCGGAAGTTGTGGTCCTTGAGAAAATCGGCGATCTCCTGGTCGAAACGCGGCTTGCCCTCGACCAAAGGCCGCATAACGCGGGACGGATCGAATAGCACCACCAGGAGCTTCTTACCTTGGCTGTCTGCGAAATCGCTGGCCTTCGTCAGGATCCACTTGGTGGCGGCGAAGCTGTACTGGTTGAGCAATTGCTCGATGGTAGATCGTGACGGTTGCGAATTGCCCAAGCCCTGCAGATCGAACCTTAGGTGGGTTGCCAATTTTCGAACCGCTTCCATGTCCAAATCCTTCACGTAACCACGGACGTAGACCAGCATGTTCAAGGCGAGGTCGTCCTTCAGCGCTCGCACCGTCCACTCCGGATCGGCCATCTTATAAACAGACTCGGGGGTCGGCAGCAGGTTTTCATGCTCTTCAAGCCGACCGGTCAACAGATTGATCTCAATATTGGCCCAGAAATTATTGTGGAACGTGCGGCCCCCGTTGTCGTTCCACCTCGTGTAAATCTCGGCGTGACGGCAACGCAGAAGACTTCGCACATGGTCGTCTCCCCAGATGTAGAAAATAAGGTACTTGGCCCCGTGATCCGTCTGCTCCTCGCGGAGCATTCGGCGGTAGGCCTGGTAAACGCCGAAACCTCCCATCCCAAAGTTTCGGATTGGCTCGCCGAGATGTCCGGCTAGGTATTCCTGCCAGGTCTCGCTGTCGCTGACTTGGTGGCACTGAGTGAAGCTATCGCCATACGTGTTGATCCGGCAGGGCCGGTCCACATAGGACTGCGCGGTTCGTGTTCCGTTCGGCCGGGACGTCGAGATCGTGGAGCTCTGATCCATCCCGTCCTTAGGCATGTAGTTGCCGAGCCGATAGCCGGTGATCGGATCGAACTTTGCCCACGAGAGTTGCTTGGGGTCTAAAAAGACATCGAGCGTTTTCCGATCGACCACGCTCTGGCGCAGGTACGTTTCAAACGACACCGACGGCACCTGGCCGTACACGTGAATCGTACCCAGTAGGAGGCTGCAGACTGCAGCCAGTCCTAAAACCACATGAACGCAGCGAGTCGCCAGAATCACTACTGAGTTCTCGATCAACTTCTTCATAAATAGGTCTCGTGCCTGAGTTCAATCACGATCCGAGGCCCCGCTAAATCGAAACCATCTTACCCTGTTCTACTCCGGAGCTACCAAATCGATCGACGTTTCCGCTACGTGCGGATTATGTCGATCGAGAGTCGTGGCGCGCACAATGGCGGGCATGTTGAACGGGCTCCGATTGCTTGCGAACTGCAGTTTCAGAGTCGCTTCCGTTTCGCCCGGTGAAACCTTGGTGGGTACGGCAGTTACGCCTCGAAAGTGTGTCGGCAGGACCAGTTCCAATGCAATTTCCTTATCCAGAATCGACTTGTCCCGATGAACCTTGACCCTGACCTCGGTGTGGCTATTGGGCTCGACAAGAATTGAACGGCGGTCGGCATCCACACGCATCATTCCCTCGGCGACGACGGCGATGATTTGTTCGTTTTGTTCGGCCGAACTAAAGCAAACTTCATGTTCACTCCCGTCACCGTCTTTGACGATTCCCGCCACCATAACCGCAGATCTGCTGGTGCGACCAATTTCCATCCAGGGCGGAAGGCTCACTTGATACTTAAACTCGGTCTGGTTGGGTGAGATTTCCACAGATGGGCCGATGACTCCTTGTAAATGGCGAAATTGGCGGTCCGCCAGACATGCAGTCAACACTCCGTTGTGCCCGCCTCGATCAATAAAAAAGTGTCGTCGATACAAGGACCCACGCTGGCCGTAAGCCAGGAGGTAATCCGCATAGACCCGAAACGGCGTCGGAATCGCCACGGCCAGTGCGACATCGCCCACCGGAGCCTGGGTGACATCGCCAGGCCATAGTGCCATCCGTTCGACGGTGATGCCACCGAGTTTAGCTCGGGCTCGAATCATCAGATGGGAAATTCCAATGGTCGTTTCGGATGCGGCGGTGAAAACGAGTTCAGTATGGGTTTGATTCTCGGCAATCTTTCCGCCTTTCACCGAGACACCCTTAGGTAGCCCATCAATCACGAATTCAATTTCACCGTTAAAACCGCCGATTCTTTCAGCGTCGATCCGCAATGAGGCCGGTTTTGGTGCCGGGCGTTTCTTCCGTTGCTCTTCGGTGAGCCCGACCTCTGTTCGCACCACGTTCAACGCATTGACCCCAAGTTTAACGGCAAAGTCAGAAAGTGGGGGAGGTGCAATTCTCAATCGATAGCCGAACCGTGATCCGCCCCGACCTCGATAACGTTCCTCCACCCGAGCAACATAGATACCATCCGCGGGCACTTTGAAGGCCACGCGTGAGTCTGTTTCTTCATCGCTGAGGTCATCGTTCTTCGCGAACTCCTTGCCCGATGCATCGAGAAGCGTGAGTATCGGATTCAATGGGCTTCCCAGACGTCGGGCGCGCAGGTCGAGTTCCAATTGCTGATCCTTGCGAGCCCTAAACGACCACTCATCAACGTCTCCAGGCACCCCAATCCTCCCATTCAAGACCGCGGGGATATCAACTGTTGCTTGCGGCAAGGACTTCGGTTCCGGATCGGGCTCGAGATATTCGGGCAGCGTGTCGACTTCGATCGCAACCGCGTTGGCCAGTCGATGATCAAACGAAAAACGGGTTGTTACCGGTGAACCATTCGTGCGGAGGTCGAGCCATGCTGCGTTCGCAGGCAGTGCAGCGCCGCTCAAGTGAAACAACGTTCTTGTCCCGCCTCGCCCTCCGAGCGGGAAAACCGATTGCACGACCGGATCCCGCGTGATCGACAATCGATAGATGTAGTGTTGTAAGCCGCCAAAGTTGATGTCGTGAATACGAACTTGGTAAAGGCCGTCGTGGGGTGCCTTGAACGACAACTGCGTTTCGTGGGTGGCGCTCGCGATCGCTTCCACCACTCGTTTGCCCTGCGCGTCGACGACCTCCAATCGTGCTTCGAGCGGGGAGCCAATGCGGCGCGCCTGCACATCGCAGACGTATTCCTCGCCGGCACGAGCAAATACTGTCCAAATATCAACATCTTCGCGGGGAAAGATGCGCCCGTTGATGGTAACGGGCACTTCGATCCGGACCGGGAGCGGACTGCCGTCCACCTCGTGTTCAACAATTTCAGGAAGCTCCCCAATGATGAAGGGCCGTGCGGCGGTAACACCCTGGGAATTGCCAACGCGCCATGAGCGCGGTCCCGGCGTGGCACCCGCTTCAATCGTAACCGTACCTACATAATCTTTTGGATAATCCTCCGCTTGTTGAGATGCCGGCAGTGGCATGACAGGCCCCTCGAACCAGACGGTGTTCGTCTTGACGATGCGGGATGTCGCGGTCACGCCTGCTCCGAGCATTTCGAATGCGGCGCCACCATGAAGATAATGTCCGCCGACTTTGAACTCCACGCATTGACCTCGTTGTCCGCCCGCGGGAAAGATATAGGATACCGATGGTTCCTCTGCCATGCCCACTGGAATCGCCACGAGCGCAAGCAGAAGAAAGGTCAACGTCCGGGTCCGATCCGACCATTCCCATGTAGTCGCCCCCGTACGTGGAGCCAAGGTTCCACCGCGGCCTGGCGCTCGATCCTCGACGGCAGCTTTTGAATGGACTCGCATCGGATCCGGATATGGATGGGGTTGCGGCATCACACCAATTCCTTGATGAGCCGGCCCCCATTGGTGAGGGCAATCGGACGGCCTTCCGGCGTGTGCAATTCCTCCAGCGGATTGATTCCCAGCAACAGGTACAAAGTCGCTGCCAGATCCTCAGGCCCATATGGGTTTTCCGCCGGCTCTTGGGCCCAGGCATCGCTCTTGCCGATCACCCGGCCTCCGTGAATTCCGCCGCCCCCAAGTGCCACCGTGAAGCACTTACCCCAGTGATCGCGCCCGGCGTCTTTGTTTATCCGCGGAGTGCGTCCGAACTCGCCGCTCACAATAACCAGGGTCGACTCCAACAGGCCTCGATCCGATAGATCGCGGAAAAGAGTGGAAATGGCTTCATCGAACTTCGGGAGTAATTGGTTCTTAAGCACGTTGAAATTGTCATTATGTGTATCCCAATTTGAATGCTCGATGGTGACGCACCGGACACCCGCCTCGACCAGGCGGCGTGCCATTAGGCAGCTTTGGCCGAGGGTATGACGGCCGTACGCATCCCGAAGTTTTTCGGACTCGGAACCAATATCGAAAGCGTGCCGGGCATCGGACGACGTCATGAGGGCGTGAGCTTTTTGTCCAAACACACCCACACTGTGGGCGGCTCGATTCGCTTTCGCCTCGGCCTTCCGCTGATACTGATCGATCTGGGCTAGCAATTCCTGGCGGGCGGCCAATCGATCGGCGTTTAAGATTATCGGGGGTGCCAGGTCAGGCACGGAGAAGCCGGCAGCGCTGGGGTCCGCCTCAATAACAAACGGCACGGCGGAAGGACCGAGGAATGCCGATCCCGCGCTGGCATGCATCGTGGGCAGACAGACGTAGGGCGGGACAGAACCTCGCGGGCCCAGTTTTTGTGCGATGACCGAACCGAACGAAGGATGTTGGTTATTCGGCTTCAAGATCGAATTGAAACCCGCCGTCGGAAAATAACCGGTCAGCATATAATGATCCGCCGGGCCATGGTCAGAATTGTGATGCGTGAACGATCGGATCAGCGACAATTTCCCTAGATTCTGGGCAATCTTTGGCAAGTGTTCACAAATTCGCACACCCGGAATGCAGCTGGGGATGGAATGGAATTCCCCTCGGATCTCGGACGGTGCGTCAGATTTTAAGTCAAAGGTGTCGATCGAGCTCATTCCTCCTTTCAGAAAGACATAGATCAGCGAGATTTCGCGCGTTGCGGAATTGACTTTGGCGGCTTTAGCCTGCGCGGCAAGCAGCTCGGTGAGCCCAAACTGCATCCCAAAGAGGCCGGTCGCGCCGATCTTCAAAAAGTCGCGTCGGATCATTCCATCACAATAAGGTTGGTGATATTTCATCGATAGTAGCCCGTGAGGCGAAATGGAATTCGAGCCTAGTGATTGAATACAAATTCAAGTGAATTGAGCATGCTCCACGCGATGTCTTCCGCAGCCTCTCGCCGAGGCCTTCCGGAGAAATACCGCTCACATGCCAACCGTTCTTCGTCGGTCGGAAACCGGCTATAAAAAGTGAGATATAGTTCTTCGAGGAGCGCATGGTTGTCCCGTTGAGAACGGGTAAGGCGCGCCACCGTACCCGAATCATGCGCGAGCTTCCCTTGCAACTGTGGAGAATTGAGCAGATGCAGCACCTGCGAAATGCTAGCCTCTCCATTCCGCTCGCATTCGCACACCGACTTCCGGACCGGCCGTCCGAAAAGCTTGAGAAAATAGTGCGAGACATCGTTGTCCCACACCTGAATTGCCCGGTAACCAACCGGCACACCGGCAAATTTTTCGGGGACACCGGTGGTTTGGCAAACCGCATCCAGGAGTACTTCCGCCGGCATTCGCTTGAAGAGGGCTCGCGAATAGTTTTGCTCGTCCTGATCGTTCGTCTCGTTCGGTTGGGACGAGAGCTGGTACGTCTGGGAATAGGTGATTGTTCGGATAAGTGCCTTTAGATCGAACTTTTCCTCTGCGACATGCCGGGCCAACGCGTCGAGCAGATCCGGGTCGCTCGGCGGATTTGTCGCACGAACGTCGTCGACCGGTTCAACCAGACCGCGCCCGAGGAAGTGTGCGGCAAAACGGTTGGCTAGGTTGCGGGCAAACCACGGGTTCTCGGGTGAGGTCAACCAAGCTGCCAAGTCTCGACGGACGTCGCTCGTGACTAGCGGACCGGAGAGACTATCGCCGAGGGGATGCGCTCGCACAAGGTCCCCGGTCCTGGGATTCTTCGATTCGGATTTGCCTGGAAAGCGGAGTTCGTCCCCCATGAGACCCTTCCGCAACCCGACCGACTCGAAGAAGGCCTGCAGACCATAATAATCATTCTGGCTCCATCGATCGTACGGATGGTGATGACACTCTGCGCAGGCAATTCGTACTCCAAGAAACGCCTGCGAAAGCGTGCTCGAAATGTCTCCGGGCTTCTTGAACAATTTGAAAAAGTTTGCCTGGGGTGCCTCCTCGATGGGTCCCTCGGCCGAGACCAATTCTCGAACCATGCGGTCGAAGGGCACGTTGTCGGAAAGGCTTTTTCGAATCCAACTGTAGTAGGCGTAGGCGTCGCGATGTCCCAGCAATTGACGATCGACGCGAAGTAGATCCGCCCATTTCAGAGCCCAGAAATCATTATACTCGGATCGAGACAGCAATCCTTCCACCCAGCGGGCGCGACGATCTGAGTTGGTCTCAGACAAGAACCGCCGGGCTTCGATTGCGGTTGGAAGAGTGCCGATAATATCCAGATGCACTCGACGCAAAAACTCCGAATCGGAGGCGAGTCCGGAGGGCTGCACGTTTAACTTTCGCAATCGCCGTTCGACGAATTTATCGATGAAATTTCGCTTCGGCATCGGCTCGAAAGCAACCGTAGGTGCGGCCCGTGGGATCAAAATGCCGCAGACAGCTATGGAATCGACGAAGCGCGCCATGAGGGTGGCTTGTCCAGGAGTTTCACCCGTCGAGATCAGCCCATTCTCATCGACCCGCGCCACCGATTCGTTATTGGACTGAAACTGCGCCAACTGTGTGACGTCCATAGTCCTACCGTCTGCGTAGACCGCCTCGACCCGGAGCGCCTGCTTGGCATTCAACCCGAGTACCCGTTCAGTGGGACTCATCTGTATCCGCGTCAACACGCGGTTCGTTCCATTGCCAAATGGGCTACCGGCCGCAATCCAATCGAGCACCGTCCGATATTCTGGGGTTCCCTCCTTGATCCGAGCCCCGCCTCCATGCGGCATCACTCCGGACATCTTTTGCACGATCAAACTTTGGGCCGGAGCGGCATGAAAGACGCGACGTCCGCGACTCTCCTGAATCAGCGCACGATAGTCCGCCTTCGGATCATACCCAAACACCGACAATCGAAAGCCATTTTGTCCCTCCGCCTTTCCGTGACAGCCGGAACCGTTGCAACCAAACCGGTTCAGCAACGGCGTGACATCGCGTTCGAAGCCGAATTCCCGGGGAATCGAACAATCGGAAACCTGGAACTTGAGTCCGTAGGTCAGACCGCGCGCCGACACCTGAATCAGGCCGGTTCCATCGGCTCGCGCCTGAATCATCCCGTGTCCGTCGAGTGAGACGAATTCGGAGGGAATCTCTCCGAAACGCGCCTCATGGGTGAGATCAATCAATCGCCCGGATGCAGTCCTGCCGGTAACCAATACCCGGCAACGATCATGACGTTGGCGAAGCTCGATTGTCGCCGGATCGGTTGAAATTTCGACCACCGTTTCGAGTCCACCTGATGCCGAAGCGGGGGATTGCCCAACATCGTCGAAGGCCTTGCCCGCCGCGACGATAGCGAGCAGGGAAAGAAAGAGTTGGAGCCTTCGCCACAGAAGGCAAAGCGGCGCCACTCGATTGGGGGTCATACAGAACGGAATCTTACATTTTAATTTAGGCAAGGCAAGCACTCTGAATTACGGAGCTGAAACATAAATAGACGCGACGCTCCGGGAAACCCTTCGCCTGGACCGGCTCAGGCTCCCCCGTGGCCACACCCGAGTCGCCCCATGTTCTCGACCCCTGATTCAGGCAACGTTACTCGCCGAACCAAGAGTCAGCACAACTACGAACAATGCGAACCAGAAGCAAAGACAACCAAAATACCATGAAAACGTTGTTCCCCCCCCCATCCTCGCCCTCGCGGCGGCCACAGTTGGGGTGAACGGCGGCGTTCCCAGATGCCCGGCATCAAAACACATCCATCAACAAACTAAATCGCCAAGAATTATGAACATTATTACGACATTCAGCGTCGCCATCCTGACACTCCTGCCGTCATTATCCGCCGCGCCAATTCACGATTTCGATTTTGCAGTAAGCGCTCTTCCCGGAGCCACTCTCCATAACGGGGCGACTTTGTCTGGCGGAGCGTTGAACCTCGACGGGCTGGACGACTCCGCCAGCTTCTCGGCCAAGCTCATTCCTGTATCCGGCGACTTTTCCGTCGCCATCCGAGCCCGGCAGCTTTCTCTTCAGCCGGGTTACCGCGAGATGATTTCGCAAGGCTCTTCAGCCGCGCCGGGGTTTTATATTGGACACGACCCCAGCCATAATTTCAGAGTGGGTGACCAGTGGCAGTTCACGGGGATCCCTTTTCCGACGGACAATGAGTATCACACCTACTTCGTAACCCGATCCGTCAGCGCGACAACTCTCTATATCGACGGATTGTCTGCTGCCTCGGTGGCATTCGGAATAGTCGTAGCGGGAGGTGACAACACGAGGTTAGGCGCACAGTTTCAAAACCTTCATGAGGAGTTCCACGGCGACATCGATCACCTGACAATCTGGGATACGGCTCTCTCGGCTTCCGACGTGGCCACTTATGGCGCGCCGGCTTCGGTTCCGGAAACGGGACCAACAGCCGCCCTTTTAGGCCTGGGTTTCACGGTTCTGCTTTCCGTTCGGCGACGATACGCTACCGCATAGGTTTTCCTTAACCTCCCCCTCAAGCCGACCCAGGATCCGTTTGTCACCAGCAAATCGACACCCCCCCCAGCCGCTCCAATTCCGCTCGAGATTGAAGCGAGGTATTTCTTCTCCTACTGAAGGGATGCGAGTTGGGCCTCTTTTACTGACGGACGGTGTTCCGCACCGAACTGTGCTGGGGATCGAAGAATGACGAATGAATGCCCAGGTCCGAAGCCTGACATTGGGACCTCATCATTCATTCCTCATTTGCCATTCGGGTTTCGTCATTCTCGCCGTCAGGCGAGCAATCCCTTCACCACATGCCCATGAACATCCGTGAGGCGGTAGCGCCGCCCCTGGAACTTGTAGGTCAGCCGTTCGTGGTCGATGCCGAGCAGGTGCATCAGCGTGGCGTGGAAATCGTGGATGTGCAGGCCGTTTTTGACCGTGTTGTAGCCAAAATCGTCCGTCTCACCATACATCGAGCCTGCCTTGATGCCGCCGCCGGCAAACCATGCGCTGAAGCAGCGCGGATGATGATCACGGCCAAAGTTCGTGCTGATCTTTCCCTGGCAATACGCCGTGCGGCCAAACTCACCGCCCCAAACGACCAGCGTGTCATCGAGCAAACCTCGCTGCTTGAGGTCTTTGACCAGCGCTGCGGACGGTTGGTCGGTTTCCTTGCACAGCTTCGGCAACGCGCCCGGAAGTCCGCCGTGATGATCCCAGTCCTGATGGTAGAGCTGGATGAAACGCACCCCTTTCTCCGCCAAACGACGCGCTTGCAGACAGTTCGCCGCAAACGTGCCCGGTGTCTTCACATCCGGACCGTAGCTGTCGAACACATGCTGCGGCTCATCGCTCAGATCCGTCACTTCTGGGATGCTCGTCTGCATGCGGAAGGCCATTTCGTAAAGATCGATGCGATTCTGAATCTCCGCGTCGGGAGTTCCGGCTAACTGATGCTCATGCAGCTCTTTCAGGCGATCCAGCATCAGTCTGCGACTCTCCGCGCTCACACCCGCCGGATTACCGAGATAGAGCACGGGATCCTTCGCGGCACGGAACAGCACCCCTTGATGCTTCGTTGGCAAAAAGCCGCTTCCCCACAGATGCGAGCCCAGCGGCTGTCCGCTCTTGCCCTTCGTGTTCAACACCGTGAACGACGGCAGATTCGCATTCTCCGCGCCGAGTCCATAGCTCAGCCACGAGCCAAAACTCGGCCTTCCCGCGATCTGCGATCCCGTTTGGAAGAATGTCACTCCGGGGCCGTGATTGATTGACTCAGTAAACATGGAGCGTACCACGCAGATGTCGTCCGCGATGCCGGCGGTGTGTGGCAGCAGTTCGCTGAACCTGCCACCCGCCTGCCCATGCTGCGTGAACTTGAATGGTGATCCCACCATCGGAATCGACGACTGATTCCCCGACATCCCGGTCAACCGTTGTCCGCCACGCACTGAGTCAGGAAGCTGCTCCCCATGCCGCTGATTCAGCAGCGGCTTGTAATCGAACAGGTCCAGATGCGACGGTCCGCCCGACATGAACAGGTAAATGATCCGCTTTGCCTTCGGCGAAAAATGTGTGCCGCCAAGAACGCCACGGTCTGAAGAAGCATTCGCCAGCATCTCGTTCAAAGCGATGCCCCCGAGGCCCAAACCGAACTGATTCAGAAAGGTGCGGCGATCCAACATGGGAAAAGGTGAGTTCATTGGGTCGAGTGGCTTAACGTTTAACGACACAGGCGTCATGATTTATCAATGCTTGAGCCAGAACAGCCGCCGCCGCCGCTTCAGGTGCTGGAACAGAGGCATCTCGCTTCGCATTCCCCGTTTTTAGGAGTGCCTCGGCCTCCTTCGGCAGCGCTTTGAAATGCGCGAGCTGTTCCTTATAAAGTTGGGTGCAGATTTGCATCTCCTTCGCGTCTGGCTTTCGGCTCAGGCAGCGTACAAAGCCTGCTTCGATCATCTTGGGCACATCGCCCTTGGCTTCGAGATGCAGCTTCTCGCCGAGCACTTGTGCTGCTTCTACATACTGCACACCATTGAGCAGAATGAGCGCCTGGAGTGGTGAATCGGTGCGTTCGCGCCGCGAAATGCAAACGGCGCGTCGTGGCGCGTCAAAGGCGACCATCGCGGGCGGCGGGCTGGTGCGGCGCCAGCTCGAGTAGAGGCTGCGGCGATAGACCGTGTCGCCTGTGCCCGGTGTGACGGGCTTGAAGGCCTCGGACATCTCATAGGCATGCACTGGCGGGCCGCCCAGCGTGAGATTGATCAAGCCTGCGACGGCGAGCGCGTTGTCACGGATCATCTCCGCCGGCAAGCGAAAGCGTGGACCACGGGCCAGCCACTGGTTGTCCGGATCATCCGCCATCGTTTTGGCATCCGCGAAACTGTTTTGGCGATAGACCTCGCTCATGGCGATCTCCTTCACCAGCGCCTTCATGTCCCAGCCGTTTTGGATGAACTTCATCGCGAGATAATCGAGAAGTTCAGGATACAACGGCCGCTCCCCCTGGCTGCCAAAGTCCTCCGTGGTCTTCACCAAGCCACGACCGAACAAACTCTGCCACAGGCGGTTCACCGTGACGCGTGCAATGAGAGGATGATCCGCTGCAGTGAGCCACTTCGCATAGCCGAGGCGGTTTTTCGGCGCTCCGTTCGGAAACGGTGTCAGGGCTGCCGGAGTCGTGGGGCCGACTTCCTCGCTGCGCTTGTCGTATTCGCCACGAGTGAGCACGTAAGCCTTCTTCGGCTGCGGTAGCTCCTTCATCACCATCAGTTCCCGCTGGGTATCCTGAAACGCGAACAGCTCCGCCCGTGCCTTCTGCAACTCGGCGTTTGTCTCCGTGGTCAAATTGCGGCCAAACACGCGAAAGTCATCGATCAACCCGCCTTTGAATCCACGATCCCGCATGCGCTCACCGAGGCTGATGTTGTCATGGCCGCCACCGGCGATGGTTTTCGTCAGGTTGTCTTTGATGACATCCACTGCGGCTTGTTTGCCGTCCACGAAGATCTTCAAGCCGTCCGCCCGGCTGCTGCCATCATAGGTCACGATCACCTGCAGCCACTGCTTCAGCGGAATGCTCTCCTTCATGCGGATGCTGATCGCGTTCCCCGGCCAGAAGTGAATCAGCGACCACTTGAGCTTTCCTTCCTCAATCAGCAGCTCGTAGCCGCGGCTCGCCGCGTCCGTCCAGGCCTGTGAGCGATGAAACACCACCGCGCGATCTTTGAAATCCGGGGTCTGCATCCACAGCGACACACTGAAGGGATCGTGGCGTTGGAAATTGCCCAGCGGCGTGTCCACGGCATCATCGCCGGTGAATTCGATGGCGTTGCCGATCTTGCCGGGCACCAGCTTGTTATCGCCCTTCAGCACCGCGGCGGGATCGGGAGGTCCTTTGTCTTTAGTGTCCTCTTTTGCCTGTGGTGGAGGAGAGGCATGCAGCGAATCCGCCAGTTTGTTGCCCTTCAACTCATCAAACGTGAAGTGAGCCAGTTGCCCCTCCAGGGATGCGGGCACTCCTGCCGGCAGTTCAAGCGTAGCGCGGGCAGGAGTGCCAGCATCGCTGAGCGTCGCAACTTTCGCCTCCAGCGCCTTCATCGTCTCCTTGGCCGGCTCATCCATCAGCATCATGGTTGGCGTCGGCGGAGACGGTGTGAAAAACGCATATAAGCCGGCCTCTTCGATGTTCTGCAGCATCGAAAACAGCCCGTAATAGTCTTTCTGCGTGATCGGGTCATACTTGTGATCATGGCATCGCGAACACTCGAAGGTCAGGCCGAGAAACGCTGTCGCGACGGTTTGCACACGGTCCGCGACGTATTCGACGCGATACTCCTCCTCCACGCTGCCGCCCTCGGTCTCCTGCTGATGCAGGCGATTGAACGCGGTGGCGAGGATTTGTTCGTCCGTGGCATTCGGCAGGAGATCGCCCGCAAGCTGCCAGGTCACGAACTGGTCATACGGCAGGTTGTCATTGAACGCCTTCACGACCCAGTCTCGCCATGGCCACACTTCGCGCTCACGATCCACCTGGAAGCCATAGCTGTCCGCGTAACGCGCCACGTCCAACCAGTCCACGGCCATGCGCTCGCCGTAGTGTGGCGATGCGAGCAGCCGCGTGACAAGTTGTTGAAGGCTAGCCCCAGGATTAACCCGGTGCTCCGCGACGAACGCGGTCACTTCCTCCGGCGCCGGCGGCAGGCCGGTGAGTTCGAAGGACAAACGGCGAATCAGCGTCTCGGGTGATGCTTCTGCTTGCAGTTTCAAGCCACGCTCCGTCAGTCCGGCACTGACGATCTTGTCGATGCTTTGATCCTTGGTTGCCTCCGGTTTCAACGAAATGAAGGCCCAGTGCGCCTCATACTCAGCGCCTTCGTCGATCCATTGCTTGAGAGTGGTGATTTCAGTCGGCGTGAGGTTGCCGAGTTTCGACTTGGCAGGCGGCATGTGGTCGTCTGGATCAGTCGTCAGAATACGTTCGATCATCAAACTGACCTCGGCTTTGCCTGGCACGATGGCCTTGGCTTTAACGGCGGCATCGCGTTCATCCAGTCGCATCTCGGCCTCACGCTTCTTCGGATCGGGTCCATGGCAGAAGAAGCACTTGTCCGATAGGATCGGACGCACATCGCGATTGAACTTCACCTTCGCCGGGGCGGCGAAGATCGAGGTTGCGAGAAATAGAGTGGAGACAAAAAGGCCGCGCGTCATGGCTTGGGAGCATCTCACGCAAACACCGCCTTCACCACCTTCGGATTCTTCACCCCGGTGAGCTTCTGATCGAGGCCCTGGAACTTATTGATATTGATAAGCAATTGCTTTTGACGCTCCGCGAAGAGTATCAGTCCTCTGGCAACTGCCAGCACGGGCAGCAATAGAATTTTTTTCATGCAGCGGTCCTAGGCTGAGACCGACGCTATCCGGCCCCACGAAATAGGCAAGCGGGCGCTGTTGAGTGGTCTGCGAAGCTCCAGCTCACGGCTCGCTTTCCCAGATCGCAAACCAGAAGGAACGTGAGTGGATTCACGACGAAAGGTTCACTCGATCAATTGAGAAGTGGCAATCCGTCTCCGATTCCTTGTCGAAAAGGGCGCTCGCAGAAGCCGTTCGTTTCCAATGAATTTCGGTTCGTTTGAGTTTTCGGACACTACGAGGATTGGTTCAGTTTTGATTTGCGGCGAGTGCTACCTCATTTGCAAGCTGATAGTGCTGCTCCATGAACCATCGATAGTTCGCACACCATGCCCACGCCCCGGCACTCTGGGCTTTCTCCATCATGCTCATCCAGATGGTTGTGGTCTGCGAGGGGGATAGCGTATTTCATCGGAAGACAGTCAGCGGAATGGTCGATCGTCAGTGTCCTGTGATCTGCAATCAGTGAACCGAAGTATGAACCTGTTAATGAAAATGTCTGCGTGCTGCGTCCTGGCCATGAGCGCGCTCGGTCCGGACCCGCTTCTGGCGGCACCCTCGCACGTGCTGGCCAACGACAAAATCAGGGTCACGATCTCCGAGGCTGGCGCGCTGAACTCGGTCGAGAACCTGCTGGCAGCGGAAACATATTCATTCCGGTCGGATATTTTTACGCTGGATACCGATCGGGGCCTTTTTTCGAACAGCAATACCCAGCCGGCCAAAGTTGCGACCGGTCGGGAACGCCTTGTGTTTCACTACCAATTCGGCGCTGGGGGGCCGGACGGGGCCGGTGCCATCAGCGCCGATCTGATCTATACCCTGGCCGGCAGCAACGGATTCTTCCGCCGCGCGCTCAGCGTTTCCAACGCGGCGCCACTTCGAGTCAGGAACCTGGTCCTTGGGGCGACGACATTTTCAACGCCGGCCCACGAGACGGTCCACTACGTCAGCTTCATCGCCGCGCCGACGGTGGAGTTTATCCGGCATGAGAAGGGTGGACTTTTCACCGGGATCGAGAATCCCTACTTCAATGCAGATCTCTCGGTGCAAGGCGTCTCCTTGAGCTTCGCGCCCGCCCTGATCTTGAAACCCGGCGAGGGTTATGCCAGCGAGCCACAGTTCATGGGTGTGTTCAAAAGGTCCGGGGTGATGATCGAGGACAGTGGACGCGACTTTCGCTACAACGCGAACGCGTCCGGCTACAAGCCCCTCGATCGCAATGAAACCCGGGCGATGCGCGCCTTCGCCCTCGATTATCTCGCTCCCTCGCAGAAGCAGTTTCTCAACATTAACTATCAGTTCTTTCATCCGCTCCCGCAAATGCCGCGCACGGAGCAGGACCAGGAATACTTCACGAAAACCACCGACACGTTCGCCGCGATCGGCGGGGACATGATCCTCTTTAAGCCCCTTCATCCCTACTCGAAGCCCACCGCCGACAGAGGTTTCTGGGATGTGATCCCGGATGACCCGAAGCATACCGCGCGGCAGATCGTCGACTACGCCAGAGGCAAAGGGATCTCCCACGGCTTCTATATGGGTTGCGCCGCCCATGGCAATGAGGGCAATGCAGCGGGACTGAATTTCCGGCCCGACAAGCTGGAGTGGAAGAAGAGCGATGCCGCCGGCCGCCGTGCGCCGGACAACTGCCTGGCCTGCGATGACTTCTACGAGTGGTGGTTCATGGTCCAAAACAACACCATCCAGAAATACAAACTGAGCAACTGGAGCTGGGATCCCAGCCTTGGTTCCGGCATGAACTGTCACGATGAAAGCCACGGCCATTTTGCCGACCAGGGTGGCTACAAGGGGTGGCGGCGGTGCCTCGAGCTGATGGCTCGACTGAAGTCGGCGAACCCCGGCCTGTTCATTCAGGGTTTCTACGGCACGAAGAATTTCGGCCTCTGGGGGCTCAAGCACGTGGATCAGCACGAGGTTCTCAACGAGCAATCGATCATTGTCAGTACCCGTCACCACCAGATCAGCGACGACCGCCAGAACGCCGATGGCTTGCGTTTCCAGAACAACTGGAGCATGCGCTTCCGCTTCACGCCGGCGGTCATGGGCCATTCGTTAACCCATCGGGTCAGCGAGGGCGTGTTTGACCCCGAGTTGATCAAGGCCTGGGATTACTATGGCTGGCAATACGGCGTGATGTCGTCGCTCGCCATTGCCGGTTCCCTCATGCCGACCATCCTGCCCTATGAGGCCGATCTGGTTCCCGGTTTTGCTGAGTTCTACAAAAAGTGGCAGCGCTGGGCCAAAGACACCTTCGAGTATGTGAACTACACGGAACCGTTCGGAGAGCAGGTCCAGCCCGGTGCGGTGGATGGCTATGCCAGGATCAAAGGCGACCATGGCTTCATTTTCCTGTTTAATGGCAACCCGCGTCCGGCGGAGATTACGTTTGAAGTCGGCGATGAGATCAACTTGCAAGCCACGGGCGATTTCGAGTTTATCGAACTTTACCCCTCGGAGAATAGCAGAGTGGTCCTGGACAACAGCGGGAAATCCAGCTTCGCGAGGGGCGAAAAGGCCAGCCTCACGGTGCCGGCCAACGCCTGCTCCCTGTTGGAGTTAAAGCGCGCGACACCCCAAAGCGCGCCGCTGCTGGTCGGCGCGGCGGGCGACGTGATGCTGGCCGGGGATAAGGTCTCGATCACCGGCATCAAGGGCCGACCGGGTGAGGGGGCCACCTGCCGCGTCCGGATCCCACATCCGCAGTCGGTGAAGGGTGTCACCGTCAACGGCATCCCGCAGCCGTTCACCAGAACCAGCGACGAGATTTGTCTGACCCCGCGGTTTGCCGGTGAACGCCATGTGCGCGAGTTGGACAACTGGACTCAGTCCGACGGCAGGCGCTTTGAGTTTCCTTATCACCCTAACCAGCCCGAACTCAAGCTGGAGACAACCTTCAAGCTCAACGCAGATGTCCGGCAACTGTTGACCAACGCGAAACCGAAGAACTTCGTTGCGATGGACGCGAAAATCGCGGACTGGCAGACAAATCGGGGCGCATCCTATGCCTATCATAACTTCGTCTGCGAACGGCCATCGCGCCTCTGGCTGATCGTTCCGTTTTTGACGCGCTGCGATATCGAACTGATGTTCAACGGCGAGAAGGTCAGCCCTTTGCGCTGGGATAACCCATCGAGCAGTGCCGTTTACGACCTGACCGATCGCGCGAAGTATGGCGCTGAAAATACCCTTCTGCTCGCCATCAAGGGCATGGCAGCAAACTGTTTCATGGGGCCGTTCCTCCTCTATCCTGAAGAAGCAACCACCGACCAGTTAAGGCCGGAGCCTGGGAACCCGGAGCCGCGTGTCGTTTACCGACGATCCTTAGTGCCTGCCATGCAACCCCGCTATCGACAGAACGCGGGACCGAAGTTGACCACGGCGAAAATGATGAACACGGTGACTCTGAGGGAAGCGGCCGCACTGCGGGTCGAGTTGGACCTTCCGCCGGACCAGATCAAGCGGGTCATGTTCTTCGAGTCAGGCTTTGGCTGGATGGGGCAACATCCTCTCGGATATAACAAGGAGGCTCAGTGCTGGACGGCCATGGTGACACCCGGGTCGCGGGCCATGATCCAGGAGAACGATTTCATCTACGTCTGGGCTGAAGGCAAAGACGGTCTCCGCAGCGAATACCATCCCGTGAAGGTCGGTTGGGATTTCACGTCGAAATCTCGCAACTCAAAATGAGAACACCGATCCTGACCTTCCTCGCTGCTGAGCTGATCCTGCGGAACAGCCTCCTCCTCCTCTTGACGACATCCCTGGCCGCCGCCGCGTCCGCCGTCCTGCCCGGCACGGCCCCGCTCGCCCAGGGCCACGGCGGCGTGGGCAACTGGGACGGGGTCATCAACGCCGAAGTTGAACGGGCGACAGCGGCGCGTTCGCGGCATTGGCGGCGCGATTTTTCGTCCGCGGAGAACTACAACCGTTCCATCGAAACGAATCGGGCGCGGTTCGCCCATATCATCGGGGTGCGCGATTCCCGCGTACCGTTCGAGGCACCTGCGCTGCTGGCGACCGTCGATCAACCCACGCTCGTTGCGCGCGGGAAAAGCTATGAAGTTCAGCGCGTGAGCTGGCCCGCTTTTGGGGACGTGCACGCCGAGGGATTGCTGCTGGAACCGCGCGGACGCAAGCCCGTGGCCGCTGTCGTCGCGGTGCCGGACTGTGCCCAAACGCCCGAGCAGATCAGCGGGCTGACGCCGGGTGTGGCGATGGATTCCCAGTTCGCACGACGGTTGGCCGAGAGCGGCTGCCGCGTGCTGGTGCCGGTGTTGATTGATCGGAGGATGGAGGTGCGCGGACGGGAGGGTTATCGAAGCTATTCGCGCCAGCCCATGAGCAGCCGGGAGTTTTTGTTCCGCCCGGCCTTTCAGCTCGGCCGCCACCTGATCGGCTATGAAGTGCAGAAAACCCTCGCGGCCGTAGACTGGCTGGAGAGAGACAATGATTCCATCGGAGTGATTGGCTACGGAGAAGGCGCATTGCTCGCCTTCTATGCGTCGGCGCTCGACACCCGCATCGATGTCGCCGGTGTGTCAGGCTATTTCGATTCCCGGCAGAGGCTTTGGAGCGAACGGTGTTACTACCTCAATGAGGTCTAGGCCTAAAACAAGCGTGATATAACTGTCGAATTATATTAAAAAGCTCGAAACCCTTGTCTTTATTGGTTTTAATGCGTCTTGTCACAGATGAAAAAAGCCAAACAAACAGG
>SXSK01000077.1 GCA_005793375.1 Verrucomicrobiales bacterium | reverse complement strand
GTCGATGAACAGAACGTCTCCCTCTTCGAGATTGGTGAGCAACCCAGCTAAGTCGGCGGCCTTCTCAATGGTGGGGCCGCTGGTCGCCTTGAGGTTGGCTCCCATGGCCCGGGCGATAATGTTGGCGAGGGTGGTTTTTCCGAGACCGGGCGGTCCATTTAGGAGCAGATGATCCAGAGCTTCTTTGCGCTTTTGCGCGGCCTCTACCGCTATTTCGAGCCGCTCATTAACTTTGGCTTGGCCTGCAAAATCGGAAAATATCGAGGGCCGCAGCGTCTGTTCGAGGGCGGTATCGGGCGTATTGAGCGTTTCGAGCGGTCGTTCAGCCATGTGCGGGGAGAATGCCGGGGAGTCCGTCCCGAATGGAATGGAATTCCGCGCGCGTTGCCCCGGTGTATGTTTAAAAATGCAGATGGGGTTCGCCAGTGGGGTTCCGAGAAATTTGCGCTGGCGGTTCGCCCGAATCCAGGCTTGTTTGGCCGCATGAAATGGACATGGACGGGGTTACGCACGTGGGCGGTATTAGGACTCCTGGCGGGATGGATTGGATGCATGACGGTTCCGGAGACGGGGCGTCGGCAATTCAACTTGATGTCGAGCGGCGAGGAGATGCAGTTGGGGTTCAGTGAGTTTGATAAGATGAAGAAACAGGTCCCGCTCAACAAGGATCCGAAGCTCAACGCAATGGTTGAGCGGGTTGGGAAACGGATTGCAGCGGTGGCGTCACCGAGCATGCCAGAAGCGCAGTGGGAGTTTGTCGTGTTTGAGAGCAAGGACGCGAACGCATTTTGTCTGCCGGGCGGCAAGGTGGGTGTCTACACGGGTATCTTTCCGATTACTCAGACCGAGGAAGGTTTGGCGACGGTGATTGGCCATGAGGTGGCGCATGCGGTGGCGAGGCACGGTGGGGAGCGAATGTCGACGGCGATGGCGTTGAATGTGATCGGGACCTTAGGTGGGGCGGCGGCGGCGAAATCCCGATACGCTGAACTCTTCAATCAATTGTATGCGCCGGTGACGCAAGTAGGGGTCGCTCTCCCGCATAGCCGAGGACAGGAATCCGAGGCAGACCGTATTGGGTTGCTTTATATGGCGCGCGCGGGGTACCGGCCGGAAGCAGCGGTGGAGTTCTGGCAACGTTTTGGCGAGTACAATCGGAGGCAGGGCAATCAAACCCCCTGGTTTTTACGCACGCATCCCTTGGATGACGCACGAGTGGCCGAATTGAAGCAGCGCATGCCGGAGGCCCGGGCTCAATTCAAGGCCCAGTAACAGCTTTCCCTCTTTGGGATTCTCTCTAACGTCACCGAAGCATGTTGCTCGTCATCGACAACTACGACTCGTTCACCTTTAACCTCGTCCAGTATCTGGGGGAGATGAGCGTGGATATGCAGGTGCACCGCAACGACCAGATTCAGGTTGCTGAGGCCTTGGCACTTAGGCCGGAGCGCGTCTTGGTTTCTCCAGGCCCCTGTTCCCCACGGGAGGCAGGGCTCTCCAACGACCTCATTCGTGCCTTTGCGGACCGGCGCACACCTATCTTGGGTGTTTGCCTGGGGCACCAATGCATCGCGCACACCTTTGGAGCCCAAGTTGTCGTCAACTATCGGATGATGCACGGCAAGACCTCGCCTATCTTCCACCATGGTACGGAGTTGTTTGAGGGAATGCCTAATCCGTTCGACGCGACACGCTACCACTCGTTGGTGGTGAAGCGCGATTCGATCCCGGACTGCCTGGAAGTCACGGCGTGGACCGACGAGGACGAAGTCATGGGGTTGCGGCACAAGACGCTGCCGATCTGGGGTGTTCAGTTCCATCCGGAAAGCATACTGACGGAGGATGGACGGCGGTTGCTGAAGAATTTCTTGAGCCTCAAGTGATCCGGTGGCGACAGGAGTGTTTGGGTTCGTTGCTTCTAAGCCATAGCTGCTGAGGCGGTTAGTTGATGTGCATTAGCGGTCGAGGTAAGTGCTTTCTTGGAAACTAATTCAGATTGTCACTTGCGCGACTTGGACAAAACAGGTCTTGTATGGAGGTTAGGAAGAACAATGCGGCGTAGAGGCTTGCGGGACTTCACGCCGTCTGGCGTTGGAGATCGTAGCGCGGCCGTGTGGGGCTTAGCGGATCCTGAACGAGCTTGTACGCACTTATTATTCCATGTGTCGCAGTCTGCATTATTAGGCTCGGCACTAGATTGGCCTCATCATTGATCGAAGCTCTGTAAAGCAAGTACATCCGAACCAACAGTTTGAACGTTGGGTCGCGGTGATTACCGTCGTTACTCCTTTCCTCGCCTTCATATTGGCGGTGATATTGTTGTGGGGGCGTGGCATCACTTGGCTCGATTTGGCGCTTTGCTGCGGTTTCTACGTGATGACCATGCTGGGCATCACGTTGGGGTTTCACCGCCTCTTCACGCATCGCAGCTTTAAATGCATTGCGCCGATACGAATCGCCCTGTGCCTCGCGGGCAGTATGGCGGCTCAAGGGCCGGTCCTATTTTGGGCTGCCTGTCATCGCCGACACCATAAATGCAGTGATCAAGCGGGGGATCCTCACTCGCCGCACCATGAAGGTGAAGGTTGGTTGGCAGCCTGGCGTGGGCTTTGGCACTCGCACGTCGGATGGATGTTCTCCCATGAGACGGAGAACTACGTGCGATTGGCACCGGACATGATTCGCGATCGTTCGCTGATGCTCATGAATCGGCTGTATTTTGTTTGGATTGGCTTGGGAATCCTGATGCCGGGAGTGCTGGCGTTGTTGATCACCAAAGAATGGCACTCCTTTTGGACAGGAATCCTGTGGGGAGGGCTGGTGCGCTTGTTCCTCGTTCATCATTCGACTTGGAGTATCAATTCAATCTGTCATTTATTTGGTGCGTCGCCCTACGAGACTGACGACCAGAGTCGCAACAATGCGGTTTGTGCAGTGCTGACGTTTGGGGAGGGTTGGCACAATAATCATCATGCCTTTCCCACATCCGCGCGGCATGGCTTGAAGTGGTGGCAGGTGGATCTTGTGTATTACCTTATCCGACTGATGAGTCTGTTCAGGCTGGCTTGGGATATCCGCCTTCCCACCGATTCCCAGTTAGCGGCGCGGGCGAAGTCAGGTTGACTGCGGCGATTGAGATATTGGTTGATTTTGGCGGGTTTCGAACCGTGAAATCCGATGTTCGTTTTTCTGTGCGGCTTTGGTAGTGTCGCCACCAATGAGCACTCGCTTCTGGCGGAACTACTCAGGTCGACTCCCGGTTTTGCTTTGTGAAAAGGCGTTGATCGTCCGAGCCACAATCGTGGTTTGGCTGATTGTGACCATGGCTCCATTGGCAGCCTTGGAACCGATACCTGACAAGCTCGTCGTATTTACCTTTGATGACTCCGTGGCTTCTCACCATTCCGTGGTACGACCGTTGTTAAGGAAATATGGATTCGGTGCGACGTTCTTTATCACAGAAGGATTCTCGTTCCGGACTAATAAACAGGACTACATGACCTGGGAACAGATCGTGGAGTTGCATCGCGATGGGTTCGAGATTGGGAACCATACCGTCAGTCACATGGGTGTGACAGCCGATACGTTGGGGCGACTGACACAAGAGGTCGAAGGAATCAATGCGCGATGCCTGGAGCATGGCATTCCGCGTCCGGTCAGTTTTGCCTATCCTGGCAACGCGATAACCCCAAAGGGGATTCCGCTACTCAAGCAATTGGGTTTTCAGTGGGCTCGGCGAGGAGGTGAACCGGAGTTCCCCTACAAAGAAGGACGCGGCGTGGCGTTTGAGCCGGGGGGCGACCACCCGCTGCTGCTGCCGACTGCTGGCGATGCGCGGCCGGACTGGACCTTGGACCATTTCAAGAAGGCGGTTCAGCAGGCTCGTGGGGGGCGGATTGCGATCCTTCAGTTTCATGGCGTGCCGGATCGGGACCATCCGTGGGTGCATACGGCGCCGGAACGTTTTGAACAATACCTGGGGTACCTTGCTGCCAACAGCTATCGCGTTATTGCCTTGAGAGACCTCGCGCGATTTGTGGACCCGAACGTGGTACCCGAGGATGCCATGGCGGTGGTGGAGCGTCGCAAAGCCAGTCCGCAGGTGACGGTTCAGGTGCGGGGGGAGATATTGGATTTGGCGGACGGTAAGTTGATCCCGAGTCGGCTCTATATCGAAAGCGATCAGGGCGTCTGGCAGTTTCCGGATTCCGCTTCGGAACTCGGATCTTCGGTGATTTATCAACGACGCCACGGCCAGGGTCGTTCGATCGAGCAACATACCACGCTTTCGGCGCATCCCTTCGAACTGAGTTTGTCGCCCGGCCGCTATCGTTTTATTGCGGAACGTGGAAAAGAGTATCTGTCGACCACCAACGAAATCCAAGTGGGCGTCGAGCCCCTGGAGGTGAAGATTGGTATGCGGCGTTGGATCCGGATGGCATCGCGACATTGGTACAGTGGCGACACGCATCATCACCGCGATGTGAGGGAGATTCCGAATGTGATTCTGGCAGAAGATCTGAATGTCTCCAGTCCGATGGTCCAGTGGACGACAGTTTCTGGCATATCACCGGCGCAGAGTTCAAAGAGTTTAACCAATGATTTTGGCAGTCAGGCGATTGAAGTGGACCCGCTGCATGTTTGGTATCCGAGGAACTCGGAGTACGAAATTTTTACGACTGCTGGGCGAGGGCACACGTTGGGCGCGATGGTGGTTCTGAACCACAAATCCCCATTGGAGTTAGCGGTTCCTCCGCTGGTTCCTGCTGCGGCGGAGGCGAGGAAACAGGGAGCATTAATTG
>SXSK01000076.1 GCA_005793375.1 Verrucomicrobiales bacterium | reverse complement strand
CCAAAACCCCGCAGCAGGTGAAGAAGATCCAGGAAGAAGGAAGAAAAAATCTGTCGAAGTGTTCGAAGAAAATCCACCGCCCAAAACACGGTTTTCAAATCGTCAGAATCACTCGGATTTCATCCCGCTCTCCGCAAGCGTTTGTGTGTTGTCACGCATTGTTAGGTGCCGGGGCGGCAGCGTTTCGGATCAAAGGAGTGAGCGGTGACTTAATTCCGATTTTTGAACCGCGATGGGTCAAGGCACCGGTCCTGCCTGCGGCCACCCAGGCCATGGAAACGAAGACGCCGACTGGCTCGAAGTTGGAACAGCGCTCAACGGCTCGTCCGGATTTCCCACAATTTCTGGGCCCTGATCGCACCGGAATGCTGGCGGGACCGGCCTTGGATACCGACTGGGCGGCACATCCTCCCAAGGTGCTTTGGCGCCAACCGGTCGGCGCGGCGTGGAGCGGGTTTGTGTTGGTGGCAGATCGGGTGTTGACCCAAGAGCAGCACGGAAACTTGGAATCGGTGACCTGCCGCGAGTTGCAGTCGGGTCGGTTGTTGTGGACTCACTCCGACGAGGCGCGGTATTTCACACCCATTGCCGGTGAAGGACCGCGAGCGACACCCACGGTGGTCAGCAACCGTGTTTACGCGTTGGGCGCCACGGGACGTTTGAACTGTTTGGAATTGGAAACTGGAAAACCGATATGGTCGCGTTCGATTGTGGAGGATTCCGGCGCCAAGATGCCTGAATGGGGATATTCTGGTTCGCCTTTGTACTGGAAAGGTCAGGTGGTGGTGAGCGCCGGAGGCAAGGGTGGCAAATCCCTCCTGGCCTACCATGCGGGATCAGGTGAAGTGGCGTGGTCGGGAGGCGATTCGAGTGCGGGCTACGGCTCACCGTTTCTGGCGACCTTAGCCGGCAAGCCCCAATTGCTGTTGTTCAATAGTGGGCGCATCACCGCGCAGGATCCCGAGTCTGGCAAGGTGCTTTGGGAGCATCCATGGGGAGTAGGCATGCCCCACGTGGCGGCACCCGTGGTGACCGGATCGGATTCTGTCTTGTTTTCAAGCGGTTACGGGGTTGGCAGCGAGCTCCTGCAGGTTTCGGTTGGCACCGATCAACTTTGGAAGGTCGAAAAGCGATGGACCTCCAAGAAGCTGAAAGCCAAGTTCGCGACACTCGTCAGGTCCGAGGGTTTTGTGTATGGATTGGACGATGGAATGCTGGCGTGCTTAGACTTAAAGGATGGATCGCAGCGATGGAAGGAAGGTCGGTATGGACATGGTCAGGGCCTCTTGGTAGGCGACCTGTATTTGCTGATGTCCGAGTCGGGTGAATTGGTCCTTCTGCGCCCGACGCCGCAGGGGCCCGGTGAGTTGCAGCGGTTGAAGGTCTTCAATTCAAAAACATGGAATCCCATCGCCTTGTCCGGGGAAATCCTGGTGGTGCGAAACGACTTGGAGGCTGTTTGTTTTGAGCTGGCGCTTCGGCGCTGACTGGGCACGGCGACTCTCAGAGGTCAAGGTTGGCCCGGGCGCCAACGCAAATCGGGGTTGTCCAGTCGTCCCCGATTGGATTGAAAATTCCAATAAGCGATGCTTGGAAACCGGGTGACGTGGCCATCCAGAAAAAGGAAATGAGCGCCCGAGCCATGAAGGTTGGTGTGGACCCAATTCCAGTTCCCCACGGGTGCGAGCCGGCCATTGTCGAAGAGCCATGGGGCGCAGGTCGGTGTGGCAATCGAACCGAGCGCAACCTGTTGGCCGCCCCCCGTTCCGTTGATTTCCCGATTGAGACAGTAGTGGAACAGGTTGCGTGAATTGCTTCGGCGTGCATTGCGCGGACACAGCCACAAGGTTCTGCCGGGGTGAACCGCTGCGTTGGTCCGCCACGCGTGGGTGTGATAAGCGGGGATCCCCATCACGCGCGGCAATTCCACATACCAGCCCTCGTTCATGGACTGCCCACCGATGGCGCCATCTTTCGGAAGGAAATCCTGGTTCTCAGCGGCGTATTGAAATGTTCCCAGCCCCCATTGATGGAGGTGAGAACGGCAGACCGTGTCCCAAAGTTGGAGTCGGGCGCGGCTGAAAGCTGGAACAGCGAGCACTGCCAGCAAGGCAATGACGCCAATCACAACCAACAATTCGAGGAGACTGAATGCAGACCGGTGCATGGGTGCGTCTGTTTACCCGGACAGACACCCTTCGGAACATAGCCCAGCGCTGAATTCGTCTGTTTGCGGGCTTATTGTGCCGTCACCGCCAGTTGGCGATATCGCAGTTGAATCTGAATGCCTCCCGGCGGCGCCAATTCCTTGCTCAGATTCAGACCGTGGCTCGATTTCAACAGACGTCCGTAGTCCCCAAAACGACTTAGATCGGGCCCGCTCTTTTGGATCTCCAGCCCACTAGAAATTAATTGGGATTCGAATCCGTGAGGCAATAGAACTGCCCAGGATAGGGCGCCAGTTGTTTGGAAAACTTCCGGCAACTTCAGTTCCAGAGTGCCCAGAAATGCCAGTGAAACTCGTGGATAGGATAACCTGAGTGAAATGGTTCGCGATTCACGGGCACTGGGTTTTCTCGTCAGATTCAGACGGATCGCACGATCTTCCAGGACCGGTGAGGACACTTCCTCGCCATCCATCGATACCGAAACCAACCGAGCGCCCAGGGGCAGTTCCAGTCGGAATTCGCCATGCTGAAAGGCTGCCAGATCGATTTCGCTGAAGTGCGTGCAACTTCCATCCGAATGAATCACGGTCAAGTGCTGGGCTTTGTGAATCCCGATGCCATAAAGTCCCGCGGTGTTGACGGACGAGGGAAGTAATCGAGCCCCTAGGCCCCATTCTAGTGTCAGGGAATCCTCCCCAGCGACGCCAATGACATATTCATTTCGACCTTCCAGGACACGGCGTTCCCAAAGGGTCCCCGACAAGGCCTGGAGATCCCCTTCGCGGCTCTGCACGACCAGGGTTCCAGATGCCACCGTCAGCAAGGGAGTTTCCACGCGACTGAGTCCCTCTTGGGAACGAATGGGGAGACGGTAGGAAAGAGTCAACGTTCCACCTCCTGAGTGGCGAGCGAGCAGGGCGAGACGGTTGCTTTGGGTGATCAAGAGGGCCACATCGGGCTTCAGGGTTTCCAAGGTCGCCGCTTCCAGGTGAATCGACCGGCTAAACAAGGGCACAGCGACGTCACTCTCTCGAACGACGCGGAATTGGGCAGTCGCATGGACCCGCAGGAATGTGGGTTCTTGGGTGACTTGATACTGGATGGGTTCAAAAGCGATTTCAGGCGGCCGTGTGGACAGCGCGGAGGGAGCGGCGACGACGGTTACGGTTGCTGGCAGGATCACTTGGGCTTCTGTGGCTGCCATCGTCGGGGATGGGCCCCCAAAAATTCCCCAGCACAGCATCGCCGAGGCCGGAGCCCACGAGGCGGGCTTGAGGGTTTGATTCTGTAGGTGGATCAGCACTCCGAAGGTCACCACACCCAAACACAACAAGACCATTCCGCGATTCCATCCGCCAAATGCGGCGAGGGTTGGGAAGACCTGATAGAGCAACAAAACCGAGGGGATTCCCAAACAACCCAATTTGGCGCCGAATTGAAGTCGAACGTAATTGGTTAGGAGAATTCCTGGAACGAGGACGGCGATCCCCAAAGCCAGAACAAATCCAAAACGGGAGCTGAGATAAACGACCAACGGGAAGTAGAGGGCATATCCGACGCTGAGGGTGAGCACTTGGAGGGATTGGAGTGGTCCGGAGCTCAGGAGAACGGCGCCCAACGCCAGCAGAAACAAGGCGCTGATCACCGGGCCTATCTCCAGCAATTGCAGCAGCGACTCATGTAACCCACGGCTTTCGAGAATCGTGCCTGTAAAGGTGATCGGGGCCAAAAACTCCCGCCGCTCCCAGACCGTCATCCCGTCGAGCTCTGTGACCCGCCCCTCGCCGGTGTCGAATCGCATGGCCGGCAGATCTCTGCGCTGGAATCGGATGTTGAGGTGGGGGATTGGCTCGCCTGACGAATCAGAAACGTTGTAGGTGGCCGCCCGAAGTAACGCCACTTGGTATCGAGCTTCGACGGTTACCGCGGTGTGAGGTTCCAGTCGGCCCGTCCAAATCCACAACTGATTGCCACTTTCCGTGATGCCAGATTGGGACGCGGTGAGATGGAGTTCTCGCGCTGGAAGCGGTTGACCTTGAGCACGTTTTGGATGGGGATATCGAACGAAAATGAAGACCGGTTCTTCGAAGTGATTGGTGATAACATGCCGTCCGGTAAACGAGCCGGACATATCGACCAGGGTTTTGAGTCCTCGAAAGTCCCGGCGTCCATTCATTTCCAGGAACACTTCGGAACTGGCGGGGTGGGTGGTTTTAACCGAGGCGACGTCCTCGCTGACTCGGCGAAGGAATACTTTGGGTGACTCCTGAATCAATTGGGTATCGGGAGTGTTCATCGGTTGACCGATGAACTGGGGTCGATCTTGCAGCAACCAATGAAGTCCTAGAAAGCCGGCGCTGATGAGGATCCAAGTGAAGAATCCAGTGGCGACCAGAGGCAACAGGCGCCGCCGTGACACGTCAAGAGAGGCTGAGGTTGGGAAATGAGGAGAGGAGGAAGAGGAGGCACTCATGAGAAACTGGAAATGAGAGTTAATTCAACACATGAAGACAGATACCTTGCATAGCATTGTATGATCCATAACAAGAGACACGAGAGCTATGAAGACTGTTCAAGGAAATTATTGGGAGAACGTTCGAGTGGACGCGCCAAACTCCCCTAAACTGGTGTCGACAACAAAAATTTAGGTAGAGATCGGCTAACCGAGTGGTTTGATGGGGATGCTGGGAGAATCGCTTTTCATTTTAAAAGTGATCCCCGCACGGCTAGGGGGGACAACGCCTTTCGTGCGACTCGGCTCCAAAAAGCAATTCCCCTGCAGGAATGGTCCTGCGGAGGAATTGAAACGATCGACGACCGAGACAATCTACTCAGGCCTGCTTTTCTTTCCGTGCCGAAATCATCCACGCCGGCGATAGGCGGCGAAAACCATCAAGGCGGCCCCGGAGACGAGGGCGATGCTTTCCACCTCGGGAACGGCTGAAACGGAACCGCCGAGCAGGACATCGGAACCATTGGCTGTCCAACTTGTGCCGCCACGATTAGACAATCCGCCGGGCCCCCCGGAGCCTGTGTCATATGCGTAAAAACGGAACGTGACCGTACCAGATTGCGTTCCGAGAGCCGAAATGTCGGAATTAACCGTCACATCCCCCGGGTCCGCGGGTGCCACAGGTAGAGGTATCAGTGAGTAGGTGTCCAAGGTAATGTCCGACGTAGCAAAACCATCCGTGCTGGCGTGCAGTTCCCAATTCAAAATCGCGCCAGGTGCGTTGATTTTCCAAATACCGTAGGTCAGCGTGGAATAGGTAATGGTGTATCCAGAATTCGGTGTGATGGTAAATTCGTAATTCTTGCTCGTGTCGACCGCGCCGCTAGGGAACCCAAACGTGCTCATTGACTCAGACCACCCATAGCGAGCCATGCCATTCATACTCAAGCTGCTGGCGACGATATTGGCGTTCACGTTAATCGCGGCCAATGACGTCGGAGTGCTGCTGGCGAGTGTGTGGATGGGATACTCAACGATTTGGGCGCACAGCGTGGACCACCAAAGCGGCGTCACGGCAGCCCACAAGAGGCTGGAGTGAAGGTTGCGTCTGGTCCCTTGCCGCTGGTTCAAATTACAAATCGTTGTCATTGGTTGCTCAAATCTTAGCGTCAATGGTTTGGCCCAACACCCACCACTCGCTGACGTTCCCGGCTGTCCGAAGCACATGCCTCGATCCGCTAGTGCTTGAGTCCTTCACGAAGAAGCGACTCAAAGCATTTGCTACGGAGGCCTCGACCCGAGGCGAATGCCGCGCGACTAAGAGTCATTCAGCAGTCATTTGGTCAAGCGGCATATTGCGATGCCGCCATTGCCGCCCATCTCTGGGGAGCACAATGACAGGTTTCGGTTCACCAAAAACAAGGATGCACACGGTAGCGGTGTCTACCGAAAAGCCATGACGTTTGCGACTGCTTCGCGCCATTGCGATAAGGGTACAGCAGTTTTGATGCCAAAACTGCTCTTTGATAAAATGAGCGAGACCTGGTCGCGGGGGCAGCTCCGAGTTGCTGGCGCTGCATGAAATGCTGGGAGAAAGCGGCAGAGGATCCCGCATGCGGGAGCACTCCCAAAAACCACGGCGCCTTTGTAGATGCGCCCCATGGTCGCGGAGGGCGTTTTCTGCGGTCGGTCGGGCGCCGCTCTGGTCCAGGTTGGAGATCGCCTGGTCCGATGGCCTAGCCGGATTGGGACACGGTGTCGCGTGAATGCAACCCCTCTGCGTCCCATCCGCCTCTGTGGTGCTCTCTTCGTAGGCCCCGATCTCTTACCGACTAACGATTTGCAGCCTTCGACCGTTCATATTCTTGTTGCTGTTGTTCAAAGATCCAGGTGTGGGCGCAATCGGCGATTTTAGCCAGAGTTAGCAGGTCCTCTCGGCCAAACGAGTCGGTCGATTTCCATTCCTCGCCGTCTTTGTAGCTGCGGGCGAACTGGGCATTGTAACGAACTCCAGTTTCCCCTTCATTGCGCCAGATAGCCGCCCGGATGGTGCCGAAGCGGATTTCGTGTGTGGGTTTGTCGCGGGCAGGTTTGGGGGGAGGCATCGATTTTTGCATGAGATGATGGTGGGTCATGAGTTGGGTTTTCAGAGCCGCACGCAATCAATCGCGCCAGGCCCTATCCGGTTCTCTGCTGTTTTGGGCGAGGTGTTACAGCCGGAATTTCACCGAGGAAATCCTCCGGTACGGCGTGCGAAACCGCGGGAAAATTTCCATGTGGGTTCTGGCATGTTTCAACAAACGGTTTTAGAGTCGCCAATCAACACAGCGTTTGTCTTTAGTCCTTGGTTGGGATTTGAGAGAAGCGTTGGTGCCTGCCGGTTTGTTGGGCGATGTTTGCGGAGAATGTTTATGAGTCGGTTGAAACCAAATCCATCTGGGTTGCGCCGAGCCGGGAACTGCTGGTCATCGGTATTGTGTTTCATGGGCCTGCTGACGGCGTGTGGTGTCATGGAGGCTGCCGGAACTGAGCGCCCGGCGCCCGGTGCCGATGGGAATTGGTGGTCGCTGATGCCAGTCTCCCGACCTGCGGTGCCGCAAGTTTCAGGGGGTCGCGGACGGGTTTACAATCCGATCGATTCGTTTGTTCTATCAGTCCTGGAAAAAAACGGGTTGGCGCAAAGCCTGGAGGCCGATCGACGGACATTAATTCGTCGGCTGTCCTTCGATCTGATTGGGTTGCCGCCGAAACCGGGTGACATCGAAGCGTTCCTATCGGACGAGGACCCGCGAGCATATGAGCGATTGGTGGATCGATTACTGGCCATGCCACAGTATGGGGAGCGTTGGGGAAGGCACTGGCTCGATGTGGTTCACTACGGCGAGACCCATGGCTATGACAAAGACCAACCGCGACCCAATGCCTGGCCCTATCGTGACTATGTGATTCGCGCGTTCAACCAGGACAAGCCCTACGGCCGGTTTCTTCAGGAGCAAATTGCGGGCGATCGGCTCTTTCCGGGCACGCGCGATGGGTTTGAAGCCCTGGGATTTATTGCGGCGGGGCCGTGGGATCTTATCGGGCATGCGGAAGTGCCAGAGTCAAAACTGGATGGCAAAGTGGCTCGGCACCTGGACCGGGATGACATGGTTACGACGACCATTCAGACCTTCAACAGTCTGACGGTTCAATGTGCGCAATGTCACAACCACAAGTTCGATCCAATCAGCCAGGAAGAGTACTATAGTCTGCAGGCGGTGTTTGCCGCCGTGGATCGGGCGGATCAGCTGTACGATTTGGACTCGTCGGTGGCCGAAACCAGAAGAACCATACAGGCGCGCTTGGACTCCTTGGCGGCTCGGCGCAAGGCCGTGGATGACGCGCTGGCTTCCCGTGCGGGGCAAGCGTTGGTGGATTTGGATCAGAAGATTAGCTCGATTTCGAAGGCGACCCCCAGCGACGCGATGGGGTACCACAGCGAGATCGAACCTCGGGCGGACGTGGTCAAATGGGTGCAGGTGGATTTGGGTGTCGAACAATCCTTGCACCGCATCATTCTAAACCCCTGCAAAGACAACTTCAATGGCATCGGCGATGGCTTCGGATTCCCCGTGCGATACAAAGTGGAGTTGTCGAACGACCCAGATTTCCGGCTGCCAGGGGTGTGGATAACCGACCGAACGGCTCAAGATGTGGCGAATCCGAAGATTCAGCCGCAGTCATTGGAGGTTGGAGGGCGCGCTGGTCGCTACATTCGAGTGACCGCAACGCGGCTGGCGCCACGACAAAACGATTATATTTTTGCGTTGGCGGAATTGGCCGCGGTGGGTGTGGATGGGAAGAATTTGGCTGCGAGTGCCGCCGTAACCGCCTTGGATTCCATCGAAGCGCCGGTGCGCTGGCGAAAGTCGAATTTGACGGACGGTTGGTATCCGGGCTTTGGTGCGCCGGGTGGGTTGGAGTTGGCGCCTTTGGCGGCGCAACGGACGAATCTATTGGCCCGGACGATGACTGAGGATGACCGGCGAGTATCTAAGGAACTGGAGCAGGAAACGGCATCGGCCAATCAGTCGCTGGCGCAGCTGCCGCCACCGCGCAAGGCGTATATTGGGGCGGTTCACAAGGGTGGTGGCGCGTTTACGGGCACTGGGGCGAGAGGCGGAAAACCCCGGCCTATTCGAATTCTGGCGCGTGGCCACATCCAGAGTCAGGGAATGGAAGTTGGGCCTGCCACCTTGAGTTGTCTCTCTGGCATGCCCTCTCGTTTTGAGTTGCCTGCGGAACATGTGGAATCCGATCGCCGCGCCGCATTGGCCCTGTGGTTGGCCGCGCGCGAGAATCCATTGACCTGGCGGTCCATTGTCAACCGTGTTTGGCAGTACCACTTCGGCCGGGGCATTGTGGAAACGCCCAATGATTTTGGTCGGATGGGCGCGACGCCCACGCAGCCGGAGCTGCTCGATTGGCTGGCGGTGGAATTTCGCGACGGCGGTCAATCGTTGAAAGCGCTCCACAAACTCATGGTGATGAGTGCGACGTATCGTCAGCGCTCGGCAAGCATCGATCGCTACACGAAAGTGGACTCAGACAATCGTTTCCTTTGGCGAATGAACCGCCGAAAATTGGAGGCGGAAGCGGTTCGCGATTCGGTGTTAGCGGTGGCTGGTGTCTTGGATGGCAACATGGAGGGGCCAAGCTTCCGTGATTTCATCGTGGAAAAGCCGGAACATTCACCGCACTACGAATACAAGCTCCACGACCCGAGCGATCCGAAGTCCCACAGGCGTTCTGTCTATCGATTCATTGTGCGGTCTCAGCAACAACCGTTCATGACCACTCTGGATTGCGCGGATCCGTCGATGCAGGTGGGTAAGCGGAATGAATCGGTCTCGCCACTCCAGGCGCTGGCCTTGCTGAACAACGGACTGATGATCGAAATGTCCAGGCGATTTGGCGATCGGTTGAGGGGGCAAGGGGAGGACATCGGGCGCGCGGTGAGTTTAGGATATCACGAGGCTATCGGGCGTCCGCCCGAGCCTGAGATGGCTTCGGCTCTGACGGCGTATGCCAAACAACACGGGTTGGCGAACTACTGTCGTGTACTTTTCAACCTCAACGAATTTTCCTTTGTGGATTAGGTCTGACTTGAGCAATTCGGTTTGGTTTTGGCCGACGTTTACCCGCTGATTTTGATATCAACCATGATGACTGAATCGCCATTTCATCGGGCTCCTTTGGAGTCCCGTGCCGTGAGCCGCCGTGAATTCCTTTGGCAATCGGGTGGCGGGGTGGGCGGCATTGCGTTGGCCAGTCTGCTGCGAGGTGAAGGGTTGCTCGGTGCCTCTGCAGCGTCGTCTCGAGGTGCTTTGCCGCAGGGATTGCCGCATCATCCACCGCGAGCCAAGCGGGTGGTCCAATTGTTCATGAGCGGTGCGGCGAGCCATCTGGATCTGTTCGATTTCAAACCGGACTTAATTAAGTACGATGGCAAAGCCAGCGACTTTGGTGAGAAGGTAGAAGCCTTCCAGGATGGACTGGGTCCGTGGAAGAAACCGGTCTGGGAGTTCAAACCCT
>SXSK01000075.1 GCA_005793375.1 Verrucomicrobiales bacterium | reverse complement strand
GCGCCTCGCACATGCAGACACATCGGGTGTCTCATTTTTTTGAAGGCCGCCAGCGGGCGGCCGAGATGGGTTTCTCCGTATGTTTTAGTTTCTGTTCGCTGGGAAAATCATTGCGTCGGCGCTGCGAATTCGCAATCTCTCCTTGTACAGGATGAATACCGATAACACAGTTTATGCCATGAATACCCACCTCGTTCGATCGATCGGAACACTATTTCACGTTACTGGACTTAGAGTCCGCCAATTGTTGGTCCTGAAAGCAATTCTGGTCGCTTTCGCTGTCACCAGTCAGGCCCAAACCGTGATCTACAAGGAAGATTTTAATACGGAGGGAGAGGGGGCTCGGTACACCGTGGAAGGCCGTGGGGTCTTTGAGGGACTTGCAACAACGGGTCCGGCATACTGGACTCGCAATGTCGATGTGACCGCCAAAGGCAAGGTGGTGGGTGTACCGGCGCCAGCGCCGGCCAAACGGGCTGTCTTGATGTTTAACCATGGGTTGACTGCGGCGGCTTTGACTCCGGATGCGATCAAGCTCATCGATGGAACGATCAAGTGGCTTACCGGGGGCAAGGCGAAATTGACAGTAATGTTCAGTGCCGCTGCAAATGCAGGCGAAGGGGATCAATTTCTGGTACAGCGGTTGACTGAGCAGGGCCACACCGTGGTGGATGATGAACTGGGAACCAATCAGAATTCGGAGGGTCTTCCGGATCCTGCCACCATTGATCTCGTCATTAATGGGAGCAGCGCCGGTGAACCGGCCCGACTGGCCCGATATGCGGTGCCGTTACTTTCTTACCGATCCGCCATCAGCGGTGACTTGCTCCTGGCCACGCGGGGTGACACGGCGTTGAATTTCGACCCGGGTGAAGTGAAAATTCAAACCCCTAACCACCCGATTGCTGCTGGGCTCAAGAGCACGTTTAGCTACGTCACCGAAGCGCAGCCTTTTGACACCATTGGTTCGGGTCTGCCTTCCGAGGCGACGACGGTCGCGACGTACCAGTACACCGATGGCAATGGCAACGTGTCGACACGCCCACTGCTGGTAGTCATCGAGAAGGGAGCGCAAATGCTCGGCGGTCTGATCAGTGGTATGGAAGGCACTGGCTATTGGGCGGCAGCGGATCTGAACGCGCCGGAGATCGCCGATGGCACCTTCAACACCTCGGCCGAACCCCGAAGCCTCACGCTCAAGGAAGTCAATGTGGCAGGTCAACCGAAACTCAAATTGACATTCCTCTTGGCGGGCACAGAAGTGGATTTCGACGGCCCTGGTGGAGACGATTTCCTGAAGATCAAAGTCGATATCGATGGCGATGGTCCTGCTGAGTTTGCTGACTTGGCTCAATATGGAGCCCCTACCGGCTCCGAAAAATTCCTGATTGAGATGTTCAAGGACGGTGTAGCAACGACTGATTACACGAAGCGTGTGGGCATCGTGGCCAAGGAGTTCACCTACGATCTTCCGGCGGGCGCCACGAAACTGGTGGTTCGTTTTGAAGGCTTGTGCACGTTCTGGAATGAGATTTTCGCGATCGACAACATTCGGATCACGTCCGGCGATGTGGTGGCCGCGAAGCCGATCGGCGAGGTGCGCGCGTCGGTATCTGGAGAGAATCTCGTCATCACCTTTAAAGACGGCGCGAAGCCCTTTGTCTTGCGGGGTAAGGCCACAATGGATGGCCCTTGGGTGGATTTGCTGACCACCGACCAGAACACGATCCAGGTGCCACTGGGTTTGGCTAGTGGATTCTTTCAGGTGGGCGAGCAAGCCAAGAACAGTGTCCAACTGTTTAAAGCCTCTCTCAATGGAGCCAGTGAAGTGCCGGCGGTCGCGACAGCGGCGACCGGATTCGGGTTGCTGGGTTTGGACGCGGCCAACAAGAAGGCCAACTACTTGGTCACTTACAATGGGCTGAAGGGGAAACTGACGGGGGCTCATTTGCATGGTCCCGGGGATGAAACCCAGGCGGTAGGCGTGTTGTTCGGTATCACGGCATTGCCGAATTCCTCACAAAGTGGTGGGGCATTCGTGGGTACTGCGGATCTCGATGACGCGAAAATCGCCGCGATCCGGGACCGCAAGGCCTACTTTAATATCCACAGCGAGGCACATGGGTCCGGTGAGATTCGAGGCCAGCTTAAAAATCCTTAAGTGGATGGATCCGCAAGTAACTCTCGATAACTAGCGGGAGTGTATCAATAGCCAACAAACGGCCGGGGATAATTCACCCGGCCGTTTTTGCGCCGTCGCGGATCGCGGATCCGACGAAATTGCGGAATGTGCGTGACTACTCGGAAACACTCAGGACTTGGTACCAGGGTGAAAAACTGTTGTGTTACGCCGCTTCGCACGCACGATGTGGCTCCCATTTCATGACGATTCTTGCAGCTGGCCTAACAGTTCCTGATCCATCCGCAGTCTCTCGCGGCCAATACATCGTGGCGGTGCTGTCGGTCGTCCTGGTGACGGCTTCGGTCCTGGTGCATTATGAGGTATTGCGCAAGCTTGCTGATAGGTTGGAGCGTCTTCAGCAACTCCATCGAACGCGGGTGCTCGTACTGATCATGGGATTGTTGGCCACTCATATTTTCGAGATTTGGATTTTTGCACTCGGGTTTGGCTTACTGGATGGGGTGGCTGATTTTGGAGTGATTGCGCACGTGGAAGCATCCCCTACTCCAAGCACCTGGCTCGACTATATCTATTTCTCCTTTATTACCTTCACCACAGTCGGCTACGGGGACTTGGTGCCGCGCGGGCCCATCCGTTTTATCGCCGCGAGTGAGGCTCTCACCGGTTGGGTTCTGCTGGGATGGTCGGCTTCGTTTACGTTCCTTGAGATGCAGCGTTTCTGGAGGACGCCGAAGGGTTAGTTTCAGAGAACTTCAGCTGTGATTCGAGTTCTGCGATGCGCATTTTTAGCGGGATTATGGCCGATTCCAGTTCAGCAGCTGTGTAGCGAGGCGTGATGTATTTCGGGCAATTCCAGTCAAACGAGACAATATTGATGCGGTAGATCCGTTCGACAATGCCCCGAACTTCGGGCTCGGAAACTTGGGTGGCTAATTCTGGATGCAACCGCGCGTCTTCGACGTGGGCATGCCCTAGGATTTTGAGGCGTTCACGACGTGGATAATCCATGAGGAACAACGCCACTCGATCATTCGCGGCGAGGTTGCCGGTCGAGAGCATTTGTCGATTCCCTTTGTAGTCGGCGAAAGCCAGTTGAGTCGGGCTTAAAACTCGGAGGAAACCTGGACTTCCACCACGATGCTGAACATAGGGCCAGCCGTTTTCGCTGATGGTCGCCATATAGAAACTGTCTTGCTGGCGGACAAAGTCCATCTCCTCGGTCGTGAGAGGATCCGATTCTGGTTGAGGTGGGATGGCCTGCGAACGGCCGAAATACCTCGATTGCGCCGCCAGAACGGCTGGCGTGAAGTAGGTTTCAAGATAGCGACCCGACATGGAGTTTGGGTGGTTGAGGATTGGTGTTGATAGGCTACAGCTCAGGCCTTGCCACCGAAGCTGACATGGTCGTCAGCGTCCAAATAGTCTATGATGGTGTGAAGATCGGTGCGGATGGGATTGAGTCTTTTGACTTGGGCGGCGAACCATTCGAGATCTTCTGCGTCGCCGACGGGCATGGTCTCCAACCAAGCGGACCACTGGCGGACCTCATGTGGCCAGCGCTTCGGGGACGCCTGGGCGTTCACCCACAACAGTATCTCCCAGTCGCTGGCGCCGGTTTTGACCTGGTCCATCAAAGCGGCTTGGCTGAGGCCGGTGAAGGCAAAGAAATGTTGGTCCATAGGATTGCCGTACTTGTAATCCCCGGGATTGCCATTCCAGGTGGCTCGGGCTTTGTCCAGGATGCGAGGCAACATGGCGTATCCGCCAAGCCTCACCCGCGGACTGCGCGGCGCACGTTGAGTCAGATCAGTGGGAATCATTTGAGCGTTCATAAATCGGATTGAATCGGGAATTTGGATTTGGGCGGGTCGGCTGGCGGTCAACTCTGGGCTCGTTCCCAGCGTAACTTGCGGTCCGCCTCGTGGATGGCCAGATCATTGATACTGGCGAATCGACGTTGCATGAGGCCATTTGGTGCAAACTCCCAGTTTTCGTTGCCATAAGCACGAAACCATTGGCCGTTGGCGTCGTGATATTCGTACTCAAAACGCACCGCGATACGATTGTCCGTGTAGGCCCAAAGTTCCTTGCGCAACCGGTAGTCCAGTTCGCGCGACCACTTGCGTTTCAAGAACTCGACCACTTCCGCGCGACCGTGGAGGAACTCCGAACGGTTTCGCCATTCAGTGTCCTCCGTGTAAGCCAATGAGACCCGGATCGGATCGCGCGAATTCCAGCCATCTTCGGCGGCCTGGATTTTTTGACGCGCGGTTTCTTCGATGAACGGCGGGAAGGGTGGACGAGCATTCATGGGTGGGTGGGTGGATGGAGGTTGATTGGCGATTGCAACAGAGGCGGTTCCTGGAACTATGAACTCCGGCCGGAAGACGCATGACTTATGGAACGTTCCGAGTTGGATATGGAATAAATCACCATGTTAGGAACCTCCGTACCTCAAATCGTGCCAAGCCATCAAATTTCTGAAACACGTTGTCAACAAATAGATTACATAGAATTAGAAGCTGCTTAAATTCAAACGAATAATCGTAATTAACGAATATTCGTTGCGATTAAATACGAACTATAGTAGTTCGCCTTAATGAATTGCGCTCAACTGCCGCGGGTGATGGTGTCGATGGCTGAGAACCGGTCGTTGCCGGAAGTGTTGAGGGCGATAGTCGATGGCATGGCTGTTTGCTCCAACGTGGTTTTGGCGCGGATTTGGTTATTAGGTCCTGGCGATCTCTGCTCGGTGTGTCGGTTTCGTTCCGAATGTCCCGATACGAGTCGATGTTTGCATTTGGTCGCCAGTGCTGGGAATTCACTCACCGCGGGTGTGGATCACTCGAGGGTCGAGGGTGCGTTTCGGAGGTTTCCAATGGGCGTGCGCAAAATTGGGCGTGTGGGGCTGACAGGGGAACCGATGTGGTTTTCTGGATTGCGTGGGGATGAAGACTGGATTGCTGAGCCCGAGTGGTTTCGAAAGGAGCGAGTGCAGACATTTGCGGCTCAGCCATTGTTATTTCGCAAGGAAGTGTTGGGGGTGTTGGGGCTCTTTGATCGCATGCCGTTGAGTTCGCAGGACATCGACTGGCTGCGGATTGTGGCGGACCACGCCTCGGTGAGTATTGCGAACGCGCGTGCCTTTGAAGAAATCGAGCATCTGAAGGAGCGGTTGCAGGAAGAAAATAGGTATTTGAGGCGCGAAGTAACGGAAGCTGTGGGGGATCACAACTTGGTGGGGCAGAGTCCCGGGTTGAAAAAGGTACTGCAACAAATCGAGTTGGTGGCACCGACGGAAGCGGCGGTTCTGATTCATGGAGAGAGTGGCACAGGCAAGGAATTGGTGGCACGGGCCATCCACGAACGGAGTGCGCGAAAGGATCAGCCGCTGATCAAGGTGAATTGTGGTGCGGTGCCCGAATCACTTTTCGAAAGCGAATTCTTTGGTCACGTGAGGGGTGCCTTCACGGGAGCGATACGGGACAAACCTGGGCGTTTTGAGTTGGCGGAGGGTGGGACATTGTTCCTGGATGAAATCGGCGACGTTCCTTTATCACTCCAACCGAAGCTTCTTCGGGTATTGCAAGAGAAGGAATTGGAACGTGTCGGTGATCCGCGAACACGGCGGGTCAATGTTCGCATCCTTGCCGCGACGCATCGCGACCTCAAAAAGGAAGTGGCTGCTGGTCGATTTCGGGAAGACCTGTACTACCGCTTGAGTGTGTTCCCCATGGAGATCCCGCCGCTGCGTGAACGTCGGGACGATATCGAGCCTCTGGTGACTTATTTTGTTGCCCAAGCAGCGCGGCGCATGAATCGCTCGGTGCCTCGACTCACGCCGCTTTCGCTCACCCAATTGCGCGCGCACACATGGCCTGGGAATATCCGGGAATTGCAGAACGCCGTGGAGCGAGCAGTGATTCTGTCCCAGAGGGGACCACTCCAGTTCGATATTGGATCCCCGTCAACCGGGGCGATGCCGCCGCCGGCTGCTTCGGGTTCAACAGGTACCCCGACATTGTTGACCCGCGACCAACTGAAGCGACAAGAGCGGGACAGCATTTCCGAGGCCTTGCGGCAAACCAGCGGAAAAATCTTCGGTCCCGATGGGGCTGCTTCATTGCTTGGGATGCGACCGACGACGTTGGCATCGCGAATACAAGCTCTCGGATTGGGACGCCGCCGGGCTGTGCCCACGAAGCGCGGGGCGGCAATGGAAGAGGAAACGAGGGAATTTCTCGATTGAGGTGGGTGAATGCCATCACGGAGTGAGGGGCTCAAGCGCTGCTCGAATGCCAATGGCGCCAGAGAAACAGAATTCGTCGAGAAGGTGAGGGGTGCGAGCTATGGCGATCTTCCACCTCCTGCTGGAGTCGGACCAAGACACTGCGTGGATTGGATTCGATGGCAGTGATGAGGGCGGTGGCGGTGGCGGTGGTCCAGGAGTGGCTTCCCGACAAGAAAGGTTTTCTATCTGGCACGGCCAGCGGCAATGCATCCAGTGCTTGTTGGATGGCCAACTGGGTTTGAATCCATTCTTGGGCGGCCTCGTTGTCCTGGGTATCCTCTTGGCCCCCAAGGTACTTTAGAAACCCTTTGCCCAAGGTGGACTGACCCTCTCGGCGCAGGTGATGCAACGCTTGGTCCAGTTCTCGTTCGAATGTGGCGGCATCGGCCTTCCCGAATGGGATGGCGCGGTCGTAAGCCTCGACCAAAGAGTGGAGATCGGTTTCGCCACGGTTGCCGCGGCACTGGAGGGCTTTTGTCAAGAGACTCTGGCGGCACTCACTTTCGACGGCGATTTTCATCTCGGCGCTGAGCGCGGGCAGGATGCCCGAGGCCTGCACGCCGTAGTCATCGCAAAGGAACTCGATGGACCTCGACAACCGGGCATGTGGCCAGGCGATGATGAGATCTAGAATCCAGAGCACCAAAACGGGTGCCAGGAGGATGGCTCCGACATGAGCGAAGGAAGCGGCTAAAGCGCCGCAAACCAGGGCGGCGACGGCGGCGTGGATGGCGTAGGTTTTTGACAAGAGTGGCGCGTAGGGAAATACATGTCCGAGTTCATGACCGATGACGGATGCGAGCTCTGCATCGTCGAGCAAATGCAGGATGGAGCGATTGAGAAAGACCCCATTGAACATGTGCAATCCTGGGAAAAGTTCGCAGCGGACCGCGTGCGCATTGACATCCTTCTCGCGGATCAAAAAGACGGGAGCCGCCTTGGGATTTAAGCCCAGCCGCTGGAAGACGGCTTGGGACGTGGCGATTAGGGATTGCCGGGAATGGACGCCGAACTGGGCGTCGGGACGCAACTGGTCGAGGCGCTTCTTGTTGAGGAAGAAGTGCGCCAAGAAATGGCGAAAGACGCCGATGCCACCGATGACTGCGGTGATCCAAGGAATGGGGGTGTTGAGGTGGACAGGTTCGAATAACAGCCAAGCCAGGGCAGCGATGCCGATAAACGCCTCGACGCCCAGCAACGTTCTGGAAAGAGATTCTGTTTGGGCAAAGCGGCTCAGGAGAGTCTCGCGAGACGGTGTGTCGAGGTGTCGGGGGGAGACCACCGGAGGATTGGCCGAAGCACTCATCGCCCGCCGCTAGGTGGCAGCGTTGACCAAACCCCGCAACAAGCCGCCGTTGCTGGGGCGAGCGCGTGTTTGGTACAGGAGGGAACCTGGCCCCGTGAACCGATTCACGAAGCCTTCACCGGAAAAATAGGAATCCCTGAGAGAACCGGTCAGGGTGACAGTCTCATAGCGAACGGTGCTGGAGAACGCGACGATGTAACGGTTATCGAGAACGAATCGTTCGCCTTCTGCCAAGGGTTGTTCGACCAAAGCGCCATAGCTCGAAACAAACACAAGTCCTTCGCCTCCAGTCTGCATGAGAAACAGACCGCGAGTGGCCATGAAGGTTTTGACGCCACCGTATTTGAGGCTGAGGCGGACGGCATGGGTGCAGGCCAGGAAAGCGCCGCTGGCGATGTAGTGAGTCGCCTCGGGTTTGACTTCGAGGCATCGGATTTCGCCGCTTTCGGCGGGGGCGAGTATCAAGCGTTCGCCGGGTCTTTTGGCGGTGTAGCTGGCGGTGAAGAAACTTTCTCCGGCCAGGAGACTGCGTGCGGCGCGGCCCAAGCCTGCTTTGCCCTCCATGTGGGTCCCGGCTTTGGCCTTGACCTCGAACCCGGTAGTCATTGCCAGGAGGCAGCCTGGTTGGACGAGAATGGTCTCACTGGCTTCCGGTTGAAACTCGATGGTGGTGAAGTTGGGAGCGTGCGCGATGGTGTGACGCATGGGGGCATGTGAGCAGCCGACTAATCGTCCACCGGTGTGCCGGTTTTCTGCCGGATAACATATCCCACCGCGGTGATGGACAACAAGATTCCGAGGAAAATCAAGGAAGCCACCAAGCGGGACACCCCCAGCACGGATGCGATCGTGCCGATGCAGATGTCGTAAATGGCCACCATGATGAACCACCGGATCATCTCCCCGATGAATCCGCCGCCGCGTTTGGACTGAGGTAAAGGGAATGCCTTAAACATAATATTATGGTCGTAGCTTAGCAGATGTGTCCGCAATTGGCTTCACCGGACAGCATTTCTATCAATCCCCTAGTACAGGCCATCCTCACTGGGCACAAGGCCGAATTCTGCGCCATGCTTGATGGGTTTCGGAACCTTTTTTAAATCCAAGCATCGATGAATTGGAATAAATCCGACGCACGACTCTCCAATCATCGTAATGCTTGAAGGTATTGCTTGGGGACCGTGCTGAAACGTCGGGCAGTTCGGGGTCCCAATAACGGTCATTAACAGCCCGGCGCCTTTAGCTCTATGATTATCCAAAAACAAATCGCGCACCCTCATGCCCTGATGGCGTGCCTTGGCTTGTTGTGCCTTACCGCTTCGAATGCACGCGACGTCACCGTTACCATCCAGAATCTGTCGCCCAGCGGTGGTGTGTTGCTCACCCCCTTCTGGTTGGGTGTTCACGATGGGTCGTTCGACCTCTATGATCGAGGGGTTGCGGCTTCCATGGCGTTGGAACGGTTGGCTGAAGACGGAAGTACTGGCCCACTGAGTGATGCTTTCACGGCTTCGGGCGCGGGTGGCCATCAGACGACACTGCTCGGCCCCGTGATTCCGCCGATCGCCCCGGGTCAATCCGCATCCCACGTTTTCACCCTCGATCCTGGAAGTGCGAGTGATCGCTACTTTAGTTATGCCTCTATGGTGATTCCTAGCAATGATGCCTTCGTGGCGAACGGCAATCCCGTGGCGCATCCCTTGTTCGATGCCGCGGGTAATTTTTTGAGCGCCGACATTCTTCGTCTGGGAAACCACGTGTTGGACGCCGGGACGGAGATCAACGATGAGCTACCGGCAACTACCGCATTTTTGGGGCAGGCAGCACCCAATACTGGCCCGGCACAGAATGGTGTTGTCGAGCTTCATTCCGGATTCAATCCGGTCGGGACTGGCGGGATCTTGGATGGTTCATTTCTGGGGTTTAGTTTCGGAAATGCCGACTTCACGGGTCAGGGTTATTCCTTGGCGCGCATTACGGTGACATCTTCTCAGGTTCCTGACGGGGGCGGCACGTTGGCGTTCGCTGGATTGGTTTTGGGCGGCCTGGGATTTTTTGCGCGAAGCCGGAATCGCTAGAGTGTGCTTGATGACGCTCTGAGATTCGTGGATTGACGAACATGGAGGACACATCGGCCCTCGGTCTCGGGGGCGAACGACAGGGCCGTGTGTTCCTCCTTCGACCTGCGAGCGTTGGATGACCTGAAGACGAGCGAGTCTATCGAATTCCATTTCTGACTGAGGAAGCGTTTCCGCGCTTGTGAATTTGGAGGTGAAGGCTTTGTATGTGGAGAGTTATCCACGCCTAGCGATGCTTTCTCGTCGGACATTTGCCGGAACGCTTGGACGCGCTGGTTTTGCGGCCAGTTTGGGTCGGATGGCTTTCGTGTCCCGCTGGTCCTCCGTCTCCGCCTCTGAGACGCGACTTCCGGCGCATCTGGTTCAATTTCGGCCTGAGATCGAGCCGTTGGTTCGGCTTTTGGAGGACACTGCACGTGAACGCGTGATTGAAGAGGTGGCGTCGAGAATCCGGAAAGGCCTAACGTATCGAGACGTGGTGTCGGCACTTTTCCTGGCAGGCATTCGCAATATTCAGCCGCGTCCGATTGGCTTCAAGTTTCATGCGGTATTGGTGGTGCATGCGGCCCATCTCGCGGCGCAAGCGGCAACTGATTCGGATCGATGGGTGCCAATTCTTTGGGCAGTGGATCAGTTCAAGAGTTCGCAAGCGCGCGATATTCAGGAGGGGGACTGGGCGATGGCGGCGGTTGAGGAGTCGGCAGTGCCGCCGGCTCACCGAGCACGCCAAGCCTTTCGCGACGCCATGGAATCCTGGGACGAAACCGCAGCCGATACGGCCATCACGGGTCTGGCTCGAACGGCGGGAGCTCATGAGATATTCGAAATCCTGTGTCGGTATGGGATACGCGACTTTCGTGAGTTGGGTCACAAGCTGATCTACATCGTGAATGCCTTTCGGGCATTGGAAGTCATCGGATGGCCTCATGCGGAACCGGTATTGCGAGGCATTGTTTATGCGTTGCTCGACCGCGTGGGTGATGCCAATCCATCCAAGAAGGATCTTCCGGCGGACCGTCCGTTTCGTCGCAACGAGGTATTGATTCGGGAGATACGGGAGGGCTGGGTGCAAGGATTGGTGGATACGGAAATGCCGCGTCGACTCATGAGTGCGGCCCGTGAAGGATCGGCGGTCGACACCAGTCGTCTCGTGGTGGAGCAGTTGAACCGGGGTGTGGGGCCGGCTTCCATACTCGACGGATTACATCTGGCCGCCTCGGACTTGTTGGTGCGCGAACCGGGCATTCTTTCGTTGCACGCCCATACGTTCACGAACGCGGTGCACTACGCGTGGCAACATGTCCGGAGCGATGAACTGCGGCGGTTATTGTTGGCTCAGAATGCTGCCTTTCTTCCGTTGTTTCGGGGCGAACCGAAGAAGAAACGGCTCACAGTGGAGTCGTTGGAACCCCAGATGCCCTCTGCTAAAGACACCACGGGCGCGCTGGAGGAGATCTTTGCAGATGTTGGTCCAAACACGGCCTTGGCTGCGAGCAAGTTGTTAGGCTGGTTTAAGGAACACCCGGATCTCCAGCCCTTCGCCGATATGGCGCGGCGGTTGATTTTCCTCAAAGGACGCGATGCGCACGATTACAAGTTTAGTTCTGCAGTGCTGGAAGACATTCCTCAAGTCGATGAGAGGTGGCGCGGTCGGTTTGTTGCTGCCAGCCTGTTCAACCTGAGGGGATCCGCCGAGAAGGATACCGATTTGGTGAAGCGGATTCGCGAAGCCATGGGCTAGCTTGGAGTGTGTTCGACGAACAAACGATTGCTGCCTGGCGGAGGCGACTCCGCTGCTGACCTGCTGACGCGTCAGGAGTTTTTGCGCGATCGCCAGTCCAATCGGCGCCAACCCAGTTGCAGCTCTGAGCCGGCTAGGGTTTATTGGAGGAGAACTGGACTTTGATGTCCTTAAAGGTGCGGGTTTTGATGATCAACTCAGGCACGGTGCCTTCAAACGCTGGAGTGGACTTGATCCAATCGGCTTGAGCTTCGAATTGGGATGTGTCGCCGGCTTTTTCGCCGGTGGCAGGATTGGCCACGGGCTTGAACGACAACGTTTCCATTCGGCCTTGGATTTGTGCGACCAACTGAAACCCCATGGACGGTATGCGCAGGAAATTCTCGGCATGGCCATCGAGAATGTAGGCGGTCAGTTTGCCGGCCGTGGCATCGCGAATGAGCTCGAGGCTGGCCTCATGCTCCCCGAGTTCGACGAGGGTTCCGCCATGGGGAGCCACATGGACGTGCAGCTTGCCGTGCCCCGCGTCCGAATGCGTTTCGGATTTACCGCACCCGACGAGCATCAGGGAACTCGCCACGACAAGCGTCCATAGCGTGCGCCTGAAAGTCTGGAATCCAGCGCATTTGGCGCAAGGTTCTGCAGCCGGATTGATTAAAGTTGGTGGTTGAGTCTGAGGCATTTTCATAGAACGTGGTGAGCTCAGAATGGCGCTATTTGAGACGGACGCCAACGCGATAGATTCGAAACATGTCCAGAGAGTGGGGAATGGGTTCGGCGGCTCTCCAGAGTGTGAGACCTCCCTCCGAAGGGATTTCGACAATGGGCAGCGGCGGCAAGGAATCCATCAAAACCGGTGACGACCAACGCAGTTCGCTGGAAGCTTCGAAACGAAAGTCCACAAGGCTCGATGCGTCGGAGCGACCGACCAGGGACAGCTCCGCGGTGCGAGACGCCTGGTTGGGCGCAGTGATGATGTTCAGCATTAGCCTGGGCTGTGAGATGCTTAGCCGGGGATTGGTATCGGCGGTAAACTCTAAGAGATTACCCGCGCCGTCATTATCTGGGTCAGCCTCGGGACCGATGATTTGAGTATCGGTCGTATTGGGCCAGTGGACGGCTTGCCAAACTTGCCAGGGTGACGCGGGGAGCACGGGCAATGGCTCGACGGCGAAGAGGAACGTGGTGGGCATGCTGGTGATGTCATTGGTATCGCCAGGCCGACGGGCTGAAGCCTGAAAGGTGACTTGGTAAAGGCCATTGGTAGTAAAGCCCCAGTTGAAGTGTTCGTGACTGCCGGTGATGGGACGAGTGGAGTCCTCTGGGCTGAGACCGTCGCGCGAATTCATGACGAGCCGCATGCCGCTGAGACCGTCGAATTGCCACAGGAATAAGTTCCCTGGCCCTTGGATTGAGGTCAAAAAGATGGCGGCGGGGCTGTTGAAACTTCCTGATGGGATCCCTTCGGCGGAGAAACCCATATAGAGGAGCAAGGGGTTTTGGCTTTGTGGGAGAATCCAGAGGGGATCACCTTCGTTGCCAAACACCTCGAAGCCTGGTGGGAGCGAGACTTTTGCGGCATCGGGGACAGTCAGGACGACATTTGTGGAATTGTACGTGGTGCCGGTGTCTCCATCGCGAATGACCAGGGCGAGATGATTGGAATCGGCGGCTGGCTGATACACGAGGCGCAGGTCTACGTGTTGATTGTTTAGGGACACGCGCGTGGCCAGATCCGGCGGGAGCTGGGCGTAAGCTCCGCCGATGAAGAAGGAGGCCGAGACCAACAGGGCGAAGCGTTTCATTTTGTGATGGGATTGGGATAGGGAGAGGAGACAGGTGTGGATGCGCACGGCTCCAGGGAACCGTGCGCATCCAACCGTTTACGGTGATTCCCGCCGTCTCCCCCAAAAGCAGCATGCAATGAACCCAGCCAAACCGAGCGCGACAGTTCCTGGTTCTGGGACCACTTCAAATCGATAAGCGACAGGACCACTGGCGGTGACTCCATCCAGGGCATGGGTTCCGGAAGCCTCAAAGCTGGCGGTGTAGGTACCGGGAGCTGAAAAAGCCCAGTTCACATCCCCATGACTTCCGGGAACGATTTCGATGGCGTCGGTCGAGTCGATACCGCCGCCAGTCAACGGGTTGCTGTTCATTCGGACGACGGGCCTTCCAAAGCTGTCGTTATCCCAAACATAAAAAGATCCGGGACCCTCGACCGCTTTCAGCGTCAGGCGGATATTGCTCGACCAATCTGGGGGTTGAAGTTCTTCGGCACCCACACCTAGAAAGACCCGGTCGGTGCTCTGGACATTTGGCAGGAGATAAAAGGACGAACCGGGTGAACCCAGGAACGCAAAATCTGGACTGCCTGGAACCGTGGAAAGTGTGTTCAGTCCCAGCTGAAACCGGGCTTCCCCGGGTGCGTATTCAGTGTCAGTGGTTTCGTTGTGAATGTGGAGGTCCCAGTTTTTGTCTTCGTAGGCGATGCCAATATCGATATGGCCAGTGCCTAAAATAACGTCGCCGTGGGCCATGGGTGCCAGTGATAACAGCGCTAAATAACAGAAGGTATTTTTCATGATATGTACGGTGCGAGGTTAGAAACAGAAAATAAGACTCATTCGGGTGATGGATGGAGAGGTGTGCCGTGGTTTAGAGCGGGGGTTTGGCGAAGTTTTCACCCCGATCCAGTCGAGCCTTCAGAGTTTTGGCGTTCAACGCCACCACGTGTCCGCAGGCAAACAGGTAGTTGGCGGGACCACTCGTATGGTCGGCGCTAGCGCCGCCTGTGCGATGCCGATCGGGTTGGATATCCTCCAAAACGGCGTTCCACCCTTTGAACCAGTTTCGGGAATGGGTGTGGTCGTTGAAAACGCTCGCATCTTTGTCGTCAGCAACCTCAAACACCGTGATGGTTTCAGTGGGATCGCGGAGGTTATCGAGCTTCCGGAAGGATTCAATGACGCGACCAAATCCATCGATCATATCCACTGCGACGTACTCGTTAGGAATATAGCTGGATGCGTTGTTGGTCATCCGAACGCGGCCTTTGGGGTCCGAAGGACAAATGCGGATCTGATCGACGTTGCCCAAATAAGGCCGCAGCGTAAAAATCCAGGATCGATTGGTATCTCCAACACCGTGTGTGGTCTCTGGAAAGAAGCCTCGGTAATCGTCGGAGTACATCTGAATAGCGAGGCCGACTTGATGCATGGCGGAGAGACAACTGGCGCGTTTGGCTTTGCTCTTGGCGCTGGCCAACGCTGGCAACAGCAGTCCAGCCAGGATCGCAATGATGGCGATGACCACCAGCAGTTCAATGAGCGTAAATGCCCTACTCAGACCGCTGAGGAGTTTACGGCGGCCTTGGCTGGAAAGAGCGCTGCGCGAGGGTGCTTGTTTCATGGGACAGAGATCGTCGCGAGAGAAGTTCTCTCAAATACGGTGAGATTGATTGGGGACGTCTGAAATGACTTCTCCTGAATCAAGTACCCAAGAAGAAATCGTCAGGTGGAACGGCTGTGGAACGAGACCAGAGCTCGGAGGCCGGTGCTGTTTTGCGATCAGGCCGCGACGAAATCGCGGCCTGGCGGGCCCCGTTCGGAAGGGGGCGCTTCGCTGGAAGCCAATGGATCCGTGGAGGACAATGGCCATTCCATTGGCGCCAAGGTTCGTGGAGTAATCGTGGAACAAATCGCTGATTGAACCTCGTCAATGACCGCACTGGCGAACAAACAAATCGCACAACCCTCCTGGTGATCGACCGGCGATTCGCCTGGCAGCTTATTGGCCGTACCCAAATCTTTAGTGACCTCTGGGGATGACCGATGGCCATGGTGATGCGAGCACCGATGGGGAGGATCGCCTTGATTCGTTCCATGGACTGGCGTCCACGCCGCCGCCTGTGAGTGTAGCGCTTGATGCAGCGCGTCGTTGGAAGAGAGGACCAGCAGACTGGCGACCAATCCAGCGAGGATGGCAGCGATTACCCGGTAAACCGGGTAACGCGCAATCGCACGGCTGGAAGTGCTGTTTTGCAAAGCCATTGCAATTAAGCATCAGTTGTAGAAACCAGCAAGTGGCTTTTCGAGACATTCAACTTTTTCACTCGAATGGCGGTCCATTTGGGGTGGGGTGGCCTCCCACCGCTTTTGGCGACAACTGATATCCAAATGTCGGCAACTCGGAGCTGCGCCCCTTTCCAGTCAACAATTCCCGTCTACGTTGACTGGCGTGTCGAGTGCGTATTACCAAGCTGGAGCTGCCCGTGCCGAAAAGGTAGAATCCCTTTTCAGGCGGATCGCCTCTCGATACGATCTGATCAATGATCTTCAGAGCTTTGGGTTGCATCGGCTTTGGAAACGTCGATTGGTCCGGCTCGCCCAGGTGAAGCCTGGGGATAAGGCTTTAGACCTCTGCTGTGGCACCGGCGATGTCACCTTTGCTTTGGCGACAGCAGGAGCGGAGGCGACGGGATTGGACTTCACCCAAGCCATGTTAGACGTCGCGATTCGTCGTCAATCGAACGATTCGATCCAGGCGAAGGTGACCTTCCTGCGAGGAGACGCACTCCAACTGCCATTTCCGGATCGGTCCTTTGACCTCATCACCATTAGCTATGGACTTCGCAATCTAGCGGATTTTGAGAGGGGGTTAGCCGAGATGCGGCGGGTTCTAAAATCGGGCGGACGGCTGTTGGTGTTAGATTTTGGCAAGCCGGACAACGCGCTTTGGCGATGGGGTTACTTTCTCTATTTGCGATTGTGCGTGCCGGTGTTTGGTCGGTTGTTGGCGGGAGATTGGGCGGCGTATGCGTACATTTTGGAATCCTTGAGGCACTATCCGGCGCAACGGGGGATTGATGCCCTGCTGCAGCGATTGGGTTACCAGGAAACCCAGGTAACTCAAATATTGGGCGGTGTGATGGGTATCAACCGGGCGGTGCTGCCACGGTAATGCGGAGGTGGTGGCAGGCTCGATTCTATTCGTCGCCTCCGCCATTGCCGTCGCCGGACTTGCGTTCCCATCGACGTTGAGTCCGTTCGGGCAGGCTGAGATCGACCTTTGGAAAATAGGTTCCTTCGCCAAACATGCCATCGACCTCGTCCTGCAACGCCTTGGATGGGGTGACTGCGTAGTGTTCGCTCACCTCGAGATAGAGCAGGACACCATCGGGCTGGTTCAAGCGCAGCAGGATTGGAATGCCGCCGCGGTGGGCGGTGAGCAGTGCGCGCAGGGCTTCGAATCGGGCTCGATCGAGTTCGGTGGTGGCAATGCGCAGATGGACCTGGCGGGTCATTCGGCGTGGGGCGTCTTCGAGTCGAAGGATTTCCGTGGGAAAAATCTTGGGTTTATCCTCGCCGGTGTTGACCTCGCCCGAGACCAGAAGCGGTGTATTGACGACGAACAGGTCGCGATACTTGTCATAGCCATCGTTCATGGCGAGCAACTGCACGGTTCCGGTGAGGTCCTCGATGGTCACCATGGCGTAAGGTTTTCCGGATTTTTTGCTGACGCCTTGTTGTACGGCTGTGACCAACCCACCGACTCGGCACATCGAACGGTTGGGAAGGGTCGCGAGTGCGTCTATGGAGTGATTGGCGAAAAGCTTGAGCAGTTTGGCGAACGGTTCGAGCGGGTGGCCGCTGATGTAAAATCCCAGGAGTTCCTTTTCATTCGAGAGCTTCTCGGCGATGGGCCATTCAGGGAGATTGTGCGTTGGTTCCTCGTGGATTTGGGTCTTGGGCGCCGAATCGAAGGTATCAAAGAAGGACGATTGGCCGCGGACTTTGTCAGCGGCAATGGCGCTCGCGCGAGCCAGCGAACTGTCAATCTGCGACCAAAGTGTGGCGCGCGTGACACCGAAACCGTCGCAGGCACCCGCTTTGACGAGGGCTTCGAGGGCTTTGCGGTTGACGGTGCGGGTGTCGACGCGTTCGCAGAGAGCCTGAAGGGAGCCGAAGGAACCGTCCTTGGCGCGGGCCTGCAGAATGCTTTCGACGGCGATTTCACCAATACCCTTGATGGCGGCGAGGCCGAAGCGGATTCGCTGTGTCGAGTTGCGGGTGTGGCCATTGGATGCAGGGTGCGACGAAGGGTGCGACGAAGCGACGGCGGGGGAGAAATTGACGCGGCTTTCATTGACGTCGGGTCCCAGGACCTCGATTCCGAATCCTTTGGCTTCGGCAATGTACTGCGCCAGTTTCGTCAGATCGGCCTGATCATTAGTCATCATCGCGCAGAGAAACTCGACGGGGTAGTTGGCCTTCAGATACGCTGTCTGATAGGCCACAATGGCGTAGGCCGCGG
>SXSK01000074.1 GCA_005793375.1 Verrucomicrobiales bacterium | reverse complement strand
TTGGCAGCTTGGATGAAGAGGAACTTCGTCAGATCGTAGAGATCCAACTGGAGCGGGTCGTCAAACGTCTCGCCGACCAGCAACTGACGTTGCAACTCGACGCCAAGGCAAAGCATCTTCTGGCAACGGAAGGCTACGATCCGCAGTTTGGTGCTCGCCCACTCAAGCGGGCAATCCAGGAACATCTGCTGAATCCCCTGGCGACACGGCTACTCCGCGGAGACTTCAAACCCGGACAGACCGTCAAAGTAAGCGCCAGCGGGACTGAGCTTTCCTTCGATTTGTAATCGATCCGGGCCGGGATGTTCCAGTCACGCGGGATCGCTGGAGCGTCCTGCCTCCGGGGCTGTGCGGTCGGCCTGTGGGGCCTTATCGCCAATTGCCCTTCAGCTCCTAGGTTTGGTCTCGTTAAACCGAACCCAGGTCAGCAGCGTTTCTCGTCGGCATCGATGAAATCGACAAACGTGGTGATGTCGTCGCGGTCTCCCAAGCCAGATTGTTCTTTGCGAGTTCGCAATCGGGCGCGCAACTCAGGATCCTCCTCGCGGCCGTGGTTCAAGATGAATTGATTGAACGCAGCTTTTTCGGCTTCTGTTCGGTTCACATTGCGGAGAACCCAATCTGCTACCTCTCCATCGGTCACGGTGGACTTCACCATCGCGATAAATGCGTCCGCATCTAATCCTGCGGCACGCAACCATTGCGCATCGAATCCTCGTCGGGCGAAGTTTTGCTGATAATCCGCGTGCAACAGCCCAGCCAGATTCAGACGAATCTTGTCGATAAAACGCGGGAGGTAAACCCATCCGGCCATGACTTCTTTGGGACTGCGCGGGCAAATCATCTGGTGCACAACTCCATCATGAATCTCCATGTCGACTGTGTGAAGATTGAATGCGCTAATTTTCAGCCACGAATTCGCCCCGATTGGAACGTATGTGGCCAGGAGTGAGAGTTCATCCAAATCGAATGCATCCATGGATGCATTCGGCAAGACAGTCTGTTAGCGTGAAGCCACTGTGAAGCCAGTCTCCACTCGTCCACCGCGCAGGCTTGTGAACCTCTCAGCGCTCTACACACCACCTGTGGCTGTGGGTCACCGATGGGAACGGTTGCTGGGACTTGCAGGCCTTTGGATCTTGTTAACTAGCCAGTTGCACGCTGCCGATTCGAATCGGTTGACACTGGTCTCCCCGCATCCGCAAGAAGTGAAAGCGGAGTTTGGCGAGGGGTTCCAGCGATGGCATGAGGCCCGGTACGGCACAAAAGTCACGATGGACTGGCGGGATCTGGGTGGTTCCAGTGAAATTCAACGATTCGTAGAATCTGAATTTCGAGCGAAAACCAACGGAATCGGGATCGACATCTTTTTTGGGGGCGGTCCGGAACCGTTCCTGGCCCTCGCGGACAAACAATGGCTTCAGCCGTGGCCAGGTGGGCAAAAGGCATTGCTGGGAATTCCAGCCAAAGCAGCCGCTACGGACGTTTACGATGAAGAATTCCGATGGTTTGGTGCCGCGTTGTCGAGCTTTGGAATCCTCCAAAACAACCGGGTTCAGAAGCAGCTGGGCCTCCCGCACGTCGAACGTTGGGAGGATTTGGCCCATACCAATTGCTTTCGATGGGTCGGAGCTGGGGACCCTCGCAGCAGTGGATCCATGAACAATATGTACGAGGCGTTCCTTCAAGCCTTTGGTTGGAACCGTGGATGGCATCTCCTCACGGAAATTGCCGGCAATGTGCGACAGTTCGATCGGATTTCAACGACCACCGCCAAGGACACCTCGCTCGGTCAGGTGGCCTATTCCTTCGCCATCGACTATTTCGCATTCATTCAAATAGCTGCGGTCGGCAAGAATCATTTGGAATTCACGCTCCCGAAGGATTTCACGGCAATTAGCCCTGATGGCATTGCCATACTCAAAGGCGCGCCTCATACACAAACTGCCGAACGTTTCCTGGAATTTGTCTTGGGAGAAACCGGCCAGCAACTCTGGTTCCTGCCTCGAGGCCATCCCGATGGACCTCATCGCTTTTCTATCGAACGTCTCAGCATTCGCCCTGAATTTTATGACCGTTATCGCGGTGTATCTCCCATCGAAATCAATCCCTTTCAACTCCAACAGACCTACCGTTACGACTCCCGCTTGGCCCGAAAGCGCCGCGATATTGTGAGATCTCTTTTTGGTTCGATCTTGATCGATGTCCATCCAGAATTGCAAAAAGCTTGGGGAACGATGATCGCGCGCGGTATCCCGGCGACTGATCGGGATGATTTTGGAATGCCCCCTATCACGGAACAGGAGGCACTGCAGCTCGCTGCGAACGATGCGTGGATCAAAAACGCCGAGTACCGGACACGCACCAAACTCCAATGGCAGGTCAACGCGTTAAAGAAATACCGGCGACTTGCCCAATCCCGCTAAGAGATGAAGATTACCGTTCATCAATTATCCAAGTCCTTTGGATCAACACCCGTGCTCAGAGGCATCTCGTTGGTCATCCCCGACCAGCAATTGTTCTTTCTTCTCGGTCCGAGCGGTTGCGGCAAGACAACACTGCTGCGACTCCTCGCCGGGTTCTACCCGGCGGACTCCGGTGACATCCGGTTTGGTGACCGCCTCATGAACGGCGTGCCACCCCACGAACGAAACATCGGCATGGTATTCCAGAACTATGCTCTCTGGCCGCACCTGAGTGTGGCTGAGAATGTGGCTTACGGACTGGATGTCCGAAAAGTGTCAGCACCGGAAAAAAAGCAGCGCATCCAGGAGGCATTGGAGATCGTCCAAATGAGCGACTACGCGCAACGATCTCCCAATCAGCTGAGTGGAGGTCAACAACAGCGAATTGCCCTCGCACGCGCGTTGGTCATCCGTCCCGATTTTTTGTTGCTGGATGAACCTCTCTCCAATCTGGATGCCCGGTTGCGCTTGGAGATGCGGGATGAGATACGCCGAATCCACGCACAGACCCGCATTACCACGGTCTATGTGACTCACGACCAAAAAGAAGCGCTCTCCCTGGCTGACCAAATCGCGGTGCTGAACCAGGGCCGCTTGGAACAATTAGGGAAGCCTGCAGACCTCTACCGGAGGCCCGTCAACCGGTTCGTTGCCGATTTCATTGGAGAAGCCACTTGGTTGGAGGGCGAGGTGTTGGAGTCCACTCCCCAGAGTGTCCGATTGTCCACTTCGGTCGGTATTTTCCAGGGACTCGCTCGAATTGACCTCCGGCCAACTCAAGCGGTTTGGGTAGGATTTCGACCCGAAGCTGTCCGGTTTGATGCACCTGCGGCCAACCTGATCCAGTGCCAGATCGGTCAATCTTACTACCTGGGCGAGCTGGAGGAATATCGTCTCAAGACTCCCCAGGGCATTGAGCTTAAGGCATTTGAACAGAACCCAGCCGAAGCCCGCGCCACTGGAACAATGGTCCAGACATGGGTTCATCCACGGGACGTTATGGTCATGCCGCGCTGAAACTCCAGTCAAGACCTCCAGTGGCATCCGATAGCTGTCCTGGATCGTTGTCTCCTGTGTGGTTGGGAATACCGGGTGCAGCCAAGCATCCTAGACCTATAGCTGCTGTTCAGCCTTAGCACCGCGACCGGGTTGAGAGTTAAGCCCAGTAGGCGGACTTGGTTTTTGACTGGAAATGGATGGTTACGGACGGATCGCTAACATTTGTAAACTTTGTTTGAAATAATTGCTGACGACCCTTGTCTAAATTCATGTAGGGAATGAAAGAGACTTGGCTGCGTAATTGCTAATAACAAATCGAAGGAAATTCTTATGCGGACCCTGACACCAAATCGTCGAGCACCCCGAAACAGCCGGCGAAATCGTGCCGTGGCAAGTCGGAGCCACGGTCAACGATCGGCGAGGTTGCATGCCATTAATCCAGGACAATCGAAGGAACAGCCACCGCCGCTGTCACCCGTACTTTCAAAACCAAGCAGCCGCTCTCTTAAGGCCAGCTCCGTATCAGTCCCGCGTTCAGAAACCGCGTTGCCAGCCCCAGTTACGACATCCGATCGAGGTACACGAGACGGCGATATGAGTCTTCGGTTGTATTTGCGGGACGCCAGTGAGACGCCCCTACTCTCGGTTCAGGATGAGATTGAATTAGCGGGTCGGATTCGACGAGGAGATGCCGGAGCCCGGGAACGCATGATCAAGGCCAATCTGCGTTTGGTCGTGAAAATCGCCCACGATTATGACGGTATGGGGATGCCGATTTTGGATCTCATTAATGAGGGGAATATCGGGCTCATGCGTGCCGTTGAACGGTTTGATCCTCGCAAAGGGGCGAAGCTCTCGACCTATGCCGCTTGGTGGATCAAACAAAGCATCAAGCGGGCTCTCGCCAATCAGGGTAAGACCATTCGTATCCCCGTGCATATGGTGGATCGCATAGCAAAAATGCGCCGCGTCGCCATGCAACTGCACGAGGAATTAGGTCGTGAACCCACCGATTTGGAATTGGCCGAAACCATGGGCATGACCCGAAAACGGGTATCTGAGCTTTGGCAGGCTAGCTGGCGCCCGATCAGCCTTGATCAGTCCATCGGCGAAAATGAGGACGACACCAAGCTCGCAGAAATTGTCCGTGATGAGCAAATGCCGGACGCGTTTCATGAGCTGGATGAAAAGAATTCCCATGCGATGATCCGAGAATTTGTGCAGTGCCTGGACAAGCGCGAGGAGACAATCATCCGATATCGCTTCGGATTGGACGGGGGGCCTGAACGAACTCTGGAACAAGTGGGACAGCGATTCGGGGTCACCCGCGAACGTATTCGGCAAATACAAAACGTGGCTCTGACCAAGTTGAAGAAATTCATCGAAAAAAGGGAACGCGTGATGGATCCAAGTCTGGAGTTGGCTGACGTGGGCTCAAACTAGCATCGGGTCGAACGATCGAATTGATTGGGATCTGAATCCGTTGGCGACGGCAATGGGGCAGTTGGGCTACTTCGCTCAATTGCTTGCCACGTCTCCTCCAATTCCCCTTCCCTCTTCGTGCCTTCGTGCCTTCGTGTGAGTTCAAATTTCAGGCGGGTCTCATCTCACACGAAGGACCGGCCCCGATCGAACGGGGTGTTTTGAAGCAATGAACTTGGTATCACATTGAAGTCCAGCCGGCGGGCACACTAGGAAACCGTCGGTGTCTGCCCTCCGTGGTTATTCCGGTTTTTGGAATTCCACTGAGTCATCGACGAGGTTGGGGAAAAGCGGTGGAGGGCCCTCATCTTTGTCTCTAAAATGGCTCTCTAGACATTCTCACCATTTTGCTTGGGAATGTCGTGCTTGGCGGTGCGTGAGTTCAGGGGTCTCCGGTATCTTGTTTGGCACACTCGCCCGGAGC
>SXSK01000073.1 GCA_005793375.1 Verrucomicrobiales bacterium | reverse complement strand
CAAACGCGAACCTGCCTACCTGGTGATTTTGGTGAAATATCACACACGGCGCAACGATCAGGCCTACCGCTCCCATCGTAAACGCCGCCTCAAAGAACTCAAAAAATGGAAATCCCTCAAAACGTCGCTGTAGTGCTAGGTGCGGTCATTGTCATCCTGATGCCCAGAGCGAGGCAATGCACACCGGCGCCGGAGCACCGATGCGCGCAATGCATAACCGCAATGCATCAAAAGCAAACGTCTATCAATCACTGAAGGTTCGTCCCCGTTTGTCGACGCCGAGGACCTGCTCGCCATGCACGACGCGTTGGATCGCTTCGCGGCGTTGGATCCGGAGAAGTCGGAGTTCGTCAAACTGCGCTATTTCGTGGGCCTGTCTCTGGAAGAAACAGCCAGCGCCCCGGGTGTTTCCCTGACCACAGCCAAGCTCTGACTGAAGGTCGAAAGGCGCTGGAACTGAGCCGCCGAAACTTTTTTCAAACGTCTCGGGCCTTTTGGAAGTGAAACGGCGCATGACCTCTTGGAAGCGACTCGCTCCACAAGCAAAACAGTATGACAACCTGCTTCAAATCCAAAAGTGATCTAAGTACCACTATGAACCCACCGACCCACTGGGCACTCTGTTTCTCCGCTTGCCTGCTCCTGGCCGGCGGCGTTTCCAACCATTTGGCAGCCGCCGAGAGTTGGATGTTCGCCACGCCGGAACCGTTGCCCGCTTCCATCAACCTGCCTGGCCACGAATCCTTGGCTCCCTGGGTCTCCGCCAACGGTCTGACCTTGTATTTCACCTCCGACCGTCCCGGCGGTTACGGAAAGTTTGACATCTGGGTCTCCGAAAGAAGTTCCACCGACGCGCCGTGGGGGGCGCCGGTCAATTTGGGACCGACCATCAACACCGCTGACCCGGACGGACTCCCGTCACTCTCAGCGGACGAGCTGACTCTCTACTTCGGGGACGGGAACGCAGATGGATGGACGCCGCGAGGCGGCTCGGATAACCTTCAAATTTGGGTCTCCACCCGGGCGACCCGGCAAAGTCCGTGGGAACCGCCTACCGTCTTAGAGCCGTCGGTGAGCAGCAGCGACGATGAATGTTGTCCCAGCCCCTCCCAGGACGGCCTGTCGATGTACTTTACCAGATATGGCGCACAGCCCGGATACTTCGTCGCCCAGCGAAATTCCGTGACGGAACCCTGGCGGGCCGCAACGCGCCTCCCGTCCACCATTAATGAAGGAACCTGGCACATGTCTTCTTTTATCTCCGCCGCCGACCGACACTTGTTTTTTGATTCGAATCGCTCAGGCTCATACGGCTTGAATGACCTCTGGCTGGCGACGCGGGCTTCGGCGACGGACCCGTGGACGAATGCTGCGGTCAATCTAGGCACCCAGGTGAATACGTCTTTCTTGGAGTTTTCGCCCTGGGTTTCCGCTGATTTTCCGAATCTGGGATCGTTCATGTTGTTCACCCGAAATAACTCCACGATCCAGGAGGTTCAGAGCTCCCGAATCTTCCGGACCGAGGTCATTCCAAACCTCACGGTACTCCGGTCTTTCAACCTGAACCAAGAGGCAGCCTGGACTCCAGTGGCAGCGACCTTCACCAAGGTATCGGCGAATACCATCCAGAGCGAAGTGTCCGTCCCTTTGGACTCCGCCGAGGCATTCTTCCGAGTCAGCATTGAGGGAGACAACCGCACTGTGAAAATCGAGTCTTCCGAGCGAGTGGGGAGCAAATTCCGCCTTCGCTACACCTGGACGGAATAGGCGTTTGACTAACCACGGCCAAGCGCGGGTGGCAATACGCCCGCGCTTGGCTGAAAGTGGAAATGTGCCGGAACTGAGTCTCCGAAACTTTTTTCAAACTTCCTGGGCCTTTTGGAAGTGAAACGGCGCATGACCTCTTGGAAGCGACTCGCTCCAAGCTCATGAGAACCTGCTTCAAATTCAAAAGTGAAACAAAACTGCCGATGAACACGCCCGTCGTCGAGAATGTCGAGAATCGTGTGGCGCGGCCCGCAAGCGGCCGGGGATTATTCCGTCTGGCCCGCTCGTAATTGGAACGATCGGCGATTCAGAGAACCGCCGAAACGAAACTTCCCTTCGGAGCAGGCACAGGCTCAGATTCTCACGGCATGAATCCATCCCGCGAAGAAGACCTTTTTGCCTTGGCATTGGAACTGCCGGCGGAGAAACGGGCTGCCTTTGTGGACGCCGAATGCAAAGGCAACCCGGACCTGCGCCAACGCCTCGAAGCCCTGCTCGCGGCGCATGAGGAGCCGGAGTCGCTCGCCGGGCCTGACAAATGGCTGCGACTCGACGACGAAGCCGCGCCGGCGGAGCAAGTCGGTTCCCAGGTGGGGCGCTACCAGTTGCTGGAGAAACTCGGCGTCGGCGGGTTCGGCGAGGTTTGGGAGGCGGAGCAGAAGGAGCCGGTACGCCGACGGGTGGCGCTGAAGGTCATCAAGCTGGGCATGGATACCCAACAAGTTGTCGCCCGCTTCGAAGCCGAACGCCAGGCACTGGCGATGATGGACCATCCGAACATCGCGAAGGTGTTCGACGCGGGCACCACGGAGTTGGGTCGTCCCTACTTCGTGATGGAACTGGTGCGCGGGATCAAGATCACCGAGTACTGCGACCAGGCCAATCTCAGCACGAAGGACCGGCTCGATCTGTTCATCAAGGTTTGCCAGGCCATCCAGCACGCGCATCAGAAGGGAATCATCCACCGCGACATCAAGCCGTCGAACATCCTCGTCACCCTGCACGATCCCGCGTCCGCGGGAGTGCCCAAGGTGATCGACTTCGGCATCGCCAAGGCGATCCCGCAGTTGCGCATTCGCGTCAACCTAACGGGAGACGGACTTGAGCTTGCGGGTCGGTCGAGCCTTCGCACGCGTTAGAACT
>SXSK01000072.1 GCA_005793375.1 Verrucomicrobiales bacterium | reverse complement strand
GCCGTTTGTTGCTCGTGCTCGGGTAGCGTAATAGGCTCGGACATGCCGGCAGTTAAATAAAGTCAGCGCCTTTTGTCCAGTTTTATACCGCCTTTTGTTTCACCTGCCTCCTTAAAGTCGAAATCTTGAAACTGCCCTGTCGGAGACGGGCGCATCTCCGAGTTGTGGGAATTTTGGAGATCGGTCGTCCCTGCAATTCCCCCAGCATCCCATGCGGCGCCGCAACTCGGAGATGCGCCCTTCGGAGACAGGAGTCAGTCATGAAATTCACCAAGCAGGCTCTCGACCTGTAGGGATCCACCGATCCAAAACCTGCGTGTCCAGTCGCGCGCGCCCAATAGGGGTCCGGGCCTAACGAGCAGAAACCTTTAGCTCAGGCCCTAGCTGACGAATTGTGCCAATGATTTCGGATCGAAGTTCGGCTCCGTCGACCGAGTTGACGCCATATTTCACGCTGAACTGATCCGCACGCTCAAGGCCGTCGACTTCCAAGAAAACCGTTCGGTCGCCTGGATACAATCGTGCGGACTTGATCTCAAGTTTGTCGTGGCCCTTTTTCCCAGGAGTTTTGACCGAAAACTCGTCCGAACCATAGCCACCGCTATACTTGTAACCCCAGAGCTCCAGGGCGTAACTCGACGGATCCTCGGCTGTCTTGCGATCCAGCGCCGTGCTGAACGTGATTTCAAGGCCGTTGCTGGCGACATGTGCTTTGATCGCCATTCGGACTGGCTTGCCGGAATATCGAACCCGGTACAAACCACCATCGCGCGTGGCCGCATTCTGCCAACCTTTCAACCCGCTGAGATACAGTTGACCATCAAGAGGGCTGAAACGACCCCGCATGATACCGCTTTGAAACTTCAAGTTGAACGGCACCAGACTGGCCTGCGCCGTCCCGTCCACCTCGTCCCAAAGCACTCCATACAAGAGGCATTTGCCGTAGCTCATGAACAAGGGAGCGCCTTCCCACGGACCCCATTTCGAACTGGTGACATATACTTGCCCGCCGCTGGAGTTGTCCCATCGCATCGGAAGCCAAGCCACGGGTTCATCATAGGAAACCGGGATGGGCGTCTCTTTGTCCCAGCCCTTGAGCTTGAGTTGCGCTCGGGCCGCGGGATCACTCGGATTGGTCGTTACTTCGCGTCCGTCTGGGTAACGCATTGTGAGCCCTCTCTGAGCCGCCGGCACCATGCCCATAAAAGAACCCGGTTTGACCAGATTCAACTTGGACGAAGGCATCCAGTGTCCCTGGTTGTCACCCACCAGCACCGTGTCGTCGGGACCGACTGTCATACCATTGGGCGCCCGCAATCCCGTTGCGAACACTTCCATGCGTTTCCCATCCGGTGAAACCTTGAGAATACATCCCTGATGCGGGGAGGTGACGCTGGGTTCCCATGGAGCCCCTTTGGCGAAATAGAAGTTACCCTTCGAATCGGTATGCAGATCGAGAACGAATTCGTGGTAGTTTGGCGTGACTACGGTGTCATTGTTGAAGTTCTCGTAGTAGTCGGCCTCCCCATCGCCATTGAGATCATGCAATCGCGTGATCTGATCGCGTCCCGCGACGTAAATCTTGCCGCCCACCACTTTCAAACCGAGCGGCTGAAACATTCCGGTGGCGAATCGCTTCCAGGTCAGCTTGTCCAACTTGTCGTCCACACCGCTCAGCACCCACACGTCTCCGTGGAAACTGCAAACGGCCACACGACCATCTGGCAGGAAATCATGCCCGCCAAAAAATGTGCTGACTCGATAAGGATTTGGGAAAGGTTCGGTCAGGACATCGACCACGTAGGGGCCATCTTCAGTTCCCAATTTTCCTTGTGTGGTGACGAGCTCAGTCCAGCGTGCCGGACCACCGGTTGTCAGCGTTGAGAGGCTGGTCGGGGCTTGGGCTGCAAGGCGGGCAAAGGCGGCAGAGCCCTCTCGCGAGGAGAACGCTAGCCGCAAGGGCTGGCCTACTGGGCGTTTGGCGAGTCGAAACACCAGATGACCTTCGACCACTTCGAGCCGGCCAGCGGTCTTATCGAGAGCGGCCACCGCCAGACTGCGGCCACCCTTCAGCCCTACCGTGACAGGTACCCCTGGCTGGAGATCGGCTGCCACGGATCCTTCGACGCCATCAGCCAATAGCAACGTGACGCCTCCTCCTCCGGATCGAAACTCAAAGCTGCGAATAAAAACCGATTGCGTACCCGCTGTCACCACACTGGGCGATTCCAGCACGTCGCCGGCACCCACGGTGTATTTCAGCACCACTGCATTGCCATGAACATAGGCGCCACTGTAGTGCGCCCAGTCCTTCGGCAGCGGGCCCTGGTGCTGATCGCGGGTATCCGTCAGGCTGCCTTGGGCGTTCGCCCATCCGGGTCCAATATCGGTTTCAACAACGATGTTGGTTCCCTTCACACTGGGCGGTGGCGGCCATTCGATTTTGGTCAGCGTATTGCCAAATTCCAGGAATTCGCCCTGCCACGCCACCGAGACCCGCAGCGTATCGAGATCATAGACCACATAGCTTCGCCGATCGTCGCCAAGCGTCACAGCCAACCCCTTCATTGCGGCTGCTTTGTCCTTGGCTCGCATAATGGTCCCGGACCAAAACGGTCCGCGAATAGGACTGGTGTCAGCTGCTGAAATCGGGGGCGCGAGGACCAGCGAGAAAATGGCGGCTGCCGCAAGTGTCAGCGGCCAATTTGAACGGCGTTTCTTGGTAACAATCATGGAGACGTCCATAGGAAATGGTAACTTCCGAACCATTCACAGAGTGCCGCACTCTGGCAAAGGTATTTGACTCTTCCAAACCCGTGCCGACTGACTTTAAGGGCCACTGGAGAGGTCGCACTCCATAGAGTGCGATGGTCTCACGGCCGATTACACCGATGCTGCGAGTTCCTCTTCAAAATCCACCAACTCTTTCAATTGGGTGAGGAACCAGCGGTCAATCTTGGTCAGGGTGAAGATCTCCTCCAGACTGAATCCGGCTCGCAAGGCGTGACGAATGTAGAAGATGCGCTCCGCGTTCGGCAGGCTCAACTTGCGACTGATGACGTCCCGAGGAAGGATGTCGCGATCTCCATACGATTCAGTACCCACACGCCAGCTTTTGCCATCGCCGCCGAGCCCGCTCCGTCCGATCTCCAGTGAGCGCAGGCATTTCTGTAAACTCTCTTTAAAGGTGCGTCCGATGGCCATGGCTTCGCCGACGCTCTTCATCTGAGTTGTTAAGGTGGGATCCGCCTGCGGAAACTTCTCAAACGCAAACCGGGGGATTTTGGTCACGACGTAATCGATCGTTGGCTCAAAACTGGCCGGAGTCTCGCGGGTGATATCATTCCGGATTTCGTCGAGCAGATACCCCACGGCCAGCTTGGCCGCGATCTTGGCGATTGGAAATCCGGTGGCTTTGGAAGCTAAGGCGGAACTTCGACTCACACGCGGGTTCATTTCAATGATCACCATTCGGCCTGTCTCCGGGCTCATTCCGAACTGGATGTTCGACCCTCCCGTTTCCACGCCGACCGCGCGGATCACCGCGAAGCTTTGATCGCGCATGATCTGATATTCTTTGTCCGTCAGTGTTTGGATCGGAGCCACAGTGATGGAGTCACCTGTGTGTACACCCATGGGATCAAAGTTTTCGATCGAACAGATGATCACGCAGTTGTCCGCCCGGTCGCGCATGACTTCCATCTCGTATTCCTTCCAGCCCAGTAGCGACTCCTCGATAAGAATCTCGTGGACGGGCGACAGATCGATGCCGCGTTTCGCGATTTCCTCAAACTCTTCGCGGTTGTATGCAATCCCGCCGCCGGTACCACCCAGGGTATACGCCGGGCGTATAATCACCGGGAGTCGACCGATCTTCTCGGCGACGGCACGCGCTTCTTCCATGTTATGGGCGGTTCCCGATACGGGAACGTCCAACCCAATCGAAATCATGAGGTCTTTGAAGATCTGTCGATCTTCGCCCTTTTCGATGGCCTCGGCTTTGGCACCGATCATCTCGATCCCATGTCGTTCCAGCACGCCAGTGTCATGGAGTTTCATGGCCGTGTTCAGGGCGGTCTGCCCACCCAATGTAGGCAACAGGACGAGCTTGTTGGCAATTTCGGGACCCGTACCTTGGGCATCCACCGGTATCCCCAGGCGGATCATCTCCTCTTTCTCGCGAAGGATAATTTTTTCGACGGCTTCGGGAGTGATCGGTTCGATGTAGGTGCGGTCTGCGAACTCCGGATCGGTCATAATCGTAGCCGGATTCGAGTTCACGAGCACCACGCGATACCCTTCTTCCTTGAGGGCTTTGCAGGCTTGTGTGCCGGAGT
>SXSK01000071.1 GCA_005793375.1 Verrucomicrobiales bacterium | reverse complement strand
GGCCTGCTTCCTACTCGGAAACACTCCTACTCGGAAATCGCCACCGTCTCCTTGGAAAAGAGAAAGTACCTCAGTACTCCACTTTCCAAGTGGCTCCATTCCTCATAGCACGGGCGGCTCCATTTCGGCTAGCGCCGTCGTCCCGGTGATATTGGCCGACGGGGAACTATCATTAACGAATCGAAAGCTATTGTCCGTGACGCTGATTTCCGGGCTCGTTGCACTGGCTTCTCCCAAGGTTGAAGCGTAATCATTCACGCTAGAGCGAATGGAGAAATCTCTGGGTCCAGTTCCGGACCGACGGACGCCGAACGAGATGGAGTCGAGATTCAGAAGATTGCCTGGCGAAGGTGCCAGAGTCACTTCATAGAATCGGTTCTGGTCTAAGCCTGGAGTGGTGTTGTTCCATCCTGAAAATGTGAAGCGACCTGCGGCTGATGGATTGGCCGCGAGGCCTACTGCGGCGAATGACCCCAGAGTCATACCGACTACCGTTGGCGGTGGTGTCGGATCGATGGTTCCGGTTGACGTGGTTACCGCCGAGAAATCGTAGGTAGCGCTGAAGGGTCCCAATTGGGCGGTTGCCGCCAAGGGACCGACTGTCAGGGTCATGACCAAAGTAGCGATTGATTGTAGGGATAGTTGCATGGGTCGTTGGGTGGGTATGAGGTTATGTCGGTGGCTGTTAATTAGGTTGTTTGGTTAATGCCTCCAGCTCACGAGCCACACGAGCCAGGGCAATTCCTCGATACTCAGTCCCTTCCCTGCGTACAAGCGACAACGTCTTTTTGCGGCAATAGCACAGATAACGCCGCACCGGGCGAACCACCGCAGAGAACCCCTGTTTTTTACCGAGCTCAAGAATGTTTGCGATTCCCCCGAGTGGCACTCGTTTCGGTTTCAGAGTGCCTGTCTTGTTCCCTCAATTCGTTCCACGTGGAACATTCCCTTGGCACGGGATTGACCGACATCTATTTCAACATAGTCCATGTTCAATTATCCAAAACGCTACGATGTGATCGTCATTGGGGCTGGTCATGCTGGGGTGGAAGCTGCTTTGGCCTCAGCGCGAATGGGATGCCAAACCCTTCTTCTGACGACCAACTTGGATACTATTGGTCAGATGTCGTGCAATCCGGCGATCGGGGGATTGGCTAAAGGTCATCTTGCTCGGGAAATTGATGCGTTGGGGGGTGAGATGGGACGCACAACCGATCTGTGTGGACTTCAGTTCCGGATGTTAAATACCAAAAAGGGGCCTTCCGTTTGGGCGCCTCGCGCCCAATGCGATAAAAAAGCCTATCAATTCCGTCTGAAGTGGGTTTGTGAACGCCAGTCGAATCTGGATATCAAGCAAGGCCAAACCACGCGGTTGGTGATTGAAGATCAAAAAGTGGTTGGGGTAGAAAGCGCGTTGCAGGTTGAATTTCGAAGCACTTGCGTGGTTATCACGACGGGCACGTTTCTGCGCGGATTAATGCACGTGGGTTCGAATCAACAAGCAGGTGGTCGTGCTGGTGAAGCGGCAGCTACCAGTCTATCGGGATCCCTCAGCGAAATTGGTTTGCGATTAGGCCGCCTCAAAACTGGAACCCCACCCCGATTAGTGCGCCAATCCATCGATTTTAGCCAATGTGACGTTCAACCCGGGGACCACCCAGTTCCCTACTTCAGTTTCTGGAAGGAAGAGTTGTTCCACGTGGAACAAGAGTCGAACTTCCGTCGGACATCCACGGCGGGATTGGCGCTGGATTCTCGGTATCCGGTAAACTCCATACTGGCGCAAAATGGGGGACAGTTGCCCTGCCACATTACCTATACGTCCGCTCGAACACGTGAGTTGATTCTAGCGAATCTCCACCAGTCCCCTATGTACTCTGGGGTGATCGAAGGGGTTGGGCCGAGGTATTGTCCCAGCATCGAGGACAAATTTGTTCGATTTGCGGACAAAGAACGTCACCAGATTTTTCTAGAACCGGAAGGAATCCAAACCGATGAGATTTACGTCAATGGATTCTCCACGTGCCTACCCTTCGAGCTCCAAGTTCAGATGGTTCGAAGCATTGTGGGGTGTGAGCGGGCTGAAATCATGCGTCCCGCGTACGCCGTGGAATATGACTTCTCGGACCCCACTCAACTTCATCCTTCATTGGAAACTCAGGTATGCCAGAACCTCTTTCTTGCCGGGCAGATTAATGGCACATCGGGCTATGAAGAAGCGGGGGCCCAAGGATTGTTAGCCGGAATTAATGCTGCCCGGCGCGCCCAGGGCAAAGAAGCGATCATTCTTCGTCGGGATCAGGCCTATATTGGAGTGCTCATTGATGATCTGGTCACCAAAGGCACTCAAGAACCTTACCGCATGTTCACCTCTCGTGCCGAGCACCGGCTGTTGCTGCGACAGGACAATGCGGATTTGCGGCTGAGTCAGATCGGGCACGACGTTGGATTATTGCCATCTCGATTGTACGAGCGCGTCCAATCGAAACGGGCATGCCTCGATGGGGAGATACGCCGCTTGAAACAGACATTTCACTCAGGCCAGTCATTGGAACAACTGCTTCGGCGTCCTGAAGTCACCTACGAGACAATGCCAGAGCGTCGCGAAGATCTTTCATCGGAAGTCGCGTTGCAGGTGGAAATCGCGGTGAAATACGAAGGATACATTGTCCGGCAGGAGATGCAGGTCGCGAAATTTCGCAGCCTGGAGGATGCCAAGATTCCGGTGGAGTTGAATTATGACGCTGTGTACGGGTTGGGAACTGAGGCTCGAGCAAAACTGACCCAAGTGAAACCCGCAACCCTAGGTCAAGCGGGGCGAATTTCTGGGGTTTCACCAGCCGACATTGGGCTATTGATGGTTCATCTGAGGCGTTCAAGCATGGCCAAACAAATGGAACCGCTCGTCCTAAGAACGGATCTCACGGATGGGGATGAACAGTGAAGACGGACAGCAAAGACATTACATACTATCGTTAGTTTATACATCTTTGATTGGGTGGTTGTGACTTCGGCTGGTGTGGAGCCTTATGTATTGTTGTAAAACTCCGCTTGCATTCTCTGGCTGGGTTACGCATCTTGCGAGCCGTTGGTAGCGAGCGAGCGTAGCTCAGCCTGGTAGAGCGTCACCTTGCCAAGGTGAATGTCGAGGGTTCGAATCCCTTCGCTCGCTCCAATTCTCTTCCACAACCTCCCAGGCTCCACTTCCATCATGGAATCCTTTCGCATTCGACCCGCTGTCAGAGATGATTGCCAAGGGATCCTTGCGATCTATAACGATGCGGTCCTCACCACAACCGCCAGCTACGATTATCTACCTCGGACATTGGAGCATCGCTTGGAGTGGTTCGACGCCCACCAACGAGACAATTATGCGGTTTTCGTGGCCGAGACCTTGCAGGGTGAGATGGTTGGGTGGAGCGCACTCAACCGGTACCATGATCGGATGGGATTTCGGTTCACGACCGAGAACTCGGTTTATGTAGCCGCTCCACATCGTGGGCGGGGTGTGGGCAAATTGCTTCTGGCACCGTTATTGGAGGCTGCAAGAGCCAAGGGATTGCACGCCATCATAGCCGCCATTGACGCTTCGAACGCAGCCAGTATCCGCTTGCACGCGGGGTTCGGCTTTGTCGAGGTGGGCCACTTCAAGCAGGTAGGATTCAAATTCGGGCGCTGGCTCGATCTGGTTTACTTGGAAAAAATCCTGGATGGGCCGCTTCCGGAAGCGGCCGACCGAGCTTGACTTCCGATTTGGGGGACTGCTTTCTGGGGGCACATCTACCTCCAATGAAATTCCTTCTTTCCCTGGCCGCCATCGTTGGCTTTTCGGCTGCCGGACGCGGAGCCATTACCATCGAGTTTGATTACTCGTTGGACGCAGGTTCGCAGTCGCCGTTCTTTCCGGTTGCTTCGCCTGCCCGACAGAGTCTCGAAGCGGCTGGTGTGGCGATTGGCACCTATCTCAATGATTCCCTGGCGAGTATCACCCCATCGGGCGGGAATACATGGGCGGCCCAATTCTTCAATCCAACCAGCGGCGCTATCAGTTCGGTGGACAACCCAACTATCGGAGCGAACACGATTCGGATCTATGTGGGTGCCCGCAATCTGGCTTCGGGTGTTTTGGGAGAAGGAGGCCCTGGAGGATATTCTTGGAGTGGTAGCGGGTTATTTGGCGCGGGTGTGGGATTCCGTGGTCAGGATGCCACGGGAGCCACGCTGGATAGCTCCAGCACGGACTTTGGTCCCTGGGGCGGTTCGGTAGCATTCAACAACAGCGGGGTCAGTTGGTTCTATGAATCGACCGGCCTTCATTCGGTGGCTGTGCCAGAAGCCAGTGTGGATTTCTACAGCGTCGCGTTGCATGAAGTCGGCCATGTGCTGGGATTCGGGACGTCCCTCTCATGGGATCATTATGTGACGACTGGTCCGAATCGGTTTAATGGCCCCGTGAGCACCTCCTTAAATGGTGGCGCCGTGCCATTGGATGCGGGTCTTGGGCATTGGGTGAATGGGACCACCAGCACCCTCCCGGGTTTGGCCATTCTTCGAGAGGCCGCGATGGACCCGTCCATTGCGAATGGTATCCGCAAGCCACTGACCGTGCTGGACTGGGCGGGATTAGACGATGTGGGATGGGAAGTGGCCTCGTCGCAGTTGGCGATGGTGCCTGAGCCGGCAGAGATTGCGGTAGCCGCTGGTTTCGCTTTGATGGGTTTTGGACTCTGGAGCCGACGGTTTAAGGGAAATCGGTGCTGAAATGACCATGAGGACGTGGATGGCGGTGTGGTTAGGATACCGCGTGCTGCTTCAGGTCTGTCTGGGGCAGGTTTCAGAGCCTCCCGCTGACGGGTTTGAGCAGTTGGGAATTCCCGTGCGAATGGGTGGTTTGATGGGCTGTATTGTTGGGCCCAATGGAAAGGGAGGGGAGGCACTCTACTTCAATTTCAATCAACTGGATGCCACGCTTTTTCTCGTCCAGGTCGATCCTGACACAGGAGAAGCGCGGCAATGGGAAGCACCTCAAGGACCGGGAGCTTGGGCGTTGATCGCAGGTCCGGATGATCGAATCTATCTGGGAACCTGGGACGGTGCACTGATTCTCCGGTTCGATCCACGTCAACCAGAGCTGGGTATTCGGGTCTTGGGTTCGCCTTCGAAAACGGAGAGTTACCTCTGGCAGTATGCATTGGCGACGGATGGTTGGCTCTACGCCTGTACCTACCCGCAGGCGAAGCTTGTTCGGTTCGATCCGCGAAGCGGGACCATGGAAGATCTGGGGCGTATGCATCCCAAGGAAATGTACGCGCGGAGTGTGGCGGCCGGGGCGGATGGACGGGTCTATGTGGGGATCGGAACCGAGAAAGGGGATTTGGTATCCTATGATCCATCAACAAAAACCCATCGAAGCATACTTCCAGCCGGGCTGCGTGGACAGCAAGGTTGGACGACCGTCGGCGTTTCGGTGAGAGGCGATGGGGCTGTATATGCAGAATTCGGAACCAACCTCATGCGTCTCGAAGGCGACCGTGCCGTGAGGGTCACCCAAGCACCCGATCGCCCACCCATGAAATTTCGGGACGGACGAGTGGTGACATCGTTTGAACGTGGCAAGTTTACGGTGAAGGATCCGAAGACCGGCCAACTGACGGAACGTCGATTTCAGTACTCGGGAGCAGGGGATCGGATCTTCGTTGTGGGCAATGGTCCTCGAGGGTGTGTCTATGGAAGCACCGCGATGCCCTTGGAAATGTTTCGATACGACCCCAAACATTCGAAGAGCGAGCACCTTGGGAACATGCCTGGTGGCGAGGTCTATTCGATGATGCCTGAGGGCGACCGGCTGTACCTCTGCTTCTATGGCGGGGCCGTGATGACCCTTTATGATCCTGCGCGACCCCACTGGAAGTACGGCGTAGAACCCGACTCCAACCCGATGACATTCGGTGGCATCGGTGAGGGACATCTGAGACCACGCGCGATGATCCGGGGTCCTGATGGCAACCTTTTTGTGGGGAGCGAACCACCGTACGGAGAGTTAGGCGGAGCGATGGCGGTTTGGAACCCGAAGCTGAATCGGACGGTAGAGAATTACCGACATTTGGTGACCAACCAAAGTATTGTGTCGTTGGCGTGGGAACCAAAGAGCGGTTTAATTTTTGGCGGCAGTGGGAACTACGGCGGTGGTGGGACCAAACCGGTGGAGAAAGAGGCCAAATTCTTTGCCTTCGATCCACAAACCAAGCGAAAGGTATTTGAAACCGTTCTGGCGCCTGGAGCTCGCAACTATCCGGCAACTGTGGCCGCGGAGGGGCGAGTCTATACGACTGCGGGGAATCAGTTGTTTACCGTGGATGCAATAACCTGGCGCGTTCTGGCGACCAACACGTTACCAGCGGCCCAGGTGGAGATTTCGATGGGGGTGATTGGAAGCCGGGTTGTGGGACTGACGACTCGAGGTGTGTATTCTCTCGAGTTGCCGAGTGGGGTTCTGCGCGAAGTCGGAATTGCGCCTAAACGAATTGATTGCGGCTTTGCTATTGAGGGCAACTCGGTTTATTTCGGATCAGGCAGAGAGCTTTGGCGATATGGGTTTGGAATGAATTGAACCTGGGACATCCGCAGGGCGTCGCCGCGGCTACCGCCACTTACCGTATTCATGTCAGCACGTATTGTTTGCATTCATACACCGGTGCTCTTTGACGCTGCGGTTCAAGAAGCCGTGGATCATCTGCGGCGTGGCGAGGTGGTGGCAGTGCCAACAGAGACGGTTTACGGGCTAGCCGCCAACGCACTGGATCCACGCGCAGTGGCGCGTATTTTTGAGGTAAAAGGACGTCCGGCTCACAATCCGGTCATTGTGCATGTGGCGTCACAGGCCATGGTTCTTGAATGCGCTGCCGAGTGGCCACCCTTGGCAGAATCACTTGCCCGTGCATTCTGGCCTGGGCCGCTTACCCTGGTCTTGCCGCGTGGCCCATCCGTGCCCGACATTGTCACTGCCGGTGGAAACACCGTGGCTATCCGCTGGCCACAACATCCATTCATGCAAGCGATCATTCGCCGGTGTGGATTCCCTCTGGCTGCACCGAGTGCCAACTTATCGAATCGTCTATCTCCAACCACCGCACAGCATGTCGCGCGTCAACTGGGAGACCGGATTCCCCTGATTGTCGATGGTGGTGATTGCAACGTTGGCATTGAATCCACGGTGGTCGACGTAACTGGCAGGGTCCTTTGTGTGTTGAGGCCGGGGATGATCTCTGGCGTGGCACTGGTCGCGGCAAGTGGCATTGACTCGATACCCGCTGAATCGGTGGGGGCTCCCGGCGACTCATCGGGTCTTAATCGCAGTCCTGGGATGTTGGCCAAGCATTACTCGCCCAAAGCCCGCTTGCTGATATTGAGTTGGTCGGATGAGACGGAGCTGGAACAGCAACTCTTGAAACATGGGGTGCGTCTGGACCACAACATCCAAATCCTCGCGCACAACCATATTCCCATGAGCGGACGTTTTGCCCATGTGAATGTGATTCCCCATGACGCGGAAGCATTCGCGCGTGGATTGTACGGGGAGCTGCATCGGTGCGATGATACCGGTGCGGAATGGATTGTCGTGGAAGCGCTACCGAACACACCGGAATGGCATGGAATCTCGGATCGATTGAGACGTGCGGCGGTGCGGGAATGAACCTCCCCGACACTTTCGCAAGAAGGTTGGTGTGGACGTCAACCAGTCTGCACTTGCGCACTTCGAAGTTCTGGAGCTTTCTCTGGATCGATGAAACTCCGCAGGAGAACGAACCGATCTTTAGTCCGACTCTCGACGATAGCCGCTGATGGGGTTGGGCATGGGGTTACTGATATCGCGAGCTGGGTGTGGAGCCGTTGGATCTTGCTCTTGCTATTGGCCTGGACACCGCTTTCGGCGGCGGATTCCCAGGGTTGGGTGGGTACGGCTGTGCGCGACGAGATCCGGCCAGAATTCAGCTACAAAGAACGGGGAGGGCCCGGGATGCATGGCAGTTGGTCGATTCGAGCGGATGCGCGTGAAGGGCTTGATGGCCATTGGAAAAAGACGATGCCTGTGGTGGGTGGACGCCATTATCGGTTTCAAGCATTGCGGCGGGTAGAGGGTGTGCCAGTGCCGCGGCGATCGACGTTGGTACGGTTGCATTGGAGGGATGCCCAAGGGCGACCGGTCCGCCACGATGCTCCCGGCGCGCATAGCTTCGCGCCGGACCAAGCGCCGGTGGCGGAGCCAGAGTACCCGGCGGATGGAATATCCGACCCCTCGGGATGGACACCACTCACCGGTACCTATCGTGCGCCTTCCGGAGCGGTGCAGTTGATCGTGGAACTTCATTTGAGGTGGGCTCCTTCGGGTTCGGTGGAGTGGAGTGAGATTAAATTGGTGGAGATCGAGACGCCGGCGGCACGAAAAGTCCGACTCGGGACCATTCACTATGTGCCGCATGGTGGGAAGACGGCCGCGGACAGTTGTCGGCAGTTCGCGCCGCTGATTGAAGATGCCGCACGGCAACGAGCGGATCTGGTTGTGCTGCCGGAAACACTCACAGCGACGGGGAATGGGCTGAGCTATTTGCAAGTTGCGGAATCCATTCCCGGAGCTTCCACGGACTACTTTGCCGGACTGGCGAAAACGCACGGACTGCATCTGGTCGTTGGATTGGTGGAGCGAGCGGGACATCTGATTTACAATGTTTCGGTCTTGCTGGGACCCGATGGCAAACTCATAGGCAAGTATCGCAAAGTGACCTTGCCACGAACTGAAATTGAAGCGGGCATTACACCTGGCAATGAGTATCCTGTTTTCGAAACGGCGTTGGGTCGGATCGGAATGATGATCTGCTACGACGGGTTCTTTCCAGAGCCCGCTCGGCAGCTGAGCAACCGAGGCGCTGAAATCATTGCGTTTCCAGTGGCGGGATGCAATCCGATGCTGGCTGCGGCACGAGCCTGCGAAAATCATGTGTTCCTCGCTAGCAGCACCTACTGCGGCACGAACCTCAATTGGATGATCTCGGCGATTTATGATCGCGAGGGCCGTGTGATCGCGCAGGCGAAGAACTGGGGATCGGTGGCTGTGGCTGAAGTGGATCTGGGTGAGCGCCTTTATTGGTCAAGCCTCGGGGATTTCCGTTCGGAGATTCCCCGCCACCGACCGGTGGCTGTCGGTGAATGAAGACCCACTGGGCTGAGATGAAATCCGCCGCCACCTCCATTTGGGACCTGCACTGTCACTTAAGTGGGGTACCTGGAGACACACCTGAAGGCCGTCTAGGACACCTCATTGCCTATGCGGATCGCATGGGTGTGGAGCGACTCTGTGTGTTCATGGGAATGGAGTGGCATTATGACCCGACGCCGGAAGCTTTCCGGCTTGAGAACGACGATGTTCTGCGCGCGCTACGGCACTTTCCAGATCGCGCCTTGGGTTTTGTGTACTTGAATCCCAAGTTTCCTCAACAATGTCTGGATGAACTGAACCGATGTGTTCGAGACGGGCCAATGGTGGGCGTGAAACTGTGGGTGGCGGAACACTGTGATGCGGCTTCGTTGGATCCCTTGGTGGATCGCGCCCGCGAGCTTCGCGTTCCCGTTTTCCAGCACACGTGGCTGAAGATCACCGGGAACTTACCTGGCGAATCGACACCGCAGGAACTGGCAGCACTGGCTGCGCGTCATCCTCAAACGACATTTATCTGTAGCCATTCTGGTGGCGATTGGGAGGTGGGGCTGTGTGCCATTCGACCGCATAGGAACGTCTTTGCGGATCTCGGCGGTGGGGATCCTGTTGCAGGAATGACCGAAATGGCGGTTAGGGAACTCGGTGCGGATCGGGTCCTTTATGGAAGTGACATTGGCGGGCGCAGTTTCGCTTCACAGCTCGCCAAAGTCTACGGCGCCAAGATTTCCGAACCCTCCAAGCGCATGATTCTCGGAGGAAATCTCCGTCGAATCCTGGAACCTGTGCTGCGTGCGAAAGGGGTGAGATTTTGACATGAACCGACGCGGCTTCATCCTGGCTGGATGTGGTACGTCTTTGGCTGCTTTGACTGTTCAACCAGTAGTCGCAGCTAATCCTCTGAGCACCGTTGCGCGTCGACTGATCGATAGCAATGTGTCGCTGTTTCGTTGGCCGTTACGACGGATGCCATTGGATGAGACGCCACGCTTGCTTTCCACCCTTCGTGACCATCAGGTGGCGGAAGCTTGGGCGGGGAGCTTTGAGGGTTTGCTCCATAAGGCCCAGGGCAGCGTGAATTCCAGACTGACGGATGAATGCCGACGACGCGGGGGTGGCATTTTGCGGCCGGTGGGTTCCATCAACCCGAGATTACCCGATTGGGAATATGAACTCCGTCGCTGCGCCTTGGAACACCGAATGCCTGGGATTCGACTCCATCCAAATTACCATGGGTATGGTCTTGAGGATCCGGCCTTCGAGCGTTTGTTGCGAGTGGCAAGTGATCTGGGGCTGTGGGTGCAATTGGCGTTGGCAATGGAAGACGAGCGGATGATGCATCCGCTCATGCGTGTCCTGCCGGTGGATCCAACGCCTTTGAGTACCGTGCTAAAAGTAGTTCCAAAGTGCCGATTGTTATTGGTCAACGCCCTGCGAACCTTGCGGGCGAAACCACTGCTGGAACTGCTTTCGACAGGTCAGGTGTGGGTGGAGATCTCGATGCTGGAAGGCATTGGCGGGTTGGGCACGCTGCTGTCCCAGGTGCGAAACGATCGTGTGCTTTTTGGGTCCCACGCACCTCTATTCTACTTCGAATCGGCACTCCTCAAACTCCAGGAATCCGAGCTCACCCAGAAGCAATTGGATGCCATTGTATCTGGCAATGCGTCGTCGCTCGTGAAGACGAGCCCGTTGAAACATCGACATGGTCATCAGTAGCCGGATATTTTGACACTTATGAAAACCCGGAACGCCCTATCGCGGCGCGAGTTCTTGGCGGGGTCGGCAGGATTGGCCGCAGGGATGCCAGCCCTGAACGCCGCGGAAACCCAGGTACCGGCGACGGTTCCAATCACCGCTTCCAGGCTCGCATTGAATGGGGGGCCTAAGGCAGTGACACTTGCTCCAAAATTGGGCAAACGTTGGGGGGAACCTGAACGGGAACGTCTCAATGGCCTGATTTCCCAGGACACCCTATTTTATTGGAAAGGACCGCAGACCACGCAGTTTGTCGAGCGCTTCAAACAGATCTGTCCATTGGAGTATGTCATGCCCTGTTCCTCCGGCACAGCGGCCTTGCATATTGCCGTTCTAGCGGCTGGTGTTGGTTTGGGTGATGAAGTGATCACGGCTCCCATCACCGATATAGGCACAGTGATTGGTGTGTTGTACCAACAAGGCATTCCGGTGTTCGCCGATCTGAAGTCCAATTCGTACAATCTGGATCCAACCGATGTCGCGCGACGGATCACGCCTCGAACAAAGGCTATCATTGCGGTGCATCTGTGCGGGAATCCATGTCAGTTGCGTGAATTGCGCGCCCTGTCCGATCAGCACGGGCTTGTGCTGATTGAAGACTGTGCTCAGGCATGGGGTGCACGGTATCAAGGTCATCCCATTGGCACGATCGGTCACATCGCTTGCTTTTCGCTTCAGAATTCCAAGCACATCACGTGTGGCGATGGTGGCGTGGTGGCGTCGAGCGACAAGAGGTTTGGGCCGGTTTTGCAAAAATTTGGGGACAAAGGTTACGATCGCACGCATGGCGGGTTATTTGAGGTAATAGCCCCGAATTACCGCATGACCGAAGCCCAGGCGGCGATCGCCGGCGCCCAGTTGGATCGGTTGGAAAACATTGTGCGACGGCGTTCTGAGCTCGGGAACCTGATGACCCAGAAGCTTGGCGGTATTCGCGGGATACATCCACATGCGGTGGATGAGCGGGACCGATGTGGTTATTGGTTTTATTTTCTGAGACTTGATCCCCGAAAGCTGCAGTGCGATCGCGCAGAATTTGTGAAAGCGTTGGTGGCGGAGGGTGTCGAGGCCGGTGCGGGTTACATCGCAGTCCCCTTGCATCGAAACCCGGTGTTTCTGAAGCACGGATTCTTTTCGGGTCGCTGGCCGGTGAAAGAGATGGGGCTGACCACGATGGATTACTCCAAGCACGAAACCCCGGAAGCAGAAGCGATCCTCAAGACCGGGGTACGGCTCACGATCCATGAAGGAATGAGTGAAGAGTACGTGTTATCTGCCGCCGAAGCGGTGCGAAAGGTGGCAGCGCATTACGCGGGGTAAACTTAGCGCAGGAACAAGCGCGAGCTGCGGTGACAAGTCATCCCAGGTTAAAAATGAGGAGGGGCCGCTCGGCGAAATCCAAAGATGGCGCCTTCTGAGTCGGAGGGCCAAGCAGTTGAGGACCTTGAAGGGAGGCCGGACAGCCCCGCTGCTGGTAGCTCAATCCAGCGGTAGGCTTCGGCGGAACTCGCAAACGTTGAACAAAGTTGCGAGGCGATCGCCTAGAGCTCATCAGATTCCCGAAACGTATGATGAATCCCACTACTGTGAATTGAAGCGAATCGCTGCAACCCCAACCTTGACGCTCTGGCGACGGGCCAACAGATTCCAGGGGCGATTGTTGAGGAACTCAGAGACCCTTTCAGAACCAAAAGCATGAACACCGCTCCTGTCACCGCTCCGCCCCCAGTTGTCACCAAAGGTTTGGAGGGCGTGGTCGCTGCGCACACTCGGCTGAGTGACGTCCGTGGCGATATTGGCCAACTCATTTATTGCGGGTACGACATCAACGAACTTGCGGGACGCGTGAGTTACGAAGAAGTGGTTTACCTCTTGTTCCACAATCACCTTCCCAACCGCGTTGAGTTGGCGGAGCTAAAGTCTGCCCTCTCGGCCTACCGTGAACTACCACAAGGCGTCATAGACATCATCACGCGCTTGCCAAAAACGACCCCGCCCATGCATGCCATCCGAACGGGTGTGAGTGCGCTGGGTTGTTATGACACGGTGGCGGACGACGACACGATGGATGCGCAGCGCCGGAAAGCGTTGCGACTGATCGCGCAGATTCCGGTGGTGACCGCCTACTTCCACCGATCGCGCCAGGGACTTCCCTTAGTGCATCCGGTGCCGAGCCTGGGTGAAGCGGCGAACTTTCTCTATATGATCGATGGCGAAAAGCCATCCGCTGAGAAAGAAAACACAATGGACATGTGCTACGTCCTGCATGCGGACCATGGCATGAATGCGTCGACATTCAGTGCGCGGGTGACCATTGCGACGTTGAGCGATATGTATTCTGCGATCACCACGGCCATTGGCACCTTGAAAGGACCGCTTCACGGTGGTGCCAACGAGGGGGTGATCAAGATGCTCCAGGAAATCGGATCATTAGATAAAGTCGACGCCTACGTGGAGGACTGCCTGGCGCAGAAACGTAAGATTATGGGTATCGGCCATCGGGTCTACAAAGTGCTTGATCCCCGTGCACCACACTTGAAGCGCATGGCCCAAATCCTATCCGCGAAGTTGGGCGATCCGAAATGGATCCAGATGTCGGACCGCATCGCGGAGTTGATGCTTCAGAAGAAGAACCTGCATGCGAACGTGGATTTTTATAGTGCTACAGTCTACTACAGCCTGGGCATACCCACCGACCTGTTCACGCCGATTTTTGCCATTGCTCGCACCAGTGGCTGGACGGCACATGTTCTGGACCAGTTGGCGGATAACCGTCTCATCCGGCCACAATCGGTTTACACGGGACCGGTCGGCTTAAAGGTAGTGCCGCTTGATAAACGGTAATGACGGTTGGCGATCAGCGTGATGCCCCAGGTGACTGCGCTTTGCTGAACGCCATCCGCCCCCGGCGGGGCCATGACAACAACTCACACCCCACTGAATCGACCATTAATCTGCAGACCATTTTCTAATCGTTCCACGCTGATCGTCTCCTAACCGCATGAACATCCACGAATTCCAGGCAAAACAACTTTTGAAGCAATACGGCGTTGCCGTTCCCGCTGGCGACCCGTGCAAGACGGTCGAGGAGGCTAAAGCCGCCTCTGAAAAACTCTTTGGCGCTGGGCACAAGCTCGCGGTGATCAAGTCTCAGATACACGCGGGTGGCCGCGGCAAAGGCACGTTTAAGCATGGATTCCAGGGCGGTGTGAAACTCGCCAAGTCGGTCGCCGAGGCTGTGACTGTTGCTGAGAATATGCTGGGAAAAACCCTCGTCACCAAGCAGACCGGTCCTGAGGGTCGATTGGTCCAGACCATTCTGGTGGCAGCCGCCGAAGACATTCAGAAGGAGTTCTACATCGCGGTTCTGCTGGATCGTGCTAATTCCCGTCCGCTCATCATGGCCAGCACCGAAGGCGGCGTCGATATCGAGGAAGTCGCCGATAAAACACCGGAGAAAATCGTCAAGGAATGGGTCGACCCGGCGGTCGGGCTGCAACCCTTTCAGACCCGCAAGATCGCCAGTGCGCTCGGGTTGAAGGGCGATCTCTTCAACCAGGCCTGCAAACTGATTGCGGGTGTCTACCGAACTTGGTGGGAATGCGACGCGAGCATGGTGGAAATCAATCCCCTTTGCATCTGCCTCGGCCCCGACGGCAAACAGAAACTAATCGCTGTTGATGCCAAAATCGGCTTGGATGACAACGCGCTTTATCGTCACGCTGACATACAGGCCATGCGGGATCTGGCCGAAGAATCCCCCTTGGAGGTCGAGGCCAGCAAATTCAGCCTCAACTACATCAAGTTGGACGGCAGCATTGCCTGCTTGGTGAACGGTGCTGGTCTTGCGATGTCCACGATGGACATCATCCAACACTTTGGCGGTTCTCCTGCGAATTTCCTGGATGTGGGAGGTGGGGCGTCGAAGGACCAAGTGGCGGCGGCATTCCGCATTATTTTGAGCGATTCTTCGGTTAAGGGAATTCTGGTCAACATTTTCGGCGGTATCATGGACTGCAACGTGATCGCCACCGGCATCGTTGAGGCAGTGCGGGAAACCGGTCTCAAGCTGCCACTGGTCGTCCGCTTAGAAGGCAACAATGTCGCCGCTGGAAAAAAGACGCTCGCTGAATCCGGGCTGACTTTAATCACTGGGGATTCCATGGCGGATGCCGCAAATAAAGTCGTTCAAGCCGTCGGACGCTAACCCAACTCCAATTTCAATCCGCTTCCAACATGGCCATTCTCGTCACTCCTCAAACCAAATTGCTCGTCCAAGGCATCACCGGCTCTTTCGGTGCGCGCCACGCCCAGCTATCACTTGATTACGGCACCCGAGTGGTCGCAGGTGTCACCCCCGGAAAAGGGGGTCAGTTCTTCGAACACAACGGCCATCGAGTCCCAGTTTTCGACACGGTTTCGGATGCCGTGAAGCAAACTGGCGCGACTGCCAGCGCCGTGTTCGTGCCGCCACCATTCGCCGCTGACGCGATCCTGGAAGGAGTGGATTCAGGTTTGGACCTCGTGGTTGCCATTACCGAAGGCATCCCGGTCCGGGACATGATCACGGTTAAGCGCGGCATGGCGGGTTCGAAGACCCGTCTCATTGGTCCCAACTGCCCCGGCATCGTGACCCCTGGCGAAGGCAAGGACAGCCATGGTGGCTGCCGTATTGGCATCGCCCCGGGTTACATTCATAAGAAAGGCCACATCGGCGTGGTCAGTCGTTCTGGCACCCTGACTTATGAGGCGGTTTACCAGCTCACCGTCCGGGGCGTGGGTCAAAGCACGTGTGTTGGTATTGGTGGCGATCCCGTCAACGGCACATCGCATCTCGATGTCATTCAAATGTTCATGGCCGATCCCGACACCCATGGGATCATCATGATCGGGGAGATCGGTGGTTCCGGCGAAGAGGAAGCGGCGGAATGGATTCGCCTAAACGGAACCAAACCGGTTGCGGGTTTTATTGCGGGATCGACAGCACCTCCAGGACGCCGGATGGGTCACGCCGGTGCGATCGTCAGCGGCGGCAAAGGAACGGCAGCTGGCAAAATTGATGCATTCTGCGCTGCGGGCATTGGCATTGCGGCGACGCCAAGTGATATGGCGGATACACTGCTAAAAATGTTGTGAGCTGGTTTGGGCTTTGTATCTGAAGCACAACCCACCGCGGCTTCGGTCGTGTTCATACCTCTTTCCAACATTCCCGATATTGCCGCCCACTCGCCATCGGTGAATAGGTGACAAGAGGCTGGGGTCGGTTGCACACTGCCGACCTCACGTCCTTAAGATCTTGTTGCCATGGCGCTGATTGACCTGTTGCTCAACCTTGCTGGATTGATCTTCTGGCATGGGTGGCGCGGTACGAAAGCCGAGTCCCCCACCGGTAGTGCCCTGACGCTCGCATCCAACCTGAAGCCCGCCGAAATCCAGCGCCCGCGCCGCTGGTTGCATTTGGTCACCCTGCTGGGGTTGCTGCTGTTCAGGCCGATTTTCTATTGGCACTTGGGATCAGCGCTTGACTGGTCCGCCTCCTGGTCTCCCGGGCCCGTCATCCTTTTGTTCCGCAGTGATTTCCTCTCGCGAATGCTGTTGTACTCCTTCGTCAGCTTCTTCTGGACTCTGTTTGTTTGGCACACGTGGTTTTGTTTGTTGAGCGCCATCCATTCACGCCGAGATGCCAACCCGATCCTGCAAGGGGTGCGTGAACAACTTGGCTGGATCGGTCGATGGCCTGGCGTGTTCCAGTTGATTCTGCCCTTTCTGGTCTTGGGATTGGTTTGGTATTGGACGGTTCCATCGTTGGCCAGCGCCGGGCTAATGCCTGCGCCGCGCACCGGCCCGCACCTCGTCCAGCAAAGTCTATTGGTTGCTGCCAGTCTTCTATTGACGTTCCGCTGGCTATTCAGCGCGGTTTTTGTGATTCAGTTGTTGAATACCTATGTATACCTCGGGTCGCACCCAGTTTGGGAATTTCTCCATCGGTCGGGACGTCTCCTGCTGTGGCCTCTTAATTGGCTGAGAATTGGAAAGCTGGATTTCGCACCGGTAGCTGGACTGGTACTTGTGTGGTGGCTTGCGTTCCTGGGTGAACGTAGTGTGCGTCACGCCTTTCAAAGCATCCCGTTTCCCTGGCCATGACCCTGCCACCGTATGTCAGCACTCAGGGCACGCAGGTCTGGCTTTCTGTCAAAGCCCAACCTCGCTCCAGCCGTACGGAAATCGCGGGGTTACTTGGCAAAGAACTAAAAGTAAAGGTCTCCGCGCCTCCTGTGGATGGTGCGGCCAATGAGGCCTTGACCGAGTTCCTCGCCAAGAAACTGGGAGTTGCTCGCCGGGCGGTTCAGTTGATCCGGGGCGCTTCCGCCGCACACAAGGTGTTTTGCATTACCGGTCTCGGCGTTTGCGACGTCGTGGCACGATTAGAAATCCAATCATCCTGAAACCCTGCCGTTCACATAGGCTTGGCTCCGCAGGTTCTCTTTATGTAGGCTGAATGCAATGGCACACGCATTAGCTGGCAAACCAGCACCCCAATCGCTGCTGGTCGATCTGACAGCGCTCGAACGCACTTATTACGATTCCAAACCGGACGCGAGCGACCCTAATCAACGCGTTGCCTTCGGCACGAGCGGGCACCGAGGAACACCCTTCGAAACCACCTTTACGGATGCGCATATTGCGGCCATCACCCAGGCGGTATGCGATTACCGTGCCTCCCAAGGAAACCGTGGGGTCCTCTATATTGGTAAAGACACCCACTCGATCTCGCGCCCCGCCGAACGGACTGCCCTGGAGGTCCTTGCGGCCAATAACGTCGAGACGTTCATTGCGTCGAGCGACAGCTATGTGCCGACGCCAGTGATTTCTCACGCCATCCTGACGGCAAACCATGGGCGAAACACATCACTGGCGGACGGTTTGATCATCACACCCTCGCATAATCCGCCGCAAGACGGAGGCTTCAAGTACAACCCGCCCAATGGAGGGCCCGCTGACACGGATGTGACGGATTGGATTCAGAATCGGGCCAATGAATTGCTCCGATCCAAAAATGTTGGGGTGAAGCGGGTATCCCTGGAGACAGCCAAGCGTGCCGCGACCACGCACGCCCACGATTTTGTGACGCCCTATATTCAAGATCTCGGGTCCGTGGTGGACATGGCGGCGATCCAAAAGGCCGGACTGAAACTCGGAGTCGATCCATTGGGCGGGGCCTCACTCCCCTATTGGCAGCCCATCGCGGAGCATTATGGACTGAATTTGAGCTTGGTGAACACCCGTGTGGATCCGGCCTTTGGATTCATGACCGTGGATCATGACGGCAAGATTCGCATGGACTGTTCGAGCCCGTATGCCATGGCTAGCCTGGTGGGATGGAAGGATCAATTTGATGTGGCCTGGGGAAATGATCCCGATGCGGATCGCCACGGCATTGTGACGCGAAGTGCCGGGTTGTTGAACCCGAATCATTACCTGGCAGTGGCGATCCGATACTTGCTGAGGCATCGTCCCGGCTGGCGGAAAGATGCCGTTGTGGGCAAGACACTGGTGAGCAGCACGCTCATTGATCGGGTCGTCGCAGGAGAAGGTCGTCTGCTCATGGAGGTGCCGGTGGGCTTCAAGTGGTTCGCGCCGGGACTTTTCGATGGATCGTGTGTCTTTGGTGGCGAAGAAAGCGCTGGTGCGAGTTTTCTTCGGACCGACGGCACGGCTTGGAGCACCGACAAAGACGGCCTAATTCTGGGATTGTTGGCGGCGGAAATTACGGCGGTGACCGGCAGCGATCCGGGACAGCACTACGGAGAATTGACCGCGCAGTTTGGCGCTCCGTGTTATACACGTCTGGACGCGGCGGCGACACCCGAGCAAAAAAACAAGCTCAAGAAACTGTCTCCTGAAGCCGTGCGCGGCGAAATGCTGGCTGGGGAACGGATTCGTGCGAAATTGACAAAGGCTCCTGGAAACCAGGCGGGTATTGGCGGCCTAAAAGTCGTGGCTGACAACGGGTGGTTTGCCGCTCGTCCGAGCGGCACGGAGAACATTTACAAGCTTTATGCGGAAAGCTTCCTAGGTCCCGACCACTTGCAGCGCATAGTAGCCGAAGCGCAGCAACTGGTGACGGAAGCCTTGAAGTAGAGCGTTGTGTTTAGATTACAGGGTGTTCGGTCGCTTTCCAGGCTCAGAAGACCGACTATTCCCTGATTGGCAGAAAGTCGCCGCGTTTCCCCATGATGCATGTCACACAGGCAAGTTCCCCAAGGACGTGAGCAGGTGTTTCTCTTTGGCCCGCCAATCGAGAAGACGTTGTTGGTGTTCTTCGAGAACTTTCGCCGGAACCTTTTGGGCGAAGCTAGGGTTCGCCAACTTTTCCTGAACCTTGCCAATTTCGATGCGGACTTTTTCCAGCTCCTTGTTCAAGCGAGTGAGTTCCGCGCTTGAGTCGACCTGCCCGGCGAGCGGCAAGTACAATTCACCCAAGGCATTCGCCGCCACCGGCGTCCCCTTGGCTGGCGTGTAATTGGAATCCACTGTCACCGCTTCCGCATTCAGCAGCAGTCGCAGACTCTCGGTCTCGGCTACCGGCAGTTCTCCAGTTGGCTTTAAAACAAAGCTTACCTTTTTATTCGAAACCAGTTGGAACTGAGCGCGCAAATTGCGGCCTAAAGTGACGAGATCGAACTTCGCCTGTGCGATCGTGTCCGAGGCGTCATCGAGACCGAAGTATTGTTTCTCCTCGTCAGTCAGCGGTTTGGGCCAAGTGGCGGCCATGAGGGTTGTGCCTCCGCGATCGGCGGGCAGATCCTTCGAAAAACCCATGCTGTGCCAGAGTTCCTCGGAGATGAACGGTAGGAATGGATGAAACAGCCGGAGCAGATGTCCCAACACGAAGTCAATGACGGCGAGTTTGTTGGTCTTCAACGCTTCATTGGTGCCATAGAATGCCGACTTGCTGGCCTCGATGTACCAATCGCAATACTCGCTCCAGAAGAAACGATAGAGGGAGGTGGTGATCTCGTTGAACCGATAGCCCGCGTAGGCGGCATCGATCTCGCGGATCGACAGATCGAGCCGCGATAGAACCCATTTATCGTCGCTGGTCAGCAAAAGCTGATCGATTTCACCTTCGGTCGAGCCGCCCTGCATCTGGCGAAATCGGCAGGCATTCCAAAGTTTGTTGCAAAAATTGCGGCCGAGTTCGACGTCTTTATCGTCGAACAAAACGTCCTGACCCAGCGGGGCGCTGCGCATCGTACCGAAGCGCAACGCATCCGCACCGTACGTGGCAATCAATTCCAGGGGGTCTGGTGAATTCCCCAGGCTCTTCGACATCTTTCGACCCTGTTTGTCGCGGATGATGCCGGTAAAGTACACGTTCTTGAACGGCAGATCGCCCATGAATTCGTATCCGGCCATGATCATGC
>SXSK01000070.1 GCA_005793375.1 Verrucomicrobiales bacterium | reverse complement strand
CCGGGCATCCTCGATCTGCTCCGGGCGAGTGTGCCAAACAAGATACCGGAGACCCCTGAACTCACGCACCGCCAAGCACGACATTCCCAAGCAAAATGGTGAGAATGTCTAGAGAGCCATTTTAGAGACAAAGATGAGGGAAGGCCACCGCGTTCTAAAGGCACCACCATTCGAGTCGCACGAGGCGATTGATTTGAAGCGCGGCAACCCTCTGCCGATCCCAGCATCCAATGCGGCGCTGGTAACTCGGAGATGCGCCCTCGAAAATTCCATCGCTGGCAATTTTCCCCCCGTCTTGCTTCACTGCATCCCATTATGTTTTCCCTCGCTTTGCCCGACTGGCATCGCCGGTTTGTTGTCTCCGCAGCCTCGTGGGCTCTTGCCCTGATCTCCTGGAGTAGCGCGATAACCTCCCTCGACGCCGCTTCAACCGTCTCCGTAGGCCCACCGATGAATCACGGATCTGTCGGCGCGGGTGAAGGACCCTCCTGGAATCCCGAAGGTTATCTCTTGTTTTCCGGTGGCGGTCACATCCATCGACGGACCCAATCCGGCGCCATGGATGTCTTTCGAGAAGAAGCCGCATCGAATGGATTGCTTCTGGATCCCCAACGGCGGTTGGTGGTTTGCGAGAGTGGGCGGCGACGAGTGACCCGTACCGAGACTACCGGAGTGATCACCGTGCTGGCGGATCGGTATGAGGGTACACGATTCAACACCCCCAACGACTTAACCATGGATTCGAAGGGTCGAATCTATTTCAGCGACCCGCGTTATGGTGCGCGAGATGACATGGAGATGCGCGATGGCTCGGGTCGGCTGGTGGAAGGGGTTTATCGAATTGATGGGCCGGGACAGGTGTCACGGGTGCTCACGCATGAAGTGAATCGGCCCAATGGTTTATTGGTTTCGCCGGACGACCGTTATCTTTACGTTGCTGACAACAACAATAACAGCGTGGGTGGCGCCCGAAAATTATGGCGGTTCCGATTGCGAGGCGATGGCAGTGTGGTCGTACGCAGTCGCACGTTGATTTTCGACTGGCGGGACGCGCGAGGTCCAGACGGGCTGAAGATGGATCGCAGAGGAAGGTTGTTTGTAGCGGCCGGATTGAACGTGGCCAACCCACCTTATGAAACCGATAATCCACTGCGCGCTGGAGTGTACATCCTCTCGCCAAGAGGTAAACTCCTTGAATTCATTCCCATTCCGAACGACGAAGTCACCAACTGCGCGTTTGGCGGCCCGGATCTCAAAACCTTGTTCGTCACGGCGGGGGGGCACCTTTGGAGTGTGCCCGTGTCAGTGCCTGGCCTGGTGCCGTACCTATCCAAATGAAGTGACTCATCCCATTGAAATCGTTTACACGACTCCCTATTCAATCTCTGATCCGCCATGAATTCCCCGATACTCACGCTGCCGAGATCATCCAAATTCGTCCCAACAGCGCCCGCTCCAATTCACCGACCAACGGGTTGGTTCGGACTGCCTCAGTCGACGTGGATTGGCTGCGTGACGGCCTTCCTGCTGTCGTTCGCCATAAGCACCGACCTTCGGGCGCAACCCAAGCCAATCCGCGTTCTCGTCTGGGACGAACAACAACCCCAGCAGCGCCTCACCTATTCCAACTTCCTGGGCAATGAAATCGCGGCGTTTCTCCGGACCCGACCGGGGATCGAGGTCACTTCGGTGCGCCTCGCGGATCGAGATCAGGGGTTGCCTAAGTTCATTCTAGACCAAACGGATGTGTTGATTTGGTGGGGGCATGTGCGCCAGAAGGAGATCTCTCCTGAGACCGGCAAAGACATCGTTCAACGGATCAAACGCGGCCAACTCTCGCTGATCGCACTCCATTCAGCGCACTGGTCGACACCGTTCGTCGAAGCCATGAATGAACGGGCGCGGATGGATGCCCTGGCATCGCTGCGGCCGGAGGAACGGGCAACGGCTGTCATCATCGAAACCAATCGGTACGCGAACCTGTATACAGCGCCAAAATACGACGCGGCGCTCACCCCATCTGCACTGCTCCGTAAGCCACCCGCAGGTGCCCTGACCCTAACGCTGACCCTGCCAAATTGCTGCTTTCCAGGGTATCGAGCCGATGCCATGCCGAGTCATGTCCGAATTCTGATGCCGGAGCATCCGATTGCAAAGGGCATCCCGGCAGTCTTCGAGATTCCATCCACCGAGATGTACAACGAACCCTTTCATGTACCGCCGCCGGACGCGGTGATCTTTGAGGAGCGTTGGGCGCCGGGAGAATGGTTTCGGAGCGGCAGCCTATGGAATCTGGGTGCCGGGAAGGTCTTCTATTTCCGGCCCGGACATGAAATCTACCCGGTATTCAAGCAACCGTTGGTTCTCCAATTGCTAGAGAATGCGGTGCGATGGTTGCCAGAAAGTTCCAAGAAGCCCTGATCCATCCCGAGCCTTCAAGGCGAGGCCGAACTGTGCCGCGCCGTTGAAATCAGATGGTGGGCGAGACAGGACTTGAACCTGCACGGCTTGCGCCAAGGGTTCCTAAGACCCTCGTGTCTGCCATTTCACCACTCGCCCACGACGACTGTCGCGCCCAACCCATAGCCGCTCTATTTGCCCGAGGCAACCTTTACGCCACGAAAGGAAGACCTTCTGCAAGACCGCATTATCTCCGTGTGACGGGGAAGAATCTTGTTCAGATTGATGCCATGGCTGGAATCGACCAGGGGGTTCCCTGGATGACGAAGGTGACTATTGCGGCGACGAAGCGGCTTCCTGAGCCAGCGTCTCGAGCATTCGCAGTGCGCTGGTGACTAGCATTTCTCCGGAGCCTTCCGCGACTCGTGCGCTTTCGACTTCATAGGCTCCCTCGGGATAGGCGGGCTTGTTCGGGATGTAGCCGATGGTGCCGTTCGCGAGTTCCAGGTTGTAAGTGTGCGCGAAGGGCGAACCCGCTTTCACGCTCAAGCCCAGCTCGACGAAGATTTCGCCGGGCCATGACACCCAGGCGATGTCTTGACCCAACGTCACAACCTGCACCTCGACCTCCATCGGTTTTCCTTCGCGCGCCGCGATGTCGAGCACGCGATGCGCGCGGACGAGCTTCATAAAACCGCCGGGCTGATTGTCTCGGGCGGTCCGTGCATCGAATCGCGCCGTCTCCAGCTGCTGCGCCGTTACGGCGGGCAGTGGCAGCGCGACGACTTCGTTCCGCACGCGCAGCATGCCGGCGTTGGTCAACCGCTCCAACTTTGGATACGCCTTGAAGACCGCCGCCGCCAGAATGCCGCCGAGCCGCGTGGCTTCCTGTGGACTACTTTGCGGCGCTGCCCAGCGCACGTCGATGTGGTTCAGGTTGCCGCAGGTGCCGTTGGCGAAGAGCGTGAGCATCTCAGGCCCTTTGTGCAGCGCCAGCGCTCGCGCCAGTGCCCCGGGGTAATCCGCGGAAATTCGCGTGCCTCCAGTCGTGTCCGGGTGCATGGCATAGTTCACGAACGTCAGTAGCGGCGCGGGCTTCGCCGCGTTGGACTCCGCGTAAAGCACGCCAACTTCCGGATCGATCGGCCCGGCCTCGCGCACGATCTGCGGGTTCAACTTGCCGGGGTTCCAACCCACCGATCCATCGCGCATCCAGAAGCGGCGATTCTTGGCGAGCTGCGGTTCTTGTTCCTTGGCCACGGCGAGCCGCGCGGACTGACGTCTCTCGTTCGCAGCCGCCACGGACTCGGCAATAAGTCCGGGAAGTTTTTCGCTGTACTCGCGAGCCATCGGCTTGGCGCCACCATCCGAATCATCGCGGCTCCATTCGCGATACAGCACCGGGGCCGTGTGCGTGTGGGTCGCAGCGATCATCACGTTGGTGCCGGGGATGCCGGTGCGAGTCTCGATTTCTTTCCGCGCCTGAGAGACGATCCACTTCGGCATCGAGATGAGGTCGCACACCACGATGGCCACGCGTGTGGAGCCGTCATCGAGCACGATGGCTTTCGCAGCGATGTCATCAACCACGCCGTCGTTCCCTCGCTCGTGGTAATACCCGGCCAGGCCAATGCCAGCCGGGGGATTAATGGTTACGGCGGCAGTGCCAAGTTTGAGTTCTGCGGCATAAGCCGGGGCGAGGAGAAGGAAACCGCCGACGAAAACGGTGAGGAGTTTGGGGTCGGACCTAAGTAACATGTTGTTGTGGATTGAGATAGTGTCAAGGCAAGGGCATAAAGCGAAGCTTAGAACGCTCTTTTTAGTGGGAAAAATCGAGTCTAACGCATCGGTCCCCAACCCGACAACAACACCCCAGCTTGCTGGCTCCCATGCATCCATTGCCCCTGAAGCGCCTCTTTCCCCAAGCATCGATTGTTCCGGGCCACAAAACAGATCCGAGATCGCGGCAAACGCTCAAGATTCGGGAGCCAACGCACTGGCGACGTTGGTTTGGTAAGCCTTGATCGCGGGAACGACCCCCGCCAGCGCACTCAATCCAATCAGCAGGAGCGGCGCCCAAAGAAATACGGGATCGGGTTGAAACGGATTCAGCACCACGCCCGTCCGCGCTCGAATTACAGAGGCTACTCCCGAAAGGATTCCAAAATAGAGAACAAACGCTACCATCATGCCCAGCGCGGCAATGGCCACGGCTTCCAGCACGATCACCGAAAAAACCGTCCTGCGTCTCGCACCCAACGCGCGGAGAATCGCGATATCTCGCCGCCTGGAGTTCATGGAATTGTAGATGCTCGCCAGAATGGAACCCGCAGCCACCAAGGCCACCAAATAGGCCACCAGCGCCAACACTTGGTCAAACCATCCAATCTTGTCGAACAATTGGGCCATCACCTGTCCAATGGGCCACGCCCACGTCAGTCGATTCCCCTGCTTGTTGTAAAGCATGTCCAGTTGTTGCCCGGCAATTGGCGATCGCAGTCGAACCAAAACCGCGCTCACGTCCGTCGCCGCTTCCGCCAAATGGCCACTCATGTTCTGGAGCCCAGCCAAAGGAATCCAGAGGACCCGATCCGCCGGTGTATTGGATGGCTCGAGAATACCTACCACCACATAAGTTTCGTCATGCTGGGCCTTCTCATCGAAGTTCAATCCGTGAAACGGGTGAAACTCGCTCCCAACCTTCAGGCGCAGTTGTTGGGCGACAAAACTGCCCACCACGGCTTCGCGAAATCCGTCATCAAAAATCCGCCCACCCGCTTCGACCCGAAATTTCTTGCCGGGAGCATATTCCGAATCGCTGAACAGATTCGTGGTGACGCCGACGAGTCGGTACCCCAGATAGTTGTCGCCCACGGCGATGGGCACGGCGAGAGCGACGGCGGGATTGCGGGCGATCTCCTGATAATCAGCCCACGGAAGATTGCCTGGAGAGGCTTCCAAGTGGAAGATGGCGTTCAAGACCAGTTGCAGCTTCGCACCTCGCGCACCGAGGACCGCGTCCCAACCACCGGTCATGCCCGTAAACGTGCCATGGGTCTGATGCTTCACGACCCAGACGGACATCAACAGGCCGCCAGCGAGCGCGGTAGAGAGCGCGGTGACCATGGTGGACAGTGCGTGTTGGCGAAGGCTTCGAAGGATGATCAGCCAGAGCGTCATCGGAGGGGGCGGTTGATGGCAGCGAGATCCTGAACTCGATCGAAGCCGCCCAGCACTACGGGGTCATGGCTGACCAACAAGAGGGCGGCCTTATTTTCAGCGCAACCGTCGCGGATGAGTTTCAAGGCAGAAGCACCACTGGCGGCATCCAGATTACCAGTGGGTTCGTCAGCGAGAACCAGTTTAGGTCGGTTCGCCAGTGCGCGCGCCACGGCGACACGCTGTTGCTGACCTGTGCTTAACTGGCGGGGATAATGATGCAGCCGCTCCCCCAGGCCGACATGCCGGAGTAATTCCTCTGCCCGGTGGCGGTCGGCCCCAGGACCGAAACTCATGCCGAGAAGCACATTCTCCAGGCAGGTAAAGCCTTGGAGCAGATTAAAGGTCTGAAAGATGTAGCCAATGGATTCGGCGCGGAGGCGGTCGCGTCCCGCTTCACTTAACATCGTCAGATCCGTTCCATCGAGCACGATACGCCCACTGTCCGGCGCGAGAATCCCTGCGATCAAGTGGAGAAACGTGGTTTTGCCAGTCCCGCTTGGGCCCCTCAAAGCAACCTGTGTGGTGGGCTCGAGAGAAAATGACTCGACCCGCACAACTTCGTGATTGGAGCCGTCCGGCGCACGGAACTGTTTCGTCAAGTTGGCAATCTCTAACAACGGCATAATCTGCAATAGAGCCACAGCCTGTCGCTGCGGGGTTGCCCGAGTCAAACGAGGACTACGCGGCCGCAGACATATTCGAAAGCGTCCTCAAGAAGTGCATTCGACGAAATTTCAAGTTCATTCCCCGGTAAAATCCTTGTGAATACCCCGCGTTTCGGCGTCACTGGAAACGTCGACATGGCCGAATTGGAAGCTGCCCATCCGTTTTCGAACACCCACTGGAGTGTGGTGTTAGATGCTGCACGAAGTGATTCGCCTGGTGCCAACGAAGCGTTGCGCCAGCTGTGCGAGGCCTATTGGTATCCCCTGTACGCATGGTCCCGCCGCCAGGGTTATTCCCCTCACGACGCGGAAGATCTGGTTCAGGATTTCTTTGCCGAAAAAGTCCTCACGCGCACCGCTCTCCGCAACATCGGCCCAGAAAAAGGCCGGTTTCGCACCTGGCTGCTCACCTGCCTGAGGAATTTGTCCCATACACGTCGCGAAGAGGCCATGGCATTGAAGCGCGGCGGCGGGTGCGAACACGTCTCCCTGGAATTGAGGGATGCCGAAGGACGCTATCTGGCTGAGCCCGCTCACAACCTCACGCCGGATCGACTGTTTGAAAGGACCTGGGCACTCACGCTCTTGGGGCGTGCCGTGAACACACTCCGTAAGCGCTATGAGCGCAAGGGACGTGCTGAATTGTTTGAACTCATTCGGCAGGCGCTTCCCGGTGCCGGGGTTCTCCTACCGTATGCGGAGATCGCCTCGCGGACCGCCATGACAGAGGACGCGGTGAAAATGGAAGTCAGCCGGTTGCGCAAGGAGATTGGGCCCGCTCTGATCGAAGAACTGCGCCCGACGGTTGCCGGGGAGTCGGACGCACGCGAGGAACTTCGTTACCTCCTCGAAGCGCTCCTGCCCTAAGAAACTTCTGGCCCAACCCACTCACCACAAGTCTCTCCCGGCGACTTGACGATCCAGTGTATGGGTGTTATCAAACACCCAATTGACAATGAATGTCCCTCTCCCAACTCATCGCACCGATTGGTCGGGATTGCCCACGTGGCGTGGCATTTCGGGGGGATGGAACCACTTTTTGACCCCGTCGTGCCCCAGTTCGATTGGTGAACTGTCCTGCACTTCGGTGGCTGCCATTTCAGGCCAGTTCGGAGACCGAGTCGTTTTGGGACTACGCGATCGTGTGGGCAGTTGTCCTAGGATGACCGTCGCACCCGCTAGGCGGGAACGCGATGGATTAGGGACCCGGGCTGGCCTGCAAATTTCGTCGGAGACGAGACTCATTTGGACGGCCATGAACCCGTCCAGGTCTGAGAAAGGGGTTAGCTCATATCATGACGCTTAAACGTTCGACGAGAGGACGTGAGATCGTTATGCCGTGTGTGGCGGCGGCGGTCGGCGCCGCCGCCCTAACTCGGGACTTTATCCACCCCGCGTCCCGAGGAAAGAAGTGCATTTTCCAGCGGGGATTCACGCTAGTAGAGCTCATGACGGTGGCGGCCGTGATTGGAATCCTGGCGAGCTTGATTCTGAGCGCCGTGGCTGGGACGAAAAAGCGAAGTCGTCAGACTACCTGCAGTGGAAATCTGCGTCAGATCGCTCTGGCGGTGGCTATCTATGAGGACGAGGCGGGACGGCGTCCTCGATCCTATACCCGCTTGGCGAGCCGCCCGGAAATACTACCCAATCCGCGGTCCCTGTTGTGTACGGAAGACCCGTCTGTCCGGGCTTATCGGAAGGCCCCAGCCCAGGCCAATATGGTGGCATGGGGAAATCTGGCCAACACCAGTCAGGAACCCATGGAGCGAGTCAATTTCAAGGACGATTTGGAGGCGCCGAGCTGGGAGTTGGAGATGCAGGACACCCGTGAGTCCATAGGGTTTTCGTATTTGCACCCGTTGTTTTGGAGGAAGTCGGCTTGGAAGACGCTATTGGGATTGGGCAATCAAGCCGGCGTCAGCGTTTGCCAGACTCATGGAGTTAGCCTTTCGAATTTGGATCGGCGAGTGCCGGCTGCGAAACCTTACCTGGCTTGGGAAGGATTGACCTTGCGAGCTCAGCGGGATGGTGCGGTAGTGGCGCGCAAGATATTCCGGGGCGTTGGTCTCAAGCCGGGTAGTACCGATCCTTCGGGTAGCGTGCTGACTCCTGTCATTCCGGGCGATTATCCGTGGGAATTCTATCTGGACCAATTGCCACTCAGGCCCAAGATCTAATCCTTACCCGGCCGCCGGGACGGTTCCCGTAGTCGGGATTACATGACATGGCCCGCCCGACGACTCGACCAGACCCGCCAAAGTTCTCGACCTCCAAGGGCCCGTTACGCGCCCTGAGTGGAGGCGGCGATTCGCCGCACTCCATGGATCTCCAGACGGCGATCGAATTGCCCGCACCGAAACGATGCACGATGGCCCGTCTGCTCTGGTCGGAGTGGTTTTCGCATAGGAATCTTTTACTGTTCTTCCTGGTGGCCTGGCTGGCCGTCTTTTGGGCGGTTCCCTTGTTGGTTCACCCATTGTGGCTGCTGGCGTTCGCGGTGGTTTACGCGTTAGTAGCGGGACCCACCTTGGGCGGATCCGACATCATCAATGGCTGCGAAGAATTCATTCTGGCGTTTCCCCCAACTCGGCAAGAGCGGTTTCGATCCCGTTTGATGCTGGGACTGCTGGGGTTGGGATTGTTTACAACAATGGATCTGGCCGTGCTGGGGTTAAATCTCTCGGACGTATTGGCCCGCCTGTTTCTCAGCACCGGCCTCATCGAACCTCTTCAGATCAACCAACCCGAGCTGCTTTACATATTGGTAGCCTCATTTCCTGTGGCGGTGTTTGCTTTCAGCTTCTCCATTGCCGCTCTCGCACGCACTCGAACCGTGGCATTTACGTCGTGGCTCTGGGGTAGTCTCTTCGCCCTAGGAGCGCTGCGGTTGGGTTTGGAGCTTGAAGAATGGCGTTGGGAGCACTTTAACGGCCGATTCTCCACACCAATCCTGATCGCCGCCAGCCTCTCGATGCTCATCCTCTCCGACCGGCTTTATGGATTGAAGGAAGCCGGCACAGAAGCCCCACCCTTGCGGATGCCCTTGTCTTGGTGGGGTTGGATGGCAGCGGTACTGCTCGCCGCTTTGGGTGTCGCCGCCCTGCTGATGTGGTTTGCGACCATTTTTGGCCGACTGCTCTAGCTAAGTCTGGAAAGCTAAGCCTGGAGACTCAAGGCAGGCGGGGTATGGAATGGCAGCGGCAAGAAAAAGCCCGGTGGAAGCCAATAACTCACCACCGGGCACAGAAGGAACCGAGGCTAAAACCCCGCAGCACATAACAGCCTACGTGCGAGTCCAATCAAGTCAAACCGATTCTCCCGAATAGAGGGAATCTCAAGATTCGTTAACCTTAACTTTATCGCATTAAAGTCATTGTATAGCGGTTTTTCGCTATTCTTATCGCTTGAGGTACCAATAGGTGAGCCCCCAGAGGACCAACAACAAAAGCGCCAAGAACGCCAGGAATCGATTGCGTGCCACGCGCCGTTCATAGCGCAGTGGTCGCAATCCTTGGATACTCCCGGCGGCTAAATAGTGAACCATCTTTGGATTGTTCGAGGTCGGGCCCGAAAGATGATGTGTCAGTCGCCGCCAAGCCGATAGAAGATCGTATTTTCGAACGCCCAAATCGTTGAAATGAGGATCATTGGGATGGGCAGGTTCGGGAGCCGCAGGTGGCGTCCGGAGACTAATGGAAGCCACCGGTGGCGCGGCGATGCCAACCGGCGTGCGTCGAGGTCTGGGTGTCGGAGCGACCTTGATGGGCCCTTCGGGTCGTGATGACGAGGATCGAGTTGGCGGTCCTTTGGGCAGCGAGACGACCGGTTGGTGAGCCAGTGTGGCGATATGGGCTTCCAAGCGGGCGATCTCCTGACTGAGCGCTTTGGTGCGGGCAGTGAGGGGATCTGGACTCTTGGAGAAGAGTTTCATGCCTACGGTCGATAAGGCACGTTAACGTTTGAGTAGCAATGCCGCCAAAACGATCAAAACGATGGTGGCAATGGCCGCCAGCGGCCAAGTCAAGGCGAAGCCCAGACGACAGAGTTGGCCAAAGTCCGTTTCACGAACGATTGTTTCCAAGGTAGAACGGTCCGTGCCGACACCAGAAGCTCCATGGCCCATCGATGGTTGGCCATCGACGACAGGCCAGCGCAAGCGAGCGGAATTCCATTCCATTCGAGCATTCTCCAGGGTCACGAGAGCTTTGTTTAACTCGGTATCCCATGTCTCCTCAGTCCACATCTGTTCATTGAGACCGTTGACGTTCTGAATGGCGGTGCGCAGTCCCTCGAGGGAACGAGCGGCCTGTTCGGCTTCGCGACGTGCGTCCAGCTCGGTTTTTTCGAGGATTCCGATGGCCCGGGTTAGATGCTGCAGCATTTCGTCCCGCCCGTTCTGGTACTCCGCCCGTTTTCGGCGCAACTCCTCAACCGCGGCCCGAGCACGCTCCAGTTGTTCTTGGGCTTCGCGGAGTTTGGTCAATTGCTGTTGCGTCGCCGTGAGTTGACTATCCAACTCCTCCCGCGTCGGCGCCCGGCGGCCAGAGGCGGCTGGAGACGGTATGACGCTTGGCGTTGTCCCAGCGTTTCCGGATCGCGCGACTTGGTAGTCGCGGTCCACAAAATCGGTTTCGTCGAGTGCCATGCTCACCGCACAGGCTACAAAGCCCAAGCCCCGGTGGCAAGGAAGCGCTGTTCACAGATCCAAAACCACGGTGAACGAATCCAAACCTCTATAGCTCCGTTTGGGCCACCCGACGCAACCCTAGGAACAGCGGCAGCCAACCCGCCGCCATTGAGAACACCCCAACGATGCCGGCGGCAATGCCAGCCCGTGTCCACTCCGGTTCCCCGGTGCGCCACGCCCAGGGGGAACCTAGGCCCAGCAAGACCACGCACCCCAGTATGTAGACAAAACTCAGGACCAGACAAAACGTCCCACCAAATCCGTTAACGATCTTGCTGGGGTTCATTTCACTAAAATTGGGGTACAAGGCGCCCAAGCCGACCGCCAGAGCGTTCAAGGTGATTGTCATGACAATGATGGCCAGGGCAAAAAAGGCGGTTCGGAGGGCGCCGAGTTGCAGTAGAACGCACGAAAGCAGAATGAGCGGGAGGGTGATAAGAAGTGTGGCGATCGTGGCGAGCCAGAACTTGACCCGAACCGCTTGCACCAATCCAAGCGGGGCCAGACCTACCAGCCACACTCGTTTGCCCTCCAGCGAGAACTGGGGGAAGACGAAGCGAGTGGTGAGTGTTGCCAGATTGAGGGAACAAGCGCCCAAGTTCAGGAAACTGACGGCATTCTTCCAGAACGGGCTATCCAGTTGCTGGGAAAAATTCCTGAGATTGATGACATAAACGAGTAATAATCCGAACAAGACCGCGGTCTGCCCCCATTGGGTCGTGTCACGCCAAAATACCCTCAGGTCCTTGATAACGATCGCTCGGACATCCGAGCGGACCCATCCCAGTAATGATTCGAGCCATCCCACCGGCAACGGCTTCCCTTGTCGGGCTCTATCGTACCGTCGAAACCAACCCCAATTCGACAAGACGCCCCCGCGACTTTGAGTCATGGAAACCGCGTCATAGAAACGATCCCCCAGTCGAGTGAAGGCCAGGAAACCGAAGAACAACACGTGGCTGAGCAAGACGAGCACAAAAAATCCGGCAGTGGAAAACGATCCTTCGGACCAGTTTTGAACACTGGCGGACAGCCAATAACTTGGCAGGAACGGCTGCTGGGCGAAGCGGGTTCGTTCCAAGAGGCGATCGATCACCGTCAGGACCCGGTTCTCCAGAAATTCCTCCGTGACCTGAGTGGGTTTGAAGTACAAGGCGAGGCTTCCGATCAGTGCCGCTAGCAGCAGGAATGCCGCAATCTGAAAGAGTTTACGGTCGAGATGTCGCGCCAATTGGAGAGCCACCCAGGCGCCAAAAATTCCCGGCAAGGCGATGAATAAGGCCACGAGCAGTAGAGTGGCCGGATAGAAGTGCCAGGCGACATGACGTGTGATGCCGTAGGCTGCGAGCAGTGGCGCGATGAGAAACAGAAAGGCCCAGGAAGCCAGCAGAACGGATTCCATGAACTTCCACTGAAAGATCGTATTGGCTGGGATGGGCAAGGTCATCAGGAAGGTCGTCTCCCGGTTCCGGAAGAGGTTCGTATAACCAATGACCACGTTGCTCAACACCAGCAGGGCAAAAAGGAAGGCGAACAAAAGAAACAAGAGACGTTCCACCAACAATCCGCCGAGCCCTGGGAACCGCCCGATAAACTCCAAACCGCGATAAAAAAGAGAATAGGCCAAGGCCAGGTAAAATCCGAGAAAGCCGACGACGGACAACACCAAACCCCAGGAACGTTCCCGGACCGACAACAACTTCCGCTGAAGCCCCAGTAGATTGACTCGCAGGAGCAAGCCCAGCAGCGAGGGATGCTGGGCTCGGTCCGTTGGGATGGCGCTGGTGTTCGGTTTCACGAAATCGGCAGCTTGTTACCGGAATTTCCCAACGATGGGTCCGACATTTCCTCCCGACGACACTCTTCGGTCAATGCAAGGAAGGCGCCCTCCAGTGCGCCTTGGGTCCCCGCCAGCGCGCGAAGTTCTCCCGGGGTACCCACGGCAATAAATCGTCCCCGGTGGATGATTCCGATTCGATCGGCCATTTCTTCCGCCACACTGATCTGATGGGTACTTAGGAATACGGTCATGCCGCGCTTCGATCGTTCTTTCAAGGTATCCTTGACGACTCGGGCGTGATGGGGATCGAGCCCAACCATGGGCTCATCAATCACGAACACCTCGGGGTCGTGCATGAGGGCGCTAGCGATGGCGATGCGTTGACGGGTGCCATGGCTGAGACTTTCGATGGGTTTCTGCAACCATTCTTCCAGATGGAATCGCGGGATCAAATCCTCGGTGGACGCGCGGATCTGGCGTTCATCCATCCGGAACAATTGTCCCGTGAATCGCAAGAATTCCCACGGCGTAAGCTTGTCGTATAGAAACGGAAAATCCGGCACATAACTCAGGCGTTTGCGAGCTTCGAGCGAAGACTCCTGCACATCAAATCCCGCGACACGCACGGTGCCACGTGTCGGTTTGATGAGGCCGACAATCATTTTGATGGTAGTGGTCTTTCCAGCCGCATTCGGCCCCAAAACCGCGAAAAACTCGCCGCGCGGTACGGTTAGCGTCACGCCATCCACCGCACAGACGTCGCCGAAATGTTTGTGGAGATCCTGGAGTTCGATCATGCCGAGTCGGGATCAGAGGTTGGGAAAGGCCGAGTTAACCAGCCGAATTTGATCGGGCAGCTCAATCTTGAGAAGTTCGCCGGCGCGGCTGATGAATAAGACGGCGTCGAAGCGTTCTACAAACCGGACTTGAATGCGATACACTCGGAGTCGAGCGTTGCCAATCCGCAAAGTGTCATTGACAGCGGTACTCTTGAGTCGGTCGGACCATCCACGAGTGCCGGGTACTTCCATCAATGCGCGAGGTGCCAAACCCAATGGCGCTAGCACGCCTAGCCCCTCCAATAGCAAGGCCGGATTGGACAGATCGGCGAGGCGGAAAGTCTGTTCTGTCTTGGCCTCTCCATCCTGCCAAGCCAGACGTATCGTTTCGTCGGCCGCGCTCAAGCCGACGTGCCACGACGTACGGCGCTGCTGGACCACGGTATCAAATTCCCGCCAGACCCGGTTCGTGCTGAGTTCGAGGGTACTGTGCACTCGAAATCTTTGACTGGCTTCGCCACTCAACTGCAGAGTGCCATCGAGTTCCATCCGATAGCCCCCAGCCTTTTGTATCATGCCTTCGATGCGGGAGGAGGTATTATCGATTCCGTTGGTGTTGACCTCCGCAGACTCAATCACCGTGGGAGACCACCGCAAAATCCCGAGCAACTGGCCGTGGTGATAAACCTGCATCGCCGAACTGTCGGCCGCGGTGAGTATCCGTTCCCAGACACTTTCGATGGGCACCGACGATGAGGCTTGAGAGCCGTACTCCGACCGCCACAGCAACACGTTCATCACCATCCAGAAAGCCGTCACAGCAACAAGAAATGCGCGTCCTGCCATGAGATGCCGGTGGTGGATGCCGAATGGGGTGGAAGCGGTGATTCGAAGGCTCCATGGGGTTCCATGGAGCGAACGACGAGCGTCAAGTTACCTGTCCGGAAGATTCAAGATCACGCCCGGTTTGATCCGATTGGGGTCGAGACGCGGGTTGGCGGAACGGAGGGCGGCGAGGCTGACGCCGTATCGTTTCCCGATGTAGGAGAGGGTTTCACCGGATTGAACGCGGTGGGTTCGTTTGTAAACGATACCCGTTGCCGGCGTGGCTTTTGCCGATGAGCGCTGGGTGGATCCAGAACGGTTCGGTGTTGACCATTTGGCGCCGGTTTCCGACCCGCTGGGAAGACGGGCGTTGGGTCTCTGAGGATTGCCCGAGTCGAAGGTTGGGCTGCCAGAACCTCGGGGGGTGGAGGGATTTGGTAAGGGGACGGAGGATGGATCGGAAGGGGGATAAGTTGTCTGGGACTTCGAATTGGCGACCGAGAGCGCCTGAGCTTGATTTTCCAACTGGCTCTGGAGTTGGGTTACCAATGCCGTGGATTGACCCAGTTTTTGTTGCAACACTTCGACTTGGTTGCTTAAGGCCCGTGCACTGGCAAGTTCGCGCTGGAACAGCTCCGCCTTCGTCTGGGCATCGAGCAGTTTCTTGCGCAACTCTTCCACTTCGGAACGTACCTGAGTCCGTTCCAGCGTTTCAAAGTTCTCGCGTGCCACCATGACGCGGCAATGAAACATTCGATCGCGGATCAACTGGTTGACCTCGTTGGTGCGCAGCTCGGAAAACCGCTCGTAGTGGTAGAGTGCCCGCAGGTGGCGGTTCTTGGAATGGTCATAGAGCAGCGCCAGTTCGCGATGGGCCGCGCCCGAGTTGGGATTCGCTTTCAGGGCGTTTTCAAAATCCGAAATCGCCCCTTCATAATCTTGGAGCTTCTTGGCGGTGACCCCATCGATGTAATGCGCCTCGGTTTCTTCATTCACCTTGGCGGTACGGTCCCAGTAGTCACAGCCAGCCAAACCCGCGAACAAAGACGCCGCAAGAATGGCTGCGCGCCACACGGATGCAACAGACATGCGGGTGACCCTAATCGACAGTCAAGCCGGGGGCAATCCGTGGTCCACAGTCATTATCCACAAGTCATTGACCATTGATTTGAGGCTTGGCGGATACCCCCGGGCGCGCTACTGGGGCGGAAGGCTATTGCATGGAAAGACTCCCCAATACTCGCAGTTGTTTCTGCTGCGGGCTCGAAAACAGCGCAGGTTTGCAGCTTCGACTGATAACCGACCGTCGCATCGTGGAAACCCGATTCTCGATACGGCCTGAATTCACCGGGTTCAAAAATACCGTCCACGGCGGCATTACCGCCACCGTATTGGACGAGATGATGGCCTGGGCCTGCGGCGTTGGTGCCAAATCCTTCGCTTATTGCGCTGAGTTGACGGTGCGCTTTCTGAAGCCGGCCCATCCCGGCGAAGAACTGGTAGCTCGGGGTGAACTCACGGAAGACCGGCGCCAGCTACTTTTCTGTAAGGCCGAGTTGCGCAATGCCCAAGGTGACTTGCTGGCGGAAGCCAATGGCAAATACATCCCGCTCCGTGGCCCTTTGCACGACTTGATGCTCTCCGATTTCCTCGAAGATCCCAGCAATCAACTCGGACCTTGGCGCACCTGAGGCCATCCATCGGCACTCACGACCCACTTCCCAAGTTGTCTCATGAAAAAAACCACTCGCCACGCTGCGGTGCTGGTGACGGTTCCGAACCGGAAACTCGGACGGAAACTCGCCCAAGCCGCACTAAACGCCCGCCTTTGCGCCTGCGCCAACCTGATCCCTGGACTCGAATCACACTATTGGTGGCAAGGCAAACTTGAGCGCAGTCGAGAATTGCTCATTCTCTTCAAGACAACCCGCGCGCGTCTGCCAAAGCTGGAGCAATTGGTTCTGGAATTGCACCCTTATGACACTGCCGCCTTCGTCGTTCTATCCATCACGGAGGGTTCCGAACGGTATTTAACCTGGCTTGATGCCAGTGTCGCGCACATCTCCTGACAGCTCCAAGTCGGGCAGAGATTGGTCGGTTTATACAAGTCTCCGGTTCGCGTGCCACGTTGATTCATTCCTGCAACAGGTTTGCCCTTGATAAACGGAAAACTCAGGCGAAATTGAACCCCGTGCCTGATGTACAGCTGGTAGCCAATGGATCGCCCGAGTCCACCGGGATTAAGTCCAACCGCAAATCCACACGGGGCCGTGTCAAAAACTATGTCATCGACACGAACGTCCTTCTTCATGACCCCCAAGCCTTTCTCAATTTCCAGGATAATCATGTCATCATTCCCATCGAGGTCATTGAGGAGATCGATCGCTTCAAGCGCGATACGAGCGAGCGCGGTCAGAATGCGCGGACGGTTTCGCGCATGCTCGATGAGTGGCGCAAGCACGGTCGATTGAGCGAGGGGGTCCATCTGGCCAATGGTGGGCTGCTGCGGATCGTGTTCGCGGACAAAATTCAACGCGAATCGAACGGAATCATCCATGGCAGCACCGACAACCGTATTCTGGCACTGGCTCTCTCCATCCAAAATAGCGACACCAAGACACCGACGATTCTCGTCACCAAAGACATCAATTTGCGTTTGAAGGCCGATGTATTTGGTCTACAGGCCGAGGATTACGAGACCGACCGGGTCAACCTGCAGGATCTTTACACCGGCTCATTTGAAATGAGCGTGACATCCGAAGCGCTCTCAAAATTTCGCCTGGATGGCTTTCTGGCGCTCGAAGAAGGAAAGCGACACTCCCCCAATGAATTTTGCACGCTCAGTGAGCCCGCCAATCCCAAGCGGACCGTCCTCACCAAGGTCGATCCCACGGGCACCAAATTGATTCCTATTGCAGATGTGCGCGAGGGGGTCTGGGGGATTCGTCCCCGCAATCGGGAACAGCATTTTGCGTTGGATGCACTTCTGGATGAGCGCGTGCGTTTGGTCACACTCATGGGCAAAGCCGGGACCGGAAAGACCCTGGTTGCGCTCGCGGCTGGGCTTAAGCGGACGGTCATGGATCGCGAGTTCCGCCGCCTGGTCGTGGCACGCCCTACGATCTCCATGGGCAAAGAACTTGGGTTCCTTCCCGGCTCACTGGAGGAGAAGCTGGCTCCTTGGATGCAACCGATCCACGACGCCCTGGAAATGCTTGGTGACTTGAACATGGGTCAGGAAGCTCGACGCTCCGCCGACCTCATGCGCAGCGGCACCATCATCGTGGAAGCACTCAGTTATATCCGCGGACGTAGCATCGCCAACCAGTTCATGATTATCGACGAGGCCCAAAACCTCACCCCTCTCGAGGTCAAGACCATCATCACACGCGTCGGCCACGGCACCAAGATCGTGCTCACTGGAGATCCTTATCAGATCGACAATCCGTACGTGGATTCATCGTCCAACGGGTTCATTTACGTGGTGAATCGCTTTCGAGATCACGCCATTGCGGCCCATGTGGAAATGCATAAGGGCGAACGCAGCGAACTCGCCGAATTGGCCGCAAATATCTTGTAGTAAAAGACCTCCCTACCGGCGGAGTCACTCTCCGGTAACGACGCCAAACTCAGTTCGCGGCGGATTGGACTGGCACAATGGCCTTGGGTGGATAAATTGACCACTGATCCACCTTATGAACACGAACGCCCGTTCTCTTTAACAGCCTTCGGATCCATACAGGGCTCACGCTTCATCGCCATGAACATCCGACCCATTTCCCTCCGTTCCGCTCCAAACCGCGCCGCGTTTACCTTGATTGAGCTTCTCGTGGTCATCGCCATCATTGCGATTCTGGCCGGCATGCTTTTGCCAGCTTTGGGTCGCGCCAAGGCCAAAGCCACCCAAACCAAGTGTTTCAATAACGAGCACCAGATCGGCCTCGCGTATGCCATGTACACCGATGATTACCAGGATTTTTATCCGCTCCAACGGGACTGGCATGCCGGGGGCGGCAGCAACGGGACCTATAGCGTTAACGTGCCCGCCACCAATCGACCACTCAACCAATATACCCTGGCCATCGCTGTTTGGCGCTGCCCAAACGATCGGGGAGACAAGTTAAACAGCCTGCCTATCAAGAGCTGTTACGGGAGTTATGGGAACAGCTACCTCGTGCAGTTCCAGCACGATTCCTTCCGGGTTCGCCATGTGGCCGGTGATGCCAATGCACCGCGCAATAGCTACGAGGGCACCCCCATCAAATCCTCCGAAGTCGCTCTCGGTCCCAGTCACAAGATCATCCAAGGCGACTGGCCCTGGCACGCTAACCGGGGAACTGTTGACACCAAGAGCATTTGGCACAATTACAAGGGCAGCGGCCGCTTCAACATGCTCTTCGGCGACGGTCATGTGGAGTTCTTCTCCTTCCCGAAAGAGACGGAGAATTGGACCTTCGATCCGAAACCCAATCGCAGCTGGAAATGGTGGTGAGTCACGTGTTGATGGATTGCTCCATCAACAGGCGCACCACTGCGGGGCGCGGCGGGTGGCGCACCTAGTCGACGATGAGGGGAGGAAGATTCCCCTCGTTATCAAACGCGACGTCACACGCATCACTTAAGATCACCATTCCGGGCCGGCCGGATATCGCTGGCAACAACGACTCGGAAACTTCCATATCGGCGGTCGAAAGCGTATCTCGGATCCGCACGATTCGAGCTTGCGCGGTGTTATCGATGGCCAGGGTATTGAGAATCCGTTCGATCGCCTCGCGATCCGTGTCGAAATGGATCGGCACTTTTGCGCACTGGTGGGTCAACGCCGTGAGCGCGTTGATATTGGTCACCGACGCGTCCATCGACCGAACCAGACGTGTGGTAGTGACATCGGCAAGACCAATCCCGATGGCGTTGCCATGGCTCTCGGGGGTGATTTCCCGAACGAAAATGCGACGGATGAATGGCGACGGACGTCCCTCACGCATCAAGGCGCTGGAATAACCCTGTACTCCTCTGCCGACGACATTGGGGTCCATCCCGGCGCCGCTGATATTCTTGCCGATCGTATCCAGGATCAGGAGATCGATCTCGTCGAATGGCAGCAGAGGCATCATGGCCCTCGCCTCCTGAAGCAATTGGTCTTCCGCGGATTCCAGTGCCTCTCGCGGTACGGCAACCAACCGAGCCGTTTCATGATGCTGATTCTCCAAGATGGCGATGCCTCCCAATACGGGTGCCTTCTCGAGAACCACCGAAGCCATTTCCCTAATTACCGGTTCATGACCCCATCGACTAGCTGCCCGATGCATCGCCAAAGCACCGGCATGTTTGCCCAGACCAATCACGCACATCTTGATCAACCCACTCCCCAATGCCCCGAAAAAATCGGTGTGCGGCTTGATGCGATTCACCACCAGGATGCCATCTGCTCCCAAGGCCTCCACACTACACCAGACCGGTGCCCCGTGTGCCGTGGCGCCCACTTGCCGCACGTCGAGTGAGCCCAGTACCGGAACACCCATGGATTGTTCGGTGATGCCATAACCAGCCAGCAGTCCGATCTGGCCCTCAGGTGTGGCGCCGCCATGACTGCCCATCGCCGGTAGAATGAAGGGACGGGCTCCAGCATCCCGTAAGAGTCCGAGAAGGGCAGACACAATGGCGGCAAGGTTGGCAATGCCTCGACTGCCCACGCCAACCGCGATACGCGCGCCGGGTTGGATCCGCGGCCGCAGCTTCTGAAACTCCTTAGACAATGTCCCAAGGAGGTCGAGGGGCGGCGGGTGCGGAAACTCTTGTCGCACACGAAGCAGGCGTGGGATGGGTGTCATGTGAGACCCGAGTTCAACAAATCCGACGACGCTTGTCATCCTTTTGGAGAGCGACCCTTTGGAGTACGGTGGTCCTCCTCTGTTTTCGGTGTGCCCCAAAGTAAGTTTTCACACCCTTCCAGGGGGGTTACTCCTAAAACCCCCTCCCCATTCCCGGCATTGCGCTTTGGCTCACTGAGCTCATGGTTGCCGGACAACTTATGGATCTAGGTATTTCCGGACGCTGGGCGCTGGTCAGCGCATCCAGTCGCGGTTTAGGGCGCGCCTGTGCCGAGGCCCTGGTGCGCGAAGGCGTGAACGTCGTCATCACCGGTCGGAGATCGGACGTGTTGGAGACCGCCTCCATTGAGTTGAAGGCGATTCGCGGTGGGGAGGTTCGTGCGGTGGCCTGCGACATGACCACTGCCGGAGGCCGCGCTGCCGCTCTAGAAGCCTGTCCAGAGGTGGATATCCTCATCACCAACGCGGCTGGACCCGCTCCTGGCAACTTTCGCGAATGGGATCGGGGGACCTGGATCGCGGCATTGGAAGCCAACATGCTCACGCCCATCGAACTGATTCGATCGGTGATCGACCCCATGATGGCCCGCGGTTTCGGGCGGATCGTCAATATCACTTCTGGCGCGGTCAAAGCACCGATTGAAACGCTGGGATTGTCGAATGGGGCACGGAGCGGATTGACTGGCTTTGTCGCGGGCTTGTCGCGAGAGAGCATCCGACGAGGTGTGACGATCAACAATCTATTGCCGGGCGCCTTCGACACGGATCGGCTGAGGGCGTTGACGCGGTCGGCAGCTGGGACGAGTGGAGATTCCGAAGACTTGGTCCGTGAAAAGCGCGCCCTGCAAATCCCAGCGCGGCGCGTGGGGAATCCGGTTGAATTCGGCGCAACCTGTGCGTTTCTTTGCAGTGTCCACGCCGGTTACATCACCGGCCAAAACTGGCTGCTTGACGGTGGAGCCTACCCCGGGACTTTCTAAAACCCTCGTTACACCCCCCGTTCTCCGATCGCTGGTTCAAAGAAAAAAGGGCTCTTCAGCAGAATCTGTGGGTGATTTGGAGTGGAATAGGGTGTAAGTCGATGACTTTTTGGATTGGATTCAGGTTGGTGGGGTAAGCGGCGAACTGGAGGTGCTGGGTGTCCAAGCGCCCGACGGCGCGAGCTTTGG
>SXSK01000069.1 GCA_005793375.1 Verrucomicrobiales bacterium | reverse complement strand
GCCGTTTGTTGCTCGTGCTCGGGTAGCGTAATAGGCTCGGACATGCCGGCAGTTAAATAAAGTCAGCGCCTTTTGTCCAGTTTTATACCGCCTTTTGTTTCACCTGCCTCCTTAAAGTCGAAATCTTGAAACTGCCCTGCCTGAAATGTGCGCATCTCCGAGTTGCCGACATGTGGAGATGGGGCGTCCCTGGAATTCCCCAAAAGCGGTGGAAGGCCACCGCGCTCCCAAGGCGCAGCCACTTGGAAGACGGTTGTTGAACTGGCGACCCTCACTTTGCACCAAAGCAGTAGAGATTCTTGGCGGTTCGTACGAACACCTGCTTTTGAGAAACGGCCACCGAGGATCGGCTGGGGGATTCCTCCAGATCGACGCGGCTGAGGACCTTGGATTCGGCTCCGGCATCCACCACCAGAAGAGTCCCGCGCTCGGACAGGAAGAACAGCTTGCCGTCCGCCGCCGTGGGGGACCCCCAGATGGGATCATTGATTGGCAGCATACTCGACCATTTTTTGGCACCGGTTTTTGGGTCAAGGCAGCTTAGGATACGCTCGCGATTCATGTTGCCTTCCAACACGAAGAGCTTGCCGTCGTAGTGCAGTGGAGTTGGGCAATCGGTGGGCGCTTCGCTGAACCGCCAGGCTACATGGGATTCTGTCACATTGCCCGAACCGCCATCTCGGAAGGCAACCACTGGCTGACCTTTGGGACCGGCCGCATAGATGAGGCCGTCGGCGGCTACTGGTGAGGTCACGATTCGGTACCAATCGTCCCGTTTTTCATAGAGACGCGCGCGCCAAATCTCGGAGCCGTCCGTCAGTTTATGGCCGCTGACGTGGTCGCCGCCAACAATCAGAAGTTCCCAGCCGTTTTTGCCCTGGTAGGGGAGCGGAGTGGCGTAGGATTCCTGGGATTCCTTGGTGGAATCCGTCTTTCGAATATGGCGCCATACGTCTTTGCCGTCCTTGGCATTAACCGCCAGAATGTATGAGTCGCGTGTGGGTTTGCCGTCCTGGGCGTGGGCGTAACCCGACGGGTCATCGCGCTGCAACACTTGCACGTAAAGGCGGCCGTTGTGGAGCACGGGGCTGGAGCCATAGATCCACATGACGGAAAACTTACCAAAATCCTTGGCGAGGTTGCGGGTCCAGGCGGGTTTGCCATCGAAATCGAAAGCGGCGAGATCGCCGGTCGCGAACAGGGCGTAAACGAGTTTGCCGTCGGTAATGGGTGAGGGTGAGGCCATGTTATTGCGGCCTTGCTCCCGGTCCCCGACGCCGACGGTCTGTTGCCAACGGACGGAACCGTCTTTCCGGTTTAGGGCGATGAGCAGCAGGTTCTTTTGAGCATCTGGACTGGTGAGGAACACGTGGTCATTCCAAATCACGGGAGTTGCACCGCTTTTGCCAGGGAGCGGAGTGACCCAGGCGGCTCCGGATTTGTCGTACGCGGATGGAAGGCCTTTTTCATTGGAAGCCCCATTCAGGGAGGGTCCGCGCCACTGCGGCCAGTTTTCGGCATGTAGCGCGGTGCAAAGGACGAGGGAGGCAAAAGTAATGAGGCGTTTCATGTCGTTAGTAATACTTCCTACATCGATCTCCGACGAAGATGCCAGCGTGGAATTCAGTTTTGGTGAGACCGTTGAGTCGGGAACAGGTTTGGATGGTGAGACGACGGTGGCAGTTCTATCGTGGCGCCATGCCCTGGATGCATTGGACATACGTTTGTTTGGTTTGGGGATGGGTTCTGGCGAGGGCCTGTGCCGTTGAGTCATTGCCTGTGGTTGGGCCGCTACCCGAAACCATTCGGAATGAATTCACGACGGATATTCCGGAACATGCGTCGTTGAAGCCCCGGGTTTATTGGGATCGGCGCGCGAGGGGATCGGGTGCGACGCCGCAAGCGCCAGCGGTAAGCTGCGGCGAAGAAAACCTTTTAGGATACCCAGGGGATCCCTACTCCACCGAGAACATTTGCATCCACGAATTCGCCCATGCGATTCACGAGATGGGTTTGAGTCAGCTGGACCGGACCTTTGATAAGCGGTTGATGGAGGCTTATCCGAACGCGACCAATCAAGGGTTGTGGAAAGGCACCTTTGCTGGGTCGAATCGACACGAATACTGGGCTGAAGGCGTTCAGAGTTGGTTCGACGACAACCGCGAAAATGATGCCTTGCACAACCAGGTGAATACACGTGTTGAACTGAAGGCGTATGACGCGAGGTCGGCTCAGTTATGTGAGGAGGTTTTTGGTGATCGGCCGTGGCGTTATCAGAAGCCGGGGTTGCATGGGTTGAAAGACCGTGAACACCTGGCTTCTTTGAATCCGGGATCGATGCCGCGCTTTCGGTGGCGTGAGGAACTCGTGCCGGACTTGGTTCGTGTGAGTGTTCAGACCGCAATGGGAGACGTGGAGTTGCAACTGGATGCCCGTGCCGCGCCTAGAACGGTACGCAATTTCCTCCATTATGTGGAGGCCGGATGGTACTCGGACGGCGTTTTTTTTCGCACGGTCACCTTGGCGAACCAACCGACGAATTCCGTGAAGATCGCGGTGGTCCAGGCGCAGGCGAATCCGAAGCGTACCAATGAGTTCTTGGCGCCGATTGTGTTGGAACGGACACGCGATACCGGGCTAAAGCACCTAGATGGGGCGGTGTCCATGGCGAGGATGGGGCCTGACACGGCGCAAGATCACTTCTTCCTCTGCATCGGCGACCAACCAGAGCTGGACTTCGGTGGAAAGCGGAACCCAGACGGCCAAGGGTTCGCGGTGTTTGGAAAAGTGACGCGTGGCATGGACGTGGTGAGGCGGATTCACGCCTTGGAATCGGAGGGGCAGTTGATCCGGAACCCGGTGCGGATACAAGGTGCCATCCGGTTGGAATAACGCCGGCGTCCGGTTGTGTCGATAGGAAGGGCATTTTGAGATTCCAGCCAGTCCATCCCGGGTGTTGGGAGCCTGACGATCCCTATGGAAACCGCGATGGTTTGACTGCGGCAAACGAGGCGGAGTTTGGATGCCGCAGTTCAAAACTTGCCCTTGAGAGTTCCAGCGTAGCCCGTGAGCTCCAGGTAGGCGTTTCCGATGGGTTGACCGGAAGTGTTCTCGACGCGACAAGCACCTTCCCAATAGGCGATGCCGCCGATATCGCCCCGCAATTCCTGGTCCAGGACGAGAGGCTGAAGCACTACAGAGAAGGGTTTTCCGGAAGCTGGATCCACCGTGTTGAGCCGCAGGCGTGAGGGATACTCGGCGCCGGAAGTTGGGCTTTTCCAACGCGACAATACTTCCCAAGAAAACTGATTGGCGTTCAGATGTTGGATTTCACCTGAGGGTTGGATCCAGGCGAGTGTGGAGAAGGGATCCGTCGTTCCATCGTTGCGCCGCATGCGGTATGCCATCAGTTCGCGTCCGTCTTGGAGTTGGATTGAGGCCCAATCCCAACCTACCTGGCCTTCGCCGAGTTGGCTGCTGCTGAATTCATGATCCATCCAGGCCTCACCAGTCACCGCTGACTGCGCGCCACGGATGGCCACGGTTCCTTGAGCGCGGAGTCGAGGGAAGGTGAGGTAGTGGCTGGCGGCTGAAGGTTCGGCAGCTTTGCGGGAGACGCCATTGGTTCCGAAGGCGACCAGTGGCTTGAGGGGGTGGAGCGACAATTCAAAGGCGATTTCGGCAAAACAGCTCCCGCGCAACAGAAGGGTCGGTGTGGCGCCATGGTCGCTGAGATGAAGGGTCCAGTTCCCATTGCGGACATCCAGCGTGTTGGTGGTTGCATAGGCATCCCAGCCTTCGCGATTCAGGCGCTCTTGATGGTAAAACCGCTGTGCCGAGACGTCCACAAAGGCCATGTGAGCCAGAAAGAGTTGTTGATGGCCGAATGCCGCCGAACGAGGCGCATTGGTCGATGAATGACTGGGCGACGTGGACCGTCGGAAGAAGGTCGCTTGGAAACCGAAAGGTCCTCCAGCTTGCGTCCGGAGGTGGCCGGTGAGATACCACCATTCGATCGAGAACTCGGGGTGACTACCGTGGTCGCGGGGGAAGGTGAACTTGCGTCCGGGTTTGGGAATTTCGAAACCGCCTATCTCGCTAGTCGCCTTGTCTGCCGCAGGGAAGGCCGTGGTGGGCGGTAGACACAGGAGGAGTGCAACCAGAGCGGCGAGCCGTCTGTGAGTGATTCGAAAAGGAAGGTTCATTCTTCGGTCTCAGCGGGAAGTTGAGAGCCCCAACGGCCGACGATCCATCCGGTGGCTCCTGCGGCGACAAGGACGAGGAGCGTTAGCAGCGCGAGTTGAGCCCAAGGCAAGTCTGTTTGGAGTGTCCAGCCGAAGGTTTGTTTGTTGACACGCTCGATGAGCAGCCAACCGAGTGCCAGGCTCGCCAGCAGGCCGACAACGATCCCGGCAGTGGCGGTCAGGACGCCCTCCCAGGCGGTGGCTGCAGCAAGTTCGGCGCGCCTGAGACCGAGAGCTCGCAAGGTGGTGAGGTCACCTCGCCGTTCCCAGAGCAGGCTTGCGAGTGTAAATCCCAGTCCGGCGACGGCCACAAAGATCCCAATTAGCTCGAGTGCGTAAGTGATGGAAAATGTTTGGCGGAAAATGCGCAATGCCTCTCGGCGCAGGTGTTCGTTGGTATAAACGGCGAGACCAGGGTGGGCTTGGCGGAGTTCAGCACGGAGTTGAGTGGCACTGACGCCCGGCTTGAGCTGTAGGATCAAGCTGGAGGCCAGCTCATCCCTGAACCACGCAGCGAAATGAGCCCGATCCACCAGGATGGATCCGCGTTCATTGCCGTAATCCGAAAAACTCCCAGCGATGACCAAAGACTTCACGCCACTTGGGGTCGGGATATCCAAGCGATTACCCCGATGCTTCTGGAAACGTTCACAGAAGCTCTCGCTGACGAGGGCGAGGTTCTTGTTTTGCGCAGGATCGAAGATCGCATTGTTGAGGGGCTTTTCCAACCAGGCCGGTTCCGTGACGGTGCGAAAGAACTCCAGGTCACCACCGAAGAGCAGTGTCGTGCCAATTGGAAGCTGGAGTTCGGCGACCTGCACGGCGTTGGCCCGAGCGATCTGGGGGAGTTCGGCGATAGGTTTCCAGGTCGAGGGGGCGATGCGATTTTGGGTGGAAGCGCTTTGGGCCCCGTCACTGGAAATGTATAGATCCGCTTGGAATGTTCGCGCGATCCAGGATCGCATGGTGGTGTCGAAACTGCCGACGAGAATCGCCATGCCGGCAGTCATGGCGATGGCGCAGACCAGGCCAGCGGCGGCGAGGCGGTGCCGTCCGCTGGGTTCACGGACCTGACTGAACGCGAGCCGAATCGGCACCGAAGTTTCACGACGGAAGCCTTGGCGACCCAGCCATGACAATACCGGGCCTCCGAGGATGCTGGCTCCAAAAGCCCAACAGAGGGCGGAACCATATGCCGCCAGGGAAAGGCGTCCACCGCCTTCCAGTCGGAGCGGTGGAAGGCCAGCTCCCACCATGCCAAGAAGGATTAGGCTGATTCCAATCCAAGGCCGCCGAAGCCAGCGGCCGCCGGCATAGGTGGAACTTCCTCCGCGGGTCGCGACTTGAGCGGGTGGAGTCAGTGCCGCGGTGCGTGCCGGGAGGATTCCGGCACAGATGCTTGCAGCAACGGCAAGAACCAGGGATACGGCGGCTTCCGTCCAGGACAAATAAGCGGCGTTGGCGGAGGTGGCGTAATAGAGCGCATTGATGGTGCGGCCGACGAGGCGGACAGCCCCTTGGGCGCCGACCCAGCCGAGTGCCAGTCCGGCCAGACCACCGACCAATCCTAACGCCGTCGCCTCAATCAGCCATGCTAGTTGGATTTGACGGGGGGTGACACCCAAAGCGCGGAGAATGGCGATTTCTTCCCGCCGTCGAACCACGGCACCGTCCAAGGCTTGGAACACCAAGTACAACCCGACGGCGAGCGCGAGCATTGAGAGGATTGTCAGATTAAGCCGGAACGCCCGGGTCATGGTTTCAGCGCCAGCGCGGCGATCTGCGGACGAGCTGACTCGCCAGCGTGGGGAGCCATCGGACGACTGTTTGGCCGTGGACTCCAATTGAGTGCGAATGGCAGTCCAACGCTCCTTGCGACGGGGTCCTTCTTCGATCACGAACTCAATGCGATCGACCCAGCCGCTTCGGCCGGTCCAGGCTTGCAACGCGGGAAGATCCATCAGCAAGAACTCGGCTGGCGCCTCTGGTTGGGAGGGATCGGTTGGCAGGATGCCCCGGACTCGCAGCGGAACGATCCTTTCGTTGATGACTAACGGCAGCGTGGCATCGAGCGTGAGTCCTTTGGCCTTTGCGAGTGATTGACTGATGAACACCGCGTGAGGATCCCGCAGGACCTCCCAGAGATCTTTCCTGCGGGTCACGGATACGATTGAATTAGTGGCGACGAGGTTTTCACGAGTCGCTGCGGCAGTCTGGACGCGACGCTGTGCGGCAAGATTGCGTAGCGCCACGATGTCCACACCCAGCAGTTGGAACGTGGCGCGGGCACCAATGACTTCGTTTTCGGATTCCCGCGGGTTGGTGCCGGTGCTTTCGAGAACGGCAACTAGGTTTACGGGTTCCGCTCCGAGGGCCTGGCGTAGGTCTGTGAGAATCGACTCGGGCAGAGCTCCTGCGGGTGCCTGAATCAACCCGTCACTTTCGGCAGTCAGCAGATCCGTGAAGTTGTGAAAGCTGGACACTGCCGCTTGGTTTGCCAGCCGGATTGCCAGGAATACGCCAACTCCGATCGCCAAGATCGCGACCAGCAATGCCGATGCCAGCGGCGCCTGCGTCGCATGTCGCCACGAGAAGCGGCTCCACAACAGCCGAAGCAGGGTCCGAGTGCTTCCGTGAGTCATGATTCAACCAAAGGGCGGGGTGTCTGAATGGCGATGATTTCACCGTCGCGCAGTTGAATTTCCCGATGACAAATGCGTGCGGCATCGGGGCTGTGGGTCACCAGGACCAGAGCGGTGCCAGTCTCATCGGACAACTCTTGGAGCAAGCCGAGGATAATTTCACCGTTTCGCGAATCGAGATTTCCTGTCGGTTCGTCCGCTAGTAGCAGCGCTGGTTCGTGTGCCAGAGCTCGGGCAATGGCGATCCGCTGCATTTCACCGCCAGAGAGTTCATGGGGACGTGCGTTGGCTCGGTGGCTGACTTGAACCCGCTCGAGAAGGTAGGAGACCCGCTTTGCCCGCTGCCGGGCCGAGATGCCATTCAATTGAAGCGGGAGTTCCACATTTTCAGCGGCTGAAAGCGTGGGAAGCAGATGGAAGAATTGGAATATAGTGCCGATGTGTTGTCGGCGAATTTCGGCCAAGGCATCCGCGCTCAAGGATTCCAGACCCACGCCACGGAATTGGATGCTGCCTGAATCCGGTCGATCGACGCCGCCCGCGCAGTTCAACAAGGTGGTTTTGCCGCTGCCAGAAGGTCCGGTAAGCGCAACGCGCTCTCCCCGATGCACCTCCAGACTGACGCCTCGGAGGACCGGTCGGTTTATATAAGCCTTTTGAACATGGGAGACGCGGAGGATGACCTCAGCGGTGGGTTCCCGGAGCATCGGTGCCGTCATCAAGTTCAACCAACGTCGTTCCTGGGGTCCGGGATGCAACTTTTGAACCGAGAAAAATCGACCGTTTGAGCCAGGGAAAAGCGTTGCGATCTCAGTCGTGGACCGGGTTTATC
>SXSK01000068.1 GCA_005793375.1 Verrucomicrobiales bacterium | reverse complement strand
GAGAAGATCGCCTATCCCCTGGGCGTTAATATTATCTATTACGTCATGACCCACTGAACGTTTATGACCCGTGCGCGCGGTGCTATTGCCTCCCGGTTTGGATTCCCGTTGCTGGCGTCATTGGCGCTTGTGTTGGCGGCATTCGGGCAGCGACGGTTTGGCGGGGGGGGTTGGAAGGAGAGTCACGTGACGGATGAGACCCGGACGGCCCGCGAAGTCGATTCGCACAGCACCGGGACACCGACATGGACCAATCGATGGGGATTTGAAACGGATGTGTTCACATTTGCCCGGGTCAAGTACACGTCGAACGGTCGATATGGGCGAGGGGATTGGACAACTGACACCCCGGATAGCGATCTGAATTTGTCCTATCGATTGCAGCAGATGACCTCAATGAAAGTCGATCCAGATGGTCGATTCGTGCGGTTGACCGATCCTGACTTGGCCGATTATCCGTTTCTCTACATCGTGGAGCCCGGGAGCTTGTATTTGAACGAGGAGGAAGTGGTCGCCTTAAGAAAGCATTTGCTGAACGGTGGTTTTTTGATGCTGGATGATTTTTGGGGGGACGACGAGTGGTCGAATTGCGAAGAGGTGTTCAAGCAGGTTTTTCCGGATCGTTCCTTTGAAGAACTGCCATTGACTCATCCCATATACCACGGTGTGTTTGAAATTGGTGCGAAGGGGCAAGTGCCAAACGTGTGGCGCGGGGCGATGAGCCAGTTTGATGGTGTGACCTACGAACGCCCGGATGCGACCGATGTGCATCATCGAGCCATCGTCGATGATCGAGGGCGACTCATGGTGCTGGCCACTCATAACACGGATAATGGAGATGGCTGGGAGCGGGAGGGCGAGAGCGACTATTACTTCCACAATTTCTCCGAGAAGATTTCGTATCCTCTCGGTATCAACATCATTTATTACGTGATGACGCATTGAGACTTCCTCCCCATGCTCTCCGGGTCATGCAGCGAACGATTAGGGATCATTCTTGGAGCCGTTTCCCTGGATTACAGGGCTCCGGCGCTTTGGAACGTCCCATCTGTGCTGACGTCGATCTGCGAGTATTGGGTGGAACAAACCCGATGTCGCCGTCTCCAATCTCCCTGAATCCATGAGCCACCCGCCACCTCTCGATCCTGTTCGATCCTCCTCCGATCCATTGTGGGCGCCGATACCTTCGATTTTGCCAGCGCTATTACCGGATCTTGGCGCTGCACCAACGATCGCGGCGTCATCGGCGCCTCCCGTGTTGCCGAAAGTCATTGCCGTGGTGCCGCCGCCGATACCAGTTCCTCCCACCGAGGCCCAGTTAGTCCAGCAATTGATTGCAGGTCGCTCGCGGATTGAAGCCGAGTTGGGAAAAGTCATCATCGGACAGCGCGAGGTGGTGGAACAGATTCTCCTCGCTTTGTTTGCGGGCGGGCATTGTTTGATCACCGGCGCCCCTGGGTTGGCCAAGACTCTGTTGGTCAAATCGATTGCCCAGGTGTTTGACCTGCGGTTTCAGCGCATCCAATTCACACCGGATCTCATGCCTGCCGATATCACGGGAACGGAGATCTTGGAGACCAGCGGGGATTCACGTCGGATGACATTCGTTCGCGGGCCGATCTTCGCGAATATGATTCTGGCGGATGAAATCAACCGGACACCGCCTAAGACCCAGGCGGCGTTGTTGGAAGCCATGCAGGAACACCAAGTGACCGCTTCCGGGGTCCGGCATGTATTGGAGGAACCCTTTTTCGTGCTGGCGACTCAGAATCCCATCGAGATGGAAGGTACCTATCCGCTCCCTGAAGCTCAGTTGGACCGGTTCATGTTCAATGTTGTCATGGACTACCTGCCGGAAGACGACGAAGTGCAGGTGGTACGGCGAACCACCGCAGGTAAGCCGGCGGCGATTGAGTCGTTCTTTGATGGGGTCGATGTCCTTCGGTTTCATGAATTGGTTCGCCAAGTCCCCATTGCCGAAGAATTGGCAAGGTATGCGGTCCAATTGTCGGCGGCATCAAGACCCCGCCAGAAGGGAACGCCGGATTTTATTAATGAATGGGTCACCTGGGGCGCCGGGACCCGCGCGGGACAGAACCTGGTCCTGGGCGCGAAAGCTCGAGCGCTTTTTTTGGGACGTTCCCATGTGATTGTGGACGACATCCGTGTCTTGCTGGCGCCGGTACTGCGGCATCGGGTGCTGTTGAATTACCGAGCTGAGGCCGAGGGCGTGCGGGTCGAGGATGTGATTCGGCGCCTCTTGGAAACCGTGAAAGCGCCGCTGCTGGCATGACCTTGAAAGCCTCCAATCAACAGGGTGCCTCGTCGTTCATCGACCCGCAGGCTCTCATGTGCATTCGCAATCTCGAATTGCGGGCGCGTGCTGTGGTGGAGGGTTTTTGGACGGGCATCCACCGGAGCCCTTACCATGGTTTTTCTGTCGAATTTACTGAGTATCGCCAGTATACATCGGGCGATGATCTGCGCCATTTGGATTGGCGTGTGTATGGTCGGAGTGATCGGTTCTTCATAAAGAAATTCGAGGATGAAACCAACCTGAGGTGTCATTTTGTCGTCGATCAGAGCCGATCGATGACTTACGGATCTCAGTCATTTACCAAGGCGCAGTATGCGGCGACGCTGGCGGCGACGCTGGCCTGGTTTTTGCATCAGCAGGGTGACGCGGTTGGACTGCTAACTTTCGATGAAGGTGTCCGGGATTTCTTGCCGACAAAACATCGGCTGGGTCATTTGCGGTTGGTGATTGATTCGCTGCAAAAACCGGCGAGTGGCACGGGCACCGATCTAACCGTTCCGTTGGAACAGGTCGCGATGCTCCTGCGCAAGCGGGGCATGGTGGTACTGATTTCCGACTTCTTGGCACCGATTAATCAGTTGGAACGGGCGTTGTCGCGGGTGACGGCAGGACGGCATGAAGTGGTCGTATTTCAAGTGTTGGATCCGGCGGAATTGAGGTTTCCCTTCGAATCGGCAACGGTGTTTGAGGACATTGAGACCGGGCGAACGCTTTTCATCGATCCGGCATCGGCCCGGAAGCGTTACCTGGAACAATTCAACGCGCACAACGAGGCCTTGCGCCGATTGTGTGAGAAGTTGGGCATCGCGTATCAACAATTAGTGGCCGACGCTCCCTTGGAACTGGCACTGTACGGATTCTTGCAGCAGCGCCGGTCCCGGGGCCGACGTGGTCGTCCATCTCAACGCGGTGCTGAAGGCGCCCTCCCGAAGGGAACTGGCTCATGAGTTTCCTGGCACCGTTGTTTTTGGTGGGTGGACTAGCTCTGGCCCTGCCGGTGGTATTCCATTTGATCCGGCGCACGACCCGGGAACGGACGGTGTTCAGTTCCCTCATGTTTCTGGCGCCGTCTCCCCCGAGACTAACCCGGCGAAGTCGGTTGGAAAACCTCCTCTTACTCCTCTTGCGCTGCCTGGTATTGGTGTTGTTGGCATTGGGGTTTGCGCGGCCATTCTTGAAGAATGCCGCCGCCCCTCCGGATCCCGAAGGTCTGGCGACACGCACCGTGGTCTTGATCGATGCCAGTGCTAGCATGCAACGGGAAGATTTATGGTCAGCGGCTCGGTCCAAGCTCTCGGATTTCCTCAGACAGGCGCGTGCAGGCGACGAAGTGGCGGTGATGTTGTTTTCCAGTCAGATCGATCCGGTGGTTCAGTTTGAGGAATGGAAAGCCTCGGTTCCTGGGGAGCGGGCGGCCATGGTTTTGTCTCGGTTGGGCGATCGGAAACCGACCTGGTCATCGACCCAACTGGGTACTGCGCTGATTCGCGCGGCGGAAATGCTTGCGGAAGCGGATCTCGCGGAACGGTCCACGCGGCGACGGATTGTGTTGATAAGCGATTTCCAGGAAGGCGGGCGCCTCGAAGCATTGCAGGGCTACGATTGGCCCAAGGAAGTGGAGCTTTCACTGGAAACCATCCGTCCGAAGGAGCCGGGCAATGCCGGTGTGCAACTCGTCGCTGAATCGGCCATGGCGGATTCCGGAAATGATCCCGTAGTTCGGGTCCGCATCAGCAATGCTGCCGACTCAACCAAGGACCAATTGCAGGTCGGCTGGGGGCTTTCCAATGGGGCGGGCTTTGCCGGCAAACCCATCGAAGTGTATGTGCCGCCAGGTCAGAGTCGAATCGTGCCTGTCCCGGTTCCACCGGGTCTGACTAATTTGGATCGAATTATTCTGCGAGGAGACGCCGCAAGCTTTGACAACATCGTCTCGGTGATTCCGCCAGAGATAGCACGTTCTCGAGTGATCTATTTGGGAACGGAAACCGATTTGGAAACGCGTCAGCCGCTTTACTTCTTGAGACGGGCATTTCCTGCAACCCGCCGGCAATTGATCCAGGTAGATTCGGTAAAACCGGAGGCGTCGCTCAGCGCGGCCGATCTGGAATCAGCCGCCCTGGTGATTGTGACCGATTCGTTATCTGAAGAGCGGGCCGTGCTGATTCGCGAACAAGCATTGGCGGGACGGACGGTTTTGGTGGCCCCGCGTACTGTGGGTATGGCACCGACGGTGGCACGCTTGGCGGGGGTGGAGTCCATCCCGATGCAAGAGCAGACTGGTGGGCGTTATGCAATCCTAGGGGAGTTGGATTTCCGGCACCCGTTGCTCCTACCGTTCGCGGATCCGCGATACAGCGACTTCAGCAAGATCCATTTCTGGCGCCATCGGAAGTTCGGATTATCGAGCTTTCCTGGCGCACGGTCCATTGCGACGTTTGATTCAGGCGATCCGGCATTGATCGAAGTGCCGACCGGCAAGGGGCGGTTGGTCATTCTGGCGTCGGGATGGAATCCCGACGATAGCCAGTTAGCCCTATCCACGAAATTTGTACCTCTCTTGTTTTCATTGTTGGAGCTGGGGGGTGGGGTAGCGGCACCGACCGCGCAACATTTGGTTGGTGACTCGATTCCAATGGCGACAGGAGGTAGCGCGCCATGGTCAATCCGAGGTCCAGATGGTAACACTCTGCGCGTGCCGGCTGGATCGACGAATTTCTCCGGCGCGGTGCAACCCGGAATTTACGTGGTGGAAGGCAGCCAACCGTTGCTGCGATTGGCGGTGAATTTGGATCCAGCTGAATCCCGAACGGCCCCCCTGGCACTGGACGAATTGGAACGTTTGGGAGCCCCAGTATTGCAAAAGACTGAAACAGGAGAAACGCGTCAGAAGGAACGCCAAGCCTTATTGCAGAGCTCGGAAGCGGAAGCACGTCAAAAGCTATGGCGTTGGTTTTTGGTGGGAGCACTTGCTCTCTTGATGATTGAAACAGCAGTGGCAGGCTGGACTTTACGACAAACAACCCTTCCAGAAGGAGTGAGCTTATGATCGACAAATTGTTGCAATCGCGCCTCCAAACCGTGGTACGGAGGAAGCGCTGGCTCGCACTGCTGAAGGGGCTGGCCCTGGGGTGGTTGATAGCTGCTGGTGTGAGTCTGCTGGTCTTCAGCTTGCAGTATGCCTTGGGTTTGGCGTCGCCCCTTAGCCTGCCGCTGATTGCCATTCTGGGCGGCGTTTTGTCTATCGCTCTCGGATTTCGGTACTACCGGCGTCCAGTGGAGGCACGACGAGCTGCAGCGCTGGTGGAGAAGCAGTACCCGGATCTTCAGGGCCTATTGATCACGGCAGTTCAGCAGGAACCGAAACCAGGCGTCGGCTGGAACTATTTTCAACAACGCATTCTAACCAGCGCTTTGGATCACGCGCGCGAGCATCGCTGGTCACTCTCGATACCCAACCAGCATATGCTCGCCATGCATGGATTGGCATTGCTGGCTCTAGCTGCCTTTACCCTAGGCCTTTTGCCATTGCGGCTGCCGTCGAATCGCCCGCCGGGTACGTGGAAGTCGGTCGTTCGGCTTGGGGTTGAAGTGACACCTGGAGACACGACGTTGGAGAAGGGGGAGAATCTGGTGGTCCTAGCTCGATTTGGTGGTGCAGTGCCAACTGGGGCGGAACTCGTGCTTCAACAGTCGGGATTACCGGAGAAGCGCATCGCGTTGAATCGAAGTCTCGCAGATCCTGTTTTTGGTGGGAGTGTTCCCGAAGTGGCGGCGAGTTTTGCCTATCGGGTGGAGTATGGCAGTCAACGGACCCGCGATTTCCAAGTCGCGGTTTTCGAATTCCCGCGTTTGGAACGATCGGATGCCGATCTGGTTTTTCCGGCCTACACCGGGGACGCGCCTCGCCGAGTTGAGGAGACCCGACGGATCAGTGCTGTGGAAGGCTCGACGCTGGATCTGGCCCTGCAGTTGAACAAGGTTGTAACGACCGCCACATTGGTTCCTCGCGGAACCAACAGCACTCCATTGGTGCTTGCAGTTGGCACAAACCAAGCCTCCGCCTGGTTGAAGGGATTCACGCTGGCGACGAGCAGTTCCTATGACCTTCGCTTGGTGGACTCGGATGGTCGGACCAATAAAGTACCGGCTCAGTTTGTTTTCGAGGTTTCGAAAAATCGAACCCCGGAACTCCGGCTGGCTTCGCCACGCGGAGATGTCCGACCATCTGCAATTGAGGAACTGGTGTTTGAAGGAACTGTCTGGGACGACTTTGGCATGTCCGCATTCGGCTTGGCCTACGTATTGAAACGCGGCGAACCCGTATTTGTCGAATTGGGCAAAAGTGTTCCCCCACGGGAGAAGCGGCCCTTTAAGCACATGCTGCGACTGGAAGAATTCGGAGTTGGACCCGATGATTTGGTGGCTTGGTTTGTCTGGGCAGATGATCTTGGCCCGGATGGCCAGGTTCGCCGCACGCAGGGAGATCTCTTCTTCGGCGAAGTTCGAGCATTTGAAGAAACCTTTCGGGAGGGTGAAGGCATGGGCGGCGGTGAAGGTCAGGGGCAATCTGGAGGTCAGACCACCAAACTGGCAGAGTTGCAAAAGCAGATCATGAATGCCACCTGGCGGCTTCAACGCGATCATGGCAAGCGCCCAGCCGATGCCTCCAAGCGAGAGGCCAAGGATGCTGGTAAGCCTTCAGGAGCCACGCACCCGTTTTCTCAACCTCGAGTCGCGACCCCCGAGACAGTGCAATCGAAGACTCTGGCTCCCAAACAACTCGACCCGGAAATGACCGCGATGATTCGATCATTGTCGCGAAACGTAGTGGGCGTGTTTGGCCAGGTTCGCGCCAATACGGCTGACGGCGACACTGTACCTCCACAACGCCCTGGCGAAGCCGGGCGGAGGGGATCGCCGTCGACAAGCGAGGGGGCGGCACTGAAGCGATTGGAAAACAAAAATTCGACGCCCGGAGGTTATAAGGAAGATCTCAAAGTCGTCATCGGTGCTGCGGAAGAGGCGATTGAGCAGGCGAAATCTTCAATGGAACGTCAACAGGATCCGGCGGCCACATCAAAATGGTCCTCGGTGGTGACCCAGCTGGAAGAGGCTTTGAAACAGTTGGAAGCGGCCGAAAAGTCTCCGGCTGCTCTGGCGAAAGCGTTGAGTGCGCAGCAGTCCGCATATGAGGCGCTCCTTAAGTTGCGCGAGCGAGAGACACAAGTAACGCGTGGACGTAGCCAAAACTCTCAATCCGGTGGTGCCGGCGAGCAGATGAGCCAGCGCCAAATCGAGCAGCTCGATTTAACTCAATCCGAAAACCGCTACGAGACCGAGCGTCAAGCCCAGGCTCCCAAGGATGCTGCCCAGCGCGAAAAGACCCAGATCATGAACCGGCTGGAAGAACTCGCGCGGCGCCAGCAAGACGTCAATCAGAAGCTCAAGGAACTGCAAACGGCGTTGCAGGAAGCGAAAAATGATAAAGAGCGTGAGGAAATCCGACGCGAGCTCAAGCGGTTGCAGGAGGAGCAAAAGCAAATGCTGGCCGATGCAGACGAACTTCAGCAGCGTATGAATCAGCCGCAAAACCAGTCCCAGATGGCCGAGCAACGGAAACAATTGCAAGAAGCACGCGACCAACTGCAGCAAGCTTCGGAATCCACGGGTGAAGGTCAGGTGTCGCAAGCGCTGGCGAGTGGCACCCGGGCTCAGCGCCAGTTGCAGGACATACGCGATGACCTGCGCAAGCAGACTTCCAATCAACTGGCGGAAAATTTACGCGAAATGCGGAGTGAAGCGCGGGATCTGGCGCGGAAACAGGAGGAGTTGTCAAAGCAGCTTGCGAAGCTGGACGATCCGGCCCGCAAAAAGCTGAGCGATGACGAGCAGCGGAATGATATTGTCAACCAATTGTCACAGCAGCGAGCCCGCTTGACCAATCTGGTTCAGCGCGCCACTCAGATTTCCGAGCAAGCTGAATCCTCTGAGCCCATAGTTTCCCGCCAACTTTACGATGCATTGCGCAAATTCAATCAGGACGATGTCGGCAACGTGAAACAATTTCGCGAGGAACTGCTTCGCCGACGAATGCTAACCCGCGGCCTCAATGAAAAACTCCAAGAACTGGCCGGCGCTGAAGGGGCACGATCGCTAGAGATGACCTCTGAGATGTTGCGTCAGGGATTTGACCCGGCGGCAGTAGCGGCAGAACAGCGAGCTCGATCTGGCATCGAAGACCTCCGCCAAGGAGTTGAACGGGCGACTGAAAGTGTCCTGGGAGACGACACTCAAGCACTCCAACTCGCACGCGAGGAGTTAGATCGATTGACCGATCAACTGCGCCAGGAGATGGCTCGCAATCGGTTGACGAATGCCGCGGCGAGGACAGGTGCTCGAGCAGATCGCGGCGAAGCGGGGCAGTCCGGTCAGCAACCAGGGCGCGGTCAGTCGGCGCAGCCAGGGCAATCGGAAGCGAGCGAGACTGCAGACGCGACTCAGTTGGCGGCTGCGGGCAATCCGTCTGGTGAACCTCGCGAGGTGGATGCCACTGGTCAACGCGAACCGCGTCCGAAAGGTCAAGGGCGTCCATCGGCAGAATCGGGTGAACAGGCCCAGTCTGATGCCTCAAATCCGGAGCAAGGTCAGGACCCCGCCCAACAAGGTCAACAGGGTCAACAGGGTCAACAGGGTCAACAGGGTCAACAAGGTCAACAGGGTCAACAGGGTCAACAGGGTCAACAGGGTCAGCGGGGGCAGCGGGGAAATCGTCGGGGCCAGACTCCGGCTCAGGCCCAATCGAATGAACCGCAGGAGTCGAATCCCGCGTCCCCTGAGCGTGATACGGAAAATGAGTTGGATCGGTTATTGGGTGGGGAACGTGCAGGCCGGGCGCGTCCAGGCAATGGAGGGCCGAGATCGGGACCGATTACAGGCGAAGACTTCGCGACTTGGGCGGACCGGGTACGGGACGTCGAATCGATGGTCGACATGCCGGATCTGCAGAACAACTTGGCGAATGCGCGTGAGCAGGCCCGCCGTCTGCGCACTGAATTCAAGCGAGACCTAAAGAAGCCGGACTGGACGGTGGTGGATTTAAAGATTGTGAAACCCCTGGTGGAAGTTCGGAACCAGATAACGGAAGAACTGGCGCGACGCGGGTCGCGTGAAGCGCTGGTTCCGATTGATCGCGACCCGGTGCCGACACGTTACACAGAATTAGTCCGCCGGTATTACGAGCAACTCGGCAAGGACAGCCCCTCAACGACTCCAGCACCGTCTCCGAAGGCAAAATGAAACGACCTGTGGATGTTTGGCGAACCGGAATTCGTGATGACGAGCGCTGTTGCCCGGAGGTGAGGGCATGACTGTTGTGGCTTCACTTACTTTTTCGGGATGGAGTTGGCTGGTACCGGCAATTGGTATTTTTGGGCTGAGCGTGGCGCTCTTGCTCTGGGGATACCGAACCGCGCCGCGAGGTGGCCGTCGGTGGTTGTGTTTGGTGTTGAAGCTAATTGGCATTGTTGCCCTGGCGTTTTGTCTGCTGGAACCGTTGTGGAGTCGGGAACGTGCGAAACCTGGATCCAATTTTTTTGCCGTGGTGGCGGACAATAGCCAGGGCTTACAGGTCCGGGATGAGGCGGCAAGGCAGACCCGGGGTGAAGGGATGCGCGAATTGCTCGACCCATCGCGAGCGCCGTGGTCCAGCCAGTTGGCCGAGCAGTTCGAGGTCCGGCGATACCTATTTGATACGCGGCTACAAAATGCGCGTGACTTTGGGGAACTCACCTTTGATGGGCGAGCTTCGGCGATCGGTTTGGCATTGAGATCCGTTGCAGAACGATTCAAAGGGCGTCCGCTGGCGGGAGTGCTTCTTGTCACGGACGGCATAGCGACCGACCTAATAGGGGCGCTGCCAGATATTGCCGGATTGCCGCCGGTCTATCCGGTAATGGTGGGTGTTGGTTCTCCAGGTCGCGACCTGGGCATTCAACAGGCCAGTGTGAGTCAGAGTGTTTTTGAAGATGCACCGGTGGCGGTTCAAGCGGAGTTGGTGGCGATAGGGATGCGAGGTGAGTCCGCGAGGGCGCGTCTGGTGGATCAATCGGGTGTGGTGGTAGGAGAGCAGGTGTTTGAACTCCGGAGAGATGGTGATGTACTGCCGATCCGCTTTCAGTTTAAGCCCCAAAAGCCTGGGGTGACATTCTACGAATTGCGCGTGGGCTTGCGGGGTGAACTGTCGGGCTCCGCTTCGTCGACCAACCAGACTGCGGAGGCCACGTTGGCTAACAATGCGCGTCTACTGGTGGTTGATCGAGGAATTGGCACGCACCGGATACTTTACGTTTCCGGGCGTCCGAATTGGGAATACAAGTTTCTTAATCGTGCGATCCAGGAAGATCCTCAACTCCAATTGGTGGGGCTGATTCGAGTGGCCAAACGCGAACCCAAGTTTGATTTTCGCGGGCGCGCCGGAGAGACCAGCAATCCATTGTTCCGTGGTTTTGGTGATCAGGGGCGCGAGACGGCAGAACGGTATGATCAGCCAGTGTTGACACGATTGAATACTCGGGACGAGGTGGAGTTGCGAAGTGGGTTTCCGAAAACACCGGAAGAACTTTATGGCTATCGGGCGGTGATTTTGGATGACATCGAATCCGAGTTTTTCACGCCTGAGCAGGCAATGCTTCTTCAAAAATTTGTGAGCGAGCGAGGAGGCGGTGTAATGATGCTGGGAGGGATGGAGAGTTTTCAGCACGGTCAATATCATCGGACGCCTATTGGCGAGATGATGCCGGTCTATTTGGATCGAGCCATTGAGTCACGCGGAACCAATGCGTTGCGGTTTCAACTGGCGCGCGAAGGCTGGGTTCAACCCTGGGTGAGGTTGAGAGACCAGGAAGGATCGGAGCGAGCCCGTCTCGACGCCATGCCAACTTTCGGGGTGTTCCATCGAGTGCGAGACGTCAAACCGGGTGCGAGTGTTATGGCCACTGCGGTGGATCTGGAGGGGCAGGAATTCCCGGCAATGGTGGTCCAGCGATTTGGGCGAGGGCGTTCCGCTGCGTTGCTCATAGGGGACATTTGGCGATGGGGTATGCAGAATGCGGAAGCCCGGACTGACATGGACAAATCATGGCGTCAGTTGCTTCGGTGGATGGTGGCAGATGTACCCGACCGCGTGAATCTGACAGCTGAACCTAAGCCCGATGATCCGAGTGGCGCGGTGCGCTTGCAGGTTCGAGTTCGGGACGAACGTTTTCAGCCACTGGACAACGCTTCGGTCAGCATCGCCATCCAAACGGTTTCCATGTCGGGAACAACAGGTGCCTCCACCAATATTCTCCAACTATCGACCGAGCCCTCCTTGAGCGATGCCGGAGTCTATGAGGCGACGTTTGTTCCTCGAGTGACGGGCGGCTTTAGAGCGGTGGCTTCCGTCACCAATTCTGTCGGTGCGGAAATTGGCCGTTCTGAAGCGGGATGGGTTTCTGATCTGGCGGCTGAGGAATTTCGGTCGCTTACTCCAAACGCGGCGCTTCTGGAACAGATTGCTAAAAAGACGGGTGGGGAGGTGATTGCTGCAAAGGATCTGGAATCGTTCGTCAAGCGACTGCCGGCATTGCGCGCACCGGTAATGGAATCGTATGCCCAACCTCTGTGGCATACGCCTGTCCTATTCGCCTTCGCGCTGGCGTGTCTGATCGCGGAGTGGGGTTTGCGCCGGACGGGAGGTATGCCATGAAATGCTTCTGGGTGTGGTTTTTCAGGACTTGGTGCGCATGGCTTGGCGCGGCAGCGACAGTGACTGCAGCGGAAACGGCAATCACACGGCAGGATGCGCCGTCTGTTTTGGTCTTGGTCGGCGCTCCGGGCGAAGTGGAATTCTCGACTAACTTCACTTACCAGGCGCAACTTTGGGAGAGAGCTGCCAAGCGAGGTGGAGCGACGTTGAGCACCATTGGGGTTGGGGAAACCAACCGCACGGAAGATCAGTCGCTCTTTCGTCAGATGCTCGATGTGGAACCCAAAGAAGGGTTGGCGGAACTCTGGATCATTCTAATTGGGCATGGAACGTTTGATGGGCGCGAGGCGCGGTTCAACTTGCGTGGGCCCGATGTCACTGCGACGGAATTGGCTGACTGGTTAAAGCCGTTTCGACGTCCGCTGGTTCTTGTGAACACAGCGTCGGCAAGCGCACCATTCTTGAACAAGCTCAGCGGAACCAACCGAATCATCGCGGTGTCTACCAGGAGTGGTTTCGAACAGAATTATGCGCGGTTTGGTAAATACTTGGCAGAATCCATTTCAGACCCCGAAGGCGATTTGGATCAGGACGGGCAAACGTCCCTTCTGGAGGCATTCCTTCGGGCGTCGCACCGGGTTGAGGAGTTCTACAAGAATGAAGGACGGCTCGCGACGGAGCATCCGTTGATCGACGATAATGGGGATGGCCAAGGTACTCCTGCGGATTGGTTTCGCGGCACGAGAGCGACTCGGAAATCCAAGGAAGGATCGGCAGTAGATGGGCTTCGAGCGCGGCAACGCCATTTGATTCCAAGCGTCGAAGAGATGGCGATGAAGCCCGAAGTTCGGGCACAGCGCGACGCCCTGGAATTGAAGATTGAAGCGCTCCGATTGGAAAAGGCGTCCATGCAAGAATCGGTCTACTTCGATCGTCTTGAGCAATTGCTGCTGGAGATCGCGCGCCTAAAGCGCGGCAGCAGTGGGTTTGAGTAGGGTCTTACCGCGCTTGATAGAGTACAGCCAGCGCTTCGGGGGAATAACCGAGGTAATAGAGGAACGTGACCTCCCACATTCGAACATACGTTCGGACAACGCCACGCTCTCTCCATCGACGCGAACTGGTCAGCACCGTTGCATCTGCAAGGACTAACCGTCCAAATGGTCTCAGGCGCCGGCATAATTCGAATTCCTCCATCAGCGGTACATTGGGCACACCACCCGCTTGTTGCAGTACGTCGCGCCGGACAAAAATCCCCTGATCCCCAGCGACTCTGCCAAAAACATGCCGCCGAGTCCAGCAGCGCCATCGCGACCCGCGCATTAACCAGTGCGGGTGGCGGAACTGTTTCCAAAACGCGCCCGCAACGACCGATGGGGCTGATAAGGCTTGGCTCAGGGCCGAACCGGCGTTTGGTGGAAGCCAGGTGTCGGCGTGCAGCATCAGGACGAGTTCGCCTCGGGCGAGTTCGGCTCCAATTCGCAGTTGGTTGCCTCGTCCGCGTTGGCTTGAGATGACCTGGCAGCCGGCGGCGGTGGCAAATGCGACGGTGGCATCTTGACTCCCTCCATCGACGACCAGAATTTCAAGCACCTCTGGAATTGCCACGACGCGGCGTAGCGTCTCGGGCAATTCCGACGCTTCGTTCAGAGTCGGGATAACAACCGAAATTCGCGGATCGGCGGACACGGTCCCTTGGTGGCTTCAGAACTTGGCTAGCCTCTCCAACTCGCGGACGCGTTTTTTGATATCGGCCTTAGTCGCTTTGGTTGTGCGCGTGAGTCCGAATCCTTCACAGCAGAAAGATGCGACGACGGCCCCGTGGATGAGAGCACGACGGAGATTGGTTTCAATCGAGCCCGACTTTTGAGAAGCCAGATAGCCTAACAATCCGCCGACGAAGGAGTCGCCCGCGCCAGTCGGGTCCACGACCTTGTGCAGAGGATACGCAGGAGCAACAAAGAGGCCTTTGGGACCGGACAAGACCGATCCGTGTTCCCCCTTCTTCACAATGACATATCGAGGCCCTAGTTTGTGGATCTTTGGCAAGGCGGCGACGACGTTATCCTCGCCGACCAATTGGCGGGCTTCGCTGTCGTTGAGCACGAGGCAGTCGATGCGTTTCAGCAGCTTCAGGAGCTCCGGCAGAGCGATGTTAAGCCAGAGATCCATGGTATCGGCGATGACAAACTTGGGCTTGGAAATCTGGTCAAGGACTCGGTGTTGAACTTGGGGGGAGATATTGGCGAGCAACACGAAGGGTGTGGACTCATACAAACCGGGCAGGGCAGGTTGCCAATGTTCGATGACGCCTAGGACGGTTTCCAGGGTGCGTCGATTGTTCATGTTCACTTCATACTCCCCAGACCAGAAGAACGTTGTTCCCCCTTGGATTCGTTCTAGTCCTGTGAGGTCGATTCGGTGCTTCTTGTAGAGCTGGATGTAGTGGGTGGGGAAATCATCACCGACCACACCCACGAGGCGGGTGGGCCCAAAAAAACTCGCGGCGACCGCGGCGTGGCTGGCCGATCCCCCCAATAAACGGGGATTTTCGGTGTACGGAGTCTTGATGGAATCAAGAGCAGTGGTGCCAACAACTAGGACGCTCATGCAAGTAGATCTGGATCTGTATGTTCGTAAGGATAGGCGGAAGGCGGCTTCACAAGGCAGCGTCTTCCAGCGACAGGTGAAGCCTACCGAGTCGGCCTCGCCTCATGCAACGCTACGATCCTGGCGCTGCCTTCGCAACTCGGAACACCAGGATGAAGAATGGCGAACAATTCACCCTTAAACTGTCGTCGGACACTACTTGGTGGCTTCGGCTTCCCCAGTAGAATTTCTGACTATTGCTATTGCTTTGAGGCTCCAACTCTCCCTCAAGGGGAGAATGTCCAACGCAGTTCAACTCACCATGGGTTGAGCGTATGGGGATACCCATGGACTCGGGGTGGCCACTATCGTTTCTGTCGTTTGACCATCTCCGCCACGATGGCGCGGCCGCGCTCGCCAACCGTGGCTACCGCGATACGCTCTAACACTACAGCGACGTTTTGAGGGATTTCCATTTTTTGAGTTCTTTGAGGCGGCGTTTACGATGGGAGCGGTAGGCCTGATCGTTGCGCCGTGTGTGATATTTCACCAAAATCACCAGGTAGGCAGGTTCGCGTTTGG
>SXSK01000067.1 GCA_005793375.1 Verrucomicrobiales bacterium | reverse complement strand
GTGCTCGGGTAGCGTAATAGGCTCGGACATGCCGGCAGTTAAATAAAGTCAGCGCCTTTTGTCCAGTTTTATACCGCCTTTTGTTTCACCTGCCTCCTTAAAGTCGAAATCTTGAAACTGCCCTGGCTTTCGTCTCTGCGTAGGTTGGAATTCTCTCCACGATATTCCGGGTGACCTTGCGTTTCCGGCGGTCGTACAGCCGGGTGGTCCTTGGGTCAGCATGATTGGCGAGGTTTTGAACGTCCTCGAGGGCGACGCCTTGCTCGAGCAGGGAAGTAATGGTTGTGACTCGGAAGGAGTGAGGGGAGAGGTCGCCTGAAAGTCCGGCGGCCCGCGTCCTGCGCTTGAACATGCGTTGCATGTCATTATCGGTCATTGGATTCTTTGTGAGCTGACGTTTCTTCGGCACGGCTGTGCGGAAGATGGGAGCGTCTTTTTCGTCGAGCCTGATACCGGCGGCGTTGAGGTAGCCCAGGAGGACTTGCTGGAGGTCGTGGCGGACGGGGACTTTGCGGTGTTTGCCACCCTTGTCGTTGAAAGCCATGACCCATTGATCGCCTTCACGGGTAAAATCCTTCAGTCGAAGTCTGGCGACGGCCCCAATCCGGGAGCCTGAATAGGCCAAGACCGCCAGAATGGCGCGGTCGCGAATTCCCATCAGTGTCGAGGTGTCGATGGACCGAAAGAGTTTCCGAGCGTCCTTGACGGTGATTTCGGGTGTTTTGCCTTCGGCGACTTCGTAGCGCTCATTTTTGACGGAGCTGATGGGATTGAGGATGACGGCGTGGCGCAGGACCTGGAGGTGGAAAAAGTGGTTGAGAGCGGACCTATGGAGTTTCTTGGATGGGATGGAGAGCTTTTTGAGGCTTTCGAAGTAATCGCTGACGTCTCTGGGTCGGACTTGTTGTAATTGGATATCGTGTTTCAAACTCCACTCCAGGAATTGGTGGACGGCGTGGGTGTAGGCGCGGCGGGTGTGTTTGTTGCGGATTTGTCCGAAGAGGAATTCTTCGTAGGCGAAGGCGGCGCTGGGGGCAGCGGTCTTGATGACCTTGGGGAGGTCGGCGTCGCGTAGGCGACGCGCGGGGAGTTGGGAGTCCTCGTTGATGGGAGTGAGTTCGGAGGTTGGATCATCAGTCATAGGGTCCCCTGCTCTTCGGTGTCATGCATGATAACATCCTGAATCATTTATCAGTCTGTGGGAGGGCAGGGGAGGTCGTTCGACACCGTTAGGGCACAGGGCAGGGGACTATTGACAAGTGTCAATTGACGGTTTACACTTAGCGACATGGCGATGAGTTTTCGGCATCGCGGGCTCCGCCAGTTTTATGAGACCGGCAATGCCCGGTATTTGAGCGCGGACCAGGTTCCTAAAATTCGGCAAATTCTCACTTTGCTGGATGCGGCGTCGAACCCGAAGGACCTGGATTTGCCCGGCCTACGGCTTCACGCCTTGAAAGGCGACCTCAAGGGCTTTTGGGCGGTCCGGGTTACCGGCAACTGGCGGATCATTTTCCGCTTCGATGCGGGCGAGCCGCAGGATGTTGATTTGATCGATTACCACTGAAGGAGACACGACGTATGAGCATGCACAATCCGGTTCATCCCGGCGAAATCGTCAAGGCGCAGTGCCTGGAGGAACTTGGCCTCAGCGTGACCGAAGGGGCGAAAGTTCTCGGGATCACGCGCCAGGCGCTCAGCAACCTGATCAACGGCCATGCCGGTGTTTCGCCGGAAATGGCGATCCGCCTCGAAAAGGCGTTCGGCAGCACGGCGGAAACGTGGCTGCGAATGCAGATGAATTTCGATATCTGGAATGCCCGGCAGCGGGCGCATGAAATCCATATCAAGCGTTACGAAATGGCGTAGGGAGATTGAGTCATGAAAACCGCCGATGCTTTACACAAAAAATGGCTGAAGGACCCGAAATAGGAGAGCGGGAAAAACCAGGGGCTAACGTTGCCGTTTAGTTCTACATTGTTAAAACAGATTGATATCCGAGAATTGTCAGTGCAAGCTTCTTTTGTCGGGAGCGCCAAACCTACTCGACCGATCCGGCCGGATCGACAACCGGCCCTAAAAAACATGAAATACTCAACATCCGTGCCACGGCACAGCGGTTTGAGAATTTTTGCGGCGTGATCGCTCATTTCTTCGACGTCGCCAGGCGTAACGTGAGCGAACACGCTCACCAGTACATCGCGGGCTTAATGACCCGTTGCCCTCGCAAGAATGTCGAGCGGCTCTGCGAAACGCTCCCTGGGACCAAGTTCGAGAATCTTCAGTATTTCCTCTCCGAAAGCCCTTGGGCGTGCGCCCCACTGTGGAAGTGGATCGGATTAAGGGCCTCACGGATCCTTGGTGGTGGCGCCGAGAACATGCTTCTGCTGGACGAGAGTTGCTTCACCAAGAAGGGCGACAAGTCCGCGGGCGTGGCTCGCCAGTACAACGGGCGGCTGGGCAAGGTGGACAACTGCCAGGTTGGAGTCTTTTCGGCGTTAACCCACGACACTCGCGTCCTGCTAAGCGGAGCCCGGCTGTATCTGCCAGAATCATGGACCGAGGATTCGGAGCGGTGCGAAGCGGCCGTGATACCGAAGTTGGAGCGAGTCTTCCGAACCAAGCCTGAGTTGGCTTGGGAACTGATCGAGCAGGCGGCAACGGACGGTATTGAATTCGGTTGGGTGGGGATGGATGCGGTGTACGGCCGTGATCAGGCATTGTTGCTAAAGATTGCCGGGATGGGGAAAACGTTCATGGCCGACGTCAACCACGATCAGCTGGTGTGGAGCAAGGAACCCAACGCAACCGAACGTCCCAAGGGAGTGAGTGAATCGGGCGTGCAGACGGTGGAGGCCTTGTGGAAGAAGGGGCGAAGATCGGCGGTTCGCCTTGTACTGCGCGACGCAGAGAACGGTCGGGTGCGAGTACGCTTCTATCGTGAGAGGGTATGGATCTGGCCAAACACTTCAGAGATTCCCCTGGGAGTCTGGTTGTGTGTCATCGAACGGGCGGATGGATCAGTGAAATATAGCCTTTGCAACGCGGACGAGGAAACCAAAGAAGAGGAATTGGCCAAGCGGCAGGGACAGCGGTATTTCGTGGAAAGGGCCTTCGAGGACGGCAAGAGCCAATTGGGGATGGGGCAATACCAAGCCCGGAGATGGCTAGCGTGGCATCATCACATGGTGTTGGTGGCTCTCGCCATGATGTTCACGCTGGAAGAGAGGGAAGTGGTCAAAGCGGATAGTCCGTTGATGTCGGTTCGCGACGTCGTCGATTTGATTGCTTGGTATTTCGAGAAGCCTCGAACAGGAACCGAAGTCGAGGATGCGATTCGAGCGCGACACAAACGCCGGGAGCAATCCATGCGAAGCAAGCGCCGCCGAGATAATCGGGTTCCTGCTATTCTAACAATGTAGAATTAAATGAAATGCCAAAAGCAGATGGAGGTTTTATTGATAGAATTCCCTTTTGACGCTACGCGAAGATGAGTGACAAGGCCAAAGATGCCCGCGAACGCCTGGTGGATGCGCTGGATTCAGCGCGGACAACTTGCAAGCGCCTGGAGGAAAAAGCCATCGACAGCGCCAAAGCGACGGACAAAGTGGTGCGCGAGCATCCTTATCAATTCATCGGCGGCGCGCTGGCTGTAGGCTTGTTAATCGGCGTGCTGGTCAATCGCAAGTAAGCCGGTGCTGAACCTGAAACCGAAAGCACCGTTCGGTCTGGCTTGGCGCGGGTTGCAGAAAGTTGGAGTTAGCACTACAGCGACGTTTTGAGGGATTTCCATTTTTTGAGTTCTTTGAGGCGGCGTTTACGATGGGAGCGGTAGGCCTGATCGTTGCGCCGTGTGTGATATTTCACCAAAATCACCAGGTAGGCAGGTTCGC
>SXSK01000066.1 GCA_005793375.1 Verrucomicrobiales bacterium | reverse complement strand
CCGGCATCGCGCCGTTTCGAGCCTTTTTGGAAGAGCGCCGAGCCATAGGCGCCAGGGGCAAGAACTGGCTGTTTTTCGGCGATCAACAGCGGTCCTGCGATTTTCTCTATGAGGAGGAACTCACGGGGTGGGTCAACGACGGATTTTTGACGCGCCTGGACCTCGCGTTCAGTCGGGATCAGACAGAGAAGATTTATGTCCAAAATCGAATGGAGCAACAGGCGGTGACGTTATGGCGTTGGTTGGAAGGTGGGGCACACCTCTATGTCTGTGGCGATGCGAAGCGCATGGCTAAAGACGTCGACGCGACGTTGCATCGAGTGATCGAATGGGCCGGTGGAAAGTCGCCTGAGCAGGCTGCAGCTTATGTCCATTCGCTGAAGACATCGAAGCGGTATCAACGGGATGTCTATTGATCCACCATGAGCAAACCTTCGTTACCATTCAGCGAGATAGCCGGTCAGAAACTGACCACAGAGCAGACGGCTTATCTGGAGGGGCTTTTTGCGGGCTTACAGAACCGGGGGTTGACGTTTGGGGATGTGATGCCGAATCCGGCGGCGATGTCCGGGAAGGCTGGAGTTGGGTCGGCGGCGGATTTAGTGCTGGATGACCTCATTCCCGAGGAGCGTGTTAAGCGGGAGGTTCATCCCTTGGATACCTACCCGTTACTACTTCAACATGCCGCGGCGAACCAGGGGCCGGACAAAGAGACGACGTTTCGCTTCAAATGGCATGGGCTGTTCTTCCTGACTCCGAACAAGGAAGCCTTCATGGCGCGGTTGCGAATACCGGGCGGCCAATTGCACAGCTTTCAGCTTCGTGATCTTGCGAACATCGCGGATCAACTGACCAGTGGCTATGTTCAGATCACGACCCGGTCGAATCTGCAGATGCGGTTGATCCAGCCAAAGGATACTGTGGAGTTCCTCCGCAGGATCCAGGCGATCGGCCTTCACACGCGCGGCTCTGGCGCGGACAACATCCGAAATCTCACTTGCGATCCGACTAGCGGGCTGGATCCCGACGAACTCCTGGAGACTCTGCCCCTGGTTCAACAATTAGGTCAGTTCATTTTGAATCACCGCGAATTCTACGACCTGCCGCGAAAGTTTAATGTCGCGTTCCACGGTGGTGGCAAGATTTCGACGGTGGAAGATACGAATGACATCGGATTGAAGGCGGTTCGAGTAGATGGGACCACTTCAACACCGAAGGCTTCGTTTCGGGCCGAACGATTGGTCACCGATCAGATTGCCGAAGGGGTCTACTTTCGATGTGCCCTGGGTGGGGCGACCGGTCACAAGGCGTTCGCCAAAGACTTGGGCGTTTTGATTCGACCCGAAGAAATCGTCGCGGTGACGGCGGCGTTGATCCGGGTATTCATCGCCAACGGAAATCGGAACGATCGAAAAAAGGCCCGACTGAAGCATCTCCTTGAGACATGGAGTCTCGAGCAATATTTGGGTGAAACCGAAAAACTGCTTGGATACCGGCTCCTTCGGATACCTACGGATGCCATGGTGGAGGCTCCGAGTTCGGACAATGTCACGGCGCACTCCCATGTTGGTGTCTTTCCGCAAAAGCAGTCAGGACTCAACTGGATTGGCGCTGCCGTACCTGTTGGACAGATCACGGCTCGACAACTGCGTCGATTGGCGGAAATCGGGGATCTGTATGGCAGTGGCGAGGTGCGACTGACGGTTTGGCAGAATTTGGTAATTCCAAACATTCGCGATGCGTTTGTCGAAACCGCAAAGAAGGCACTCGTGAAACTCGGTTTCGACTGGCGCCAGTCGAATCTCAAAAGTGGCTTCATCGCTTGCACCGGCAATTCGTACTGCAAGTTTGCCAGCGCCAATACCAAAGGACACGCGATCGAATTGATGAACTGGCTCGATAAACGGGTTCAGTTGGACCAACCAATCAATGTTCACCTGACCGGGTGTCCCAACTCCTGTGCCCATCATTATATGGGCGACATCGGGCTTCTCGGAGCAAAGGTCAAGATCTCTGGTGAAACGGTGGAGGGGTACCATATTTTTGTCGGGGGTGGGTTTGGCGGGAACCAGTCCGTGGGCCGTCAGTTGTTCACGGGAGTTTGCGTTGAGGCGCTGAAGCCCACTATGGAACGAATCCTGAAGAATTATCAAAAGTGGCGAAGACCCGGCGAGACCTTCCTGGCATTCACGAAGCGGCATGATCTCGGCAAGCTCCAAGAACTGCTCGGCGAAGCCTAAGACCTCACGCGGCAGATGACACAACGCCTCCAGGATCCGCCGATGCCGCTTGATGTCCCGGATGTCAAAACCTTGATTGACGAATTCCTCGAAGATCAACGCAGCCTCACGGCGGTGGAACGATTCGCGCGCGTTCATCAACAGCACCAAGCGCCGCTCCTCGAATCACATTACCGTCACCTCATTCCCCTGAGCACACCACGGCCGGGAGAGCAGTATGCGTTTGAGGTGGATCTCGACCGGTGCTCGGGATGTAAGGGGTGTGTCACGGCATGCCATTCACTCAATGGATTGGATGACGGCGAGAGTTGGCGCGACGTGGGAATTCTGGTGGGTGCCGCAGCAGCAAGCGCTGTTTCTCAGCGGCCTTGGGAGACTAAGAGTCATGCCAGGGGTATTCCATGCTCCACGGAGTCACATGCCTCCCCAATGGCGAATGCCCTGCATCAGACGGTCACCACCGCGTGTCATCATTGCGTTGAGCCTGGCTGTTTGCTGGGATGCCCGGTACTCGCTTATGACAAGGACCCGATCACTGGGATTGTCCGACACTTGGACGATCAATGCATCGGCTGTAGCTACTGTATTTTGAAGTGCCCTTATGAAGTGCCGAAGTACTCGGCGTCGCGGGGCATCGTACGAAAGTGTGATATGTGCCATGGGCGCCTTGCGCAAGGGGAAGCGCCAGCGTGCGTTCAAGCGTGTCCCAATGAAGCCATCCGCATCACGCTGGTCAGGCCGGAGGTCGTGAGGCAGCTGAATGCAGATTCTGTGCAGGGAGAAAATCCGTGGTTACCCGATTCGCCGCAGCCTTCCATCACTCTGCCGACCACGCGCTACTTAACGAAACGGAAAAGCTCCCAATTGAAAGCGGCCGATCATGATCGGCTGAAACCACAGCCACCCCATTGGCCGCTGGTCTGGATGCTGTTGCTGACACAGATGGCCGTCGGCTTGCTCGCAGGTGCCGCGGCCCTTTTGTTTCAACCAATTCAGCCATCGAGCGCCGCATTGTTGTTAGCGGCCTGGTTCACATTGCATGTCGGTCTGGCGGCGAGCGTCTTTCACTTGGGGCAACCCCTGAGGGCGTGGCGGGCGTTCTTGGGCTGGCGGACGTCCTGGATGAGCCGGGAGATCATGGCGTTTGGGGCACTCTCAGGCAGTACGTCCCTGGCGCTGACCTGCGTAGGACTCTCGGAATTGGGATGGGTCGTGCCATCGGTCTTTCTCGCTGGGAGCACGCTGACCGCACTGGGGCTGGGGCTATTGGCAGTGTTCACCTCGGTCATGATCTACGTGGATACCCACCGTCCCTGCTGGAATTCCACCACGACCGCGGTTCGATTTTTTGGTCAATCGGGTCTGCTTGGGAGCGCGGGCGCGGCCGTTGTCGCGGGTTGGATCCATTGGCTGACGAACAAGCCTCCCGGTGTGGCGGTTGCTTTCGCTGGAATTGCCTTTGCCATCCGAAGTGCCCTTTTCGCCTGGGATCGGGTCTCCCTATCGCGGGCGTTGGCGGATCCAAAACATCCGAGGCACCGGTCCGCCAAGTTGGAAGCATCGTGTTTTGGCGCTGTGTTGGCGTGGCGGCGAACCTTGTACGTGATTTCTACCATTACCGGCGCTTTGGCGATTGGAAATCTGGCTGGAATCGGGCCGTTATGGGCCACCATTTCCCTGACCTCCACCTTGGCTTCATCCTTGATGGAACGTTTCTTGTTTTTCGCAGCGGCACACTCTCCAAAAATGCCTGGTATCCCGTGACATCAACACCTCCCAACACCCCTTGGCGTCAGTGGTCCGGGACCATGACCGCCGAATTGGTCCGTACTCCAGGTAACTTCGGCCTTGGCCAGGTTCCAGAGCGCCTGAAACTAGACTCAATCACGACGATGGTCTGTGGATATTGTTCCACGGGCTGTGGACTCCAGGTGCACTTAAAAAATGGAGAAGCAGTTAATCTGACAGCCGATCCGGAGTATCCGGTGAACTTGGGGATGGCGTGCCCTAAAGGTTGGGAAGCCTTGACACCGCTTGAGTCGTCGGACCGCGCGACCACACCATTGTTGCGGAATCGGGAGACGGGTGAGTTAGAAGTAGTTTCTTGGTCTCGGGCAATGGACGAGTTTGTGAAGCAGTTTCAGAGTGTCCAGGAACGTCACGGCAAGCACAGCATCGCGTTCCTGAGCACAGGTCAGATGTGCACCGAGGAAATGGCGCTGCTGGGCGCGGTATTCAAATTCGGGATGGGCGGACTGCACTGTGATTCCAATACTCGACAATGCATGTCCACGTCGCATGTTGCCTATAAGCAGAGTTTTGGCTTTGACGCTCCGCCGTTCACTTACGCGGACTTTGAAGAGTCCGATTGTTTGATCTTTATTGGAGCCAATCCATGTATCGCGCACCCGATCCTGTGGCAACGGGTGCTGCGCAATCCGCATCACCCGGAGATCGTTGTGGTGGACCCGCGGCGCACTGAGACGGCGATGAATGCGACATTGCACCTGCCGATTGCGCCGAAATCGGACCTGACGCTCCTCTACGGGCTGGCCAGCGCTCTGATACAACGGGATGCCGTGGACAAAGAATTTGTGGCAACCCACACCACGGGCTTCGACGAATTCTCCCGGTTTGTCGCCGAATTCACACCTGAGCGCTGTTGCGAGTTCGCACAAATCTCCTGTGCGGACTTTGATCGATGTGTCGATCTCATAGCGACGCGAAAACGGGTGAGTTTCTGGTGGACGATGGGTGTGAACCAGGGCCATGAATCGACGCGCACTGCCCAGGCGATCATCAACTTGGCATTAATGACGGGCAACATTGGCCGGCCCGGCACCGGCGCGAATAGTATTACGGGCCAGTGCAACGCCATGGGCTCGCGCCTCTACGCCAATGTGACATCGCTCTTTGGCGGGCGGGATCCGTCGATACTGGAGAATCGGGAACAGGTGGCGAGTTTGTTGGGAATCCCTCTCGAGGTGATTCCGAGCCAGGCTTCCTGGGCATACGACCAGATTGTGGATGGGATTGAGTCGGGAGCCATACGAGGCTTATGGGTCATTGCGACCAATACTTCCCATTCTTGGATCCACCAGGACCGCTTCAACGACTTGGTGAAAAAACTCGATTTTTTGGTGGTGCAGGATTTGTACCCAAACACAGAGACGGCGTCGCGCGCGGACCTCGTTTTGCCGGCAGCAGGTTGGGGTGAAAAGGAGGGTACTTTAATCAATAGCGAACGGCGAATCGGCCTGGTGAAGAAAGTTCGCCGAGCTCCTGGCGACTGTTTGAGCGACTTCAATATTTTCCGATTGGTCGCCCAGGCTTGGGGATGCGGTGAGTTGTTCCGGGAATGGACCTCACCCGAAGCGGCATTCCAAGTATTGAAGCGATTGAGTGCGGGGCGGCCCTGTGACATTACGGGCGTTCGGAATTACCGCCATTTGGACGAAGCTGGTGGCATTCAATGGCCGTTTCCGGAATCGCCAATCCTCCAGACAGAGGCCACTTCTGGAACGCGAGGAGATAAACGGAGGTTGTCACCGGAGTTGAACCGAGGGCGACGATTGTTCGCGGACGGCCGATTTTACACGACGGACCAAAGGGCTCGTTTTCTTTTTGATCCGCCGCGTCCGGTTGCTGAGCCGGTCGATGCGGAGTATCCATTCACGCTACTGACTGGTCGCGGGACCTCGGCCCAGTGGCACACGAACACGAGAACGGGCAAGTCGGAACTCCTCAAAAAACTTTATCCCCAGCACTGTTATGTGGAGATTCACCCGGATGACGCATGCAAGTTGGGAATCGCGCCTCATGGCATGGTGACCGTGCTGTCGCGTCGGGGTCAGTTGAAGGCGACGGCCTATGTGACGCCGACGGTACAGCAAGGACAGGTGTTTGTTCCGATGCATTACGAGGGCGTGAATCGATTGACGAAAGCGAGTTATGATCCGCATTCGAGGCAGCCGAGTTACAAGCATTGTGCGGTGCGAGTGGAGAGGTTGGAGTTGAGATGAAGGGTTGTTTTGACAACGATGGAGAGGGTTGTTGAACAAACAGCGGTGAATATCTTGGTGTATAAGTGGTGAATATCCTTTTCTTTTCAATGCCACAACTTGGGGTATAGGTAAGTCAGTTCATTGAAAGAACCAAGTGACACTGGGTGGACGCAAGGAAGCCGGGTGTTGCTGGAGATAATCCCAGGTGACTGGGGAAAAGCGAGTCCAGGCTGGTTGGGCTCGTTCCTTGGGAAGAGTCGTTTTCGGCGCATTCGCTGTGTCAGCCGTTGACGATTCGGACGAAGGCAAGATTCACCAGCTCCTCTGGCGGTGGTCGCACACTGTCAGCAATGCGATTCAGGAGCTGCGCGGCAAGGGTCGATGAGAAACCGACCTGAACTGTGTGAAGTACCTTCGGCCGGTTTCGAGCCGGAGCGAATCGCAGTAACCCAGAGGGTTTATGGTTGCTACTGCGCACCAGCACGCGGCTGAATGCCCCGCCGTTTGACTTCAACCGTCAAACTCCAAAGCACGTTTCAAACCGTGAAAAAGCGGACATTCACTGTGGGGAGGCCCCGCCCGGCAAGGCGAGGAAACCTTCCGGAATGCTGGCGATCCTGGAAACAGGACCGCTGGCCTGCCTGCTAAATGCAACCTGAGAGTTAAGAGGTCAGACCCGTCACTTTGGGCAAACGCACCGCCAACCGCGGTGGCCGACCTGAAGAGAAGCGGTACAGAGGCGGACTGGAATGGCAGGCGTCTCTGAACCTTGTCCGCCAACCGGTGGCACAACTACCGGTGGAAGTGGGCACAGAGGCCTCACTCAACAATCCCGTCGTCCGCAAGGGACGGGACGGCCCTGCTGCGAGGCCGAATACTCCGCTTGCCGTGGAGAACAGCGTCGGGGAGCCGGCAGCCCAAAAGGCGCCTAACACTACAGCGACGTTTTGAGGGATTTCCATTTTTTGAGTTCTTTGAGGCGGCGTTTACGATGGGAGCGGTAGGCCTGATCGTTGCGCCGTGTGTGATATTTCACCAAAATCACCAGGTAGGCAGGTTCGCGTTTGG
>SXSK01000065.1 GCA_005793375.1 Verrucomicrobiales bacterium | reverse complement strand
CTCTTGTGCCTGGAAACCTTCTGGCGCAACCACCGCTGGCACGATCTCTTCCCACACGCCAAACCTCCCTCCCTCGCCAATAACTAACCACAATCGCAGCCCGCATCGCTACAACCTCGAAAAAAACTGAGATGCGCACAATCATTTAACCTCATGAATTACTGAGTTGCTTCAGAAGGCCAATATGAGGCACCGGTAGAGAGGTTACCAGCCCGGGTCTTTGCAATTGTTGGCTTCGTTGAACTCCGGTTTAATCCGCTCCATTCCCCAAATCTTCTTGCCAGCCCGCCGTGGATGCTTCTGAAAGTGGTCGTTCCGCTCTGCAAAATATCGGTCTATTGCTGCCTTGGCGGCCTCGACTGAATCGTAGTCGCTGTTGTGGATTATGGCTCTTGCCATGCCGCTGAACACTGACTCGATGACGTTCAGGAACGGGGCGCAAGAAGGGAGGGGGGCTAGTTCGACGGTTGGCGTTCCGTGCTCCGCACGGTAAGGGGCTTGGTTCACTTCATCTACCCGACCGAGGAATCGCTTTGATGCATGCCAAGATGCTGCATCCCACGAAAAGAAGATACGGGTTTGACTGCGATACTGGCTGATTAGCAATTCGAGCAACCGAATCATCTCCACCGTATTCTTCTTTTCCGAATAAAAGTGCGTGACTTGGTTTGTGGAGAGCTCCAGAGCCGCCGTGGCGATCAAACTGCCCTTGCTTTTCTGCCGCTCAGGAACCTGTCTGATTTCCCCGGGCTTCGTCAACGCTCGCCCGCCCATGATTTTGACGGAAAACGGCCCGTACTCGTCAATGGAGAAGAACTTTTCATCCACCTTTAAGTTAGCCAGAATCTGCACGAGCTTCTGGAGCTTCTCCTGGTATTCAGGATCGGTACTGGTCAGTACTCTCCTTGCTTTCCGAAATGTGTAGCCTGCTTTTTTGATGATTTTCTGGATATTTCTTTTGCAGATCGGCACACCCTGCTTTGAGAGCACGGCGTGCAAATCATCCATTCGCCACGTAGTCCTGTTGAAGCCAAAGGTGCTGGGTGGGGCATGAAGTGTCTTGAAAACGGCGCTGGCGTAATTCGGGTCCTCGGCCTTCTTAACCTTTTCATGGGATGAATCCAAAACCCAATGGACGCCTCCTTTTTTGAAATCAGCGATGTATCGTCGGGCTGCCTTCCGTCCAATAAGAAGAAAAGTTGCGATATGTCCTGGGGTAATGCCGTACCCGTGAGCGAGCAAAGTGAGCGCCCGGTTGCGAAGTCTCAGCGGTTCGGTCCAGACGCACTCAACGAGCGTCTCGACCTCATCGACTGTCAGGGTGTCCCCAACATCCAGTTTGATTTGCAAACTCGTTATGGCCCCCTGCAACACCGAGTGCATCCAATCCTCCTTTTGCTGGGCCACCCAATCGCAACGGACTTGCTGAACACGGTGGACTCCCAACTGCCGGAGCATCCGGGTCAGCGTGGAGTACTTCACCTGGATGCCTTCCTGTTCTTGGAGCTTTTCATGCATCCGCTGGACGTAGCCGTCACATTGGGCATGGAGTCGCCGCAGCAAATCCGGATCGATTATCTGAATCGAGGAACGGACGACCGCCGGCATCTGCCCCTCTTGATCAATGACCTTACGAACGGTGTTGCGGCTGACCGCCAGCCGCCGGGAAATCTGCCGGCTACTCATCCCTTCCTGGTGGAGCAGGAAAATGGTTTTACGCTTGTCCGCGGTGATCATGGATCCTTTTGAGAGTTTGCAACAGTCGTCGGTAACCGAATCCTGCTCCCCCATTACTTTTCCGAGTGCGATCACCCGCCCCGCCGAGGTTTGTCCTTCACCCTGGCCTCACCTGGTCCTGAAACAGTTCCATCGCGATTAATCACCACGCCGATGCCCCCATAAGTGCAATGCGAGGACGCTCGTGCCGGCTTCCGATTCGGGTGGGCAGATTTCAGATGCTCCTCGTAATCCATCACAACCAACACTTTCATCCCTGAGAATTCCTTCGGGCAATGTGGGCAAACCAATTTTAAATGGTTATAATTTGACATAGTTATTTAGTTGAAGGTCATTCATTAAGTTCGCTTCCGTCTAATGCTCGCCCCCGCCAAATCTGCCGCCCCGATGAGTGGCAACCGGTACGGTGGCACCGTTTCCGAGCATTGCTCTCAAATCTTCCGCCTTAAGCTGGGTCCGTTCCAGGAGACGGCATTCTGCGTGGTCCGTAAGGTGTGGCTTTCTCATCATTGGTTAAGGTCAAAAACTCCCAACGAGAGGCAGCAGGGCAGGAGGATGGGGAGTCATTTGGGTTTGTAAGAATTTCTTGGCCCTCAAATTGTCGAGTTTTTGGTTTCAAGGAGTGGACTGAATTCACCGCTTGGCAGGTGATCGCACGGGATCAGCTGCCATGGTGAGAATCGCAATCCGCCGAAACTATTTTACACAAAGTTCGTGATTTTGGGTTGATCGAGGTGGCTCGCAACGTACTCCTGAGTGAGCGGACACATTAAAGTTCCGACGTAAATCGTGTAGGCACGAGATTTGTGGCTGTTGCTCAGGTGCGATCGATCATTTGAAGCGCTGGCACGGCAAAGACCAAACGGTGCTGGCCAATTCGTTGCGATTGGGTCATTCGTCGGAGCGTGAGCATGCTCGCACGCCTCCAGGCGATAGAAGAGAGGGTTCAACGATCGGCTTGGGCCGAGGTCTTTGCGTGCACCTACCCAGTTGCGTTAAGGGTTGCCACCCTCGCACTGGAGGGATCTGCGGCTTCGGATGCAGAGGACTTTGCAATGGACGCGCTACTAGCGTTGCAAGATCGTTTACCTGAACTCAGTGATGATAGCGACATCAAGCCTTGTGTCGCTGCCCTTGCGCGGAACAAGGCAGTAGACCGATTGAGAAAGCATCTCGCGATCAAGCGTGGTGCTGGAATTTTGCAATCGCTGGATCAAATGCGGGAGAAACTGAATTTCGAACCTGCTTTCGAAAGTCATGAACCGATCGATGACTTGAGCTTGGCTGAACTGAGGGGAATATTGAAAGCGCTGATCAATAATGTTAGAAAAGAATACCGTCTTATTCTTCGTGATCGGTTTGTTGACGGGCTCTCGATTTCTGAAATTTCGGTCAAGCGAAACTTGCCCACTGGAACGGTTGGTGTGTACCTCCAACGCGGGCTTGACTCTATTCGCAAGTCTCTGGCGCGGACCCCAAGCCTTCGATCGGAGATCTTGGAAATGCTAGGCACTCTTAAGAACCCGAAGACGACTGTTGGGCTGTTGTCCGCCACGCAAGTCGGAAGACCGTTCGACTCCCTAGACGCCCAATACTTACTCTCGAAATACCAGCGCGTTGCCCCGAGGAGCGGTGAAGATGCCCTGCGAACGGCTTCAGAACGAGAGGCCAATGAACCCACGATTTCGGACGAAAAACTGAGGGTTCTTCGGAGGAGGATGCGAAACGGAGCCGGTCCCAAGTCGGACATGCGATCAATCCTTTTTGTCACTTTGTTGATCGCATTACTCATCGGATTGGCATCGTGGGTGGTCGCGAGGCGATAATTTCGCCCCCCCGGACACAAACTCCATCCGGAACTCGGTCGGTGACTGTCCGGATTGAACCGGAACGGTGTCCGAAACCCCTCGGAATCCTGTCCGAATAAAATCGGAATCAGTGTCCGGTTTACACTTGAATACGCAGTTTGTTCGGGATCCGCTTCACCATCACCTTGATCTTGGCCCGGACGCCTTCGCGGATGGTTCAGGCGAGAGTTCCGTCACCACCTGCCCCCAGCGCTTCTTGCCGTCCTCCTGTTCGAGGATATGCTGCTGTCCGGCGAGGATGAGTTGCAGGCGCTTCGTTGGCGTGCCGGTGGTCCACTGGTCCCAGTTGAATCCGTGCATCAGATCACAGGCGATGCCGTGTTTTTGAAGCATCACTGGGATGGCCTGCGCGGTGTTGTCAGGATTTTTCCGGCGTGAAAATGGGGACACGCCAGGCGATGAGGCGGTGGGTGAGGCGCTCGGACTGGCCGCCGGGGGTGATGTGGGCGAAGCAGACTTCGTCGGCCAGGGCGGCGACGAGGGCGTTTCGGCGGGTGGCGAGTTCGGTGGTGACGCGCTTCTCAGTGGTGGTAAAGCCGGAGAGGATGAGCAGGCGTCCATCGGCAAGTGGGGTCTGCCATTCGGCAGGGATGCGCTGGGGCAAGGCGCGGGCGGGGCAGAGAATGATGGGTGGCGTGCCGCGTAGCAGGATGCGAAGGCATTCCTGCTCCACTGGCGAATGGAAGCCGCTGATGACGCATCGTCCGGTGTCGCGCCAGCGGGCGGCCTGATCGTAGGCGGACCGAATGACGTTGCCGGGGCAGCGGGCGGAGCAGAGGAGTCCGGTCTTGGGCAACGCCAGCAGGTCGAGGTTGCCAAGGGCCGCGAGCGTTGCGGGCGCAGCACCGCCAAGCCGCTCGCGCAATCGCGCCGGATAACGGGCGTCAGCGGCCTTGACATCGAAGACCGTCATGGCGGTTTAGCGCGAAGCCAGCGATTCTTTCCGGCTGCGGATAATGGCCGCCAGCGCACGGAGCGACTCATTCACGGATGCCGCGCTGGGAAAGGCCTTGGCTACATCCGTATCCAGCAGCACGAGGTTCGTCCCCCGGGCGTAACGGCGCGCGTATTTGCCGCGCACGCCGCCGGTGAAGTCATAGTTTTCCCGCATCGCGGGTTCCGGGGTTCTACTGGATGCCTTCTTCATAGTTTTTACGTTCGCGGCGGCTGGCCCGCCGGGCACTGATGATGCGTAGATTGTTGCCCCTCTCCGTGTGGCAGACAACCAGCAATTTTCCGGTGTGAGACCTGCCCAGGAGAATAAACCGGTATTCCGCCTGCGAATGGGCAGGGTCGGGAATCGTCAGCGAAAGCGGGTCGGCAAACACGGTCGCGGCCTCCTCGAACCCCACCCCGTGCTTCGTGGCATTTGTCCTCGCTTTCTTCCCATCCCATTCAAAATTCAGCGGCATGGCTTAGTTCTCCTGCTCTCCCGTGTTGCCGCCGAGGCGGCATTTGATGTCGTAGTTCAGGATGAACTCCAACTCCTCCGCCATGAACCCGCAGTGCCTTCTTTTAAAATGTTCGGGAATCATCGTGGCTTACTCTTCCTTTGTTCAGGCGCGGCGTTGTCGAAGTCCAAGCCGCTGGTGATGGCGGGTTTGACTTCGTCGTAGGTGGCGTAGCCGACGAGGGTGTTGCCGGCGCGGATGTTGAAATCAATGTCCGGTAGCGGTTCGATGCCGAGGTTGTCGCGGGAGGCATCCGGCTCGACTTGGGCGGCGAGCTTGAGGAAGAGGCGCAGTTTGCAGAATTCCACGGCCTCTTCCATGATGTCCACGGCGTAGAGGTTATTGAGGATGATGGATTTCAGGACGAAGTAGCGCCGGTTGGGATGCGCGTCCACGCGGGCGAGGACTTCGGTGAATTTCTTGTGGTAGTTGGGGTGGGCTTTTTTGCCGTGCTCGCCCCACTCGGCGAGGAAGGCTTCCATGCGGTCGAGACAGGCTTCGTATAGGGGTTCGAGGATGTTGAGCGCGGCAAAGATGAACGCACCCGAGCCGCCGGTGGGGTCGAGGACGGTGATGGTGGTGATGGCCTGCCAGAGGGCCATGAGCAGGTCCGGGCCTTCGCAGTTCTGGATGACATCCTGCGCGAACTGGCGGAGGTCGAGATTGAGGGTG
>SXSK01000064.1 GCA_005793375.1 Verrucomicrobiales bacterium | reverse complement strand
TTCGACAAACGACTTCGGCGCCAAGATCTTGCGTCAGATCGAGCGCGCAACTCGCGTTTCAAGGTTCAAGCCTTGGCCGTGCGCCGATACAGCTTGTGAATCGCTGCCTGGTCTGTGGGTTTGATCACCATCTCGTCGATACACACGTGCGGAGGACGCGTGGCCATGAAGACCAGGGCTTCCGCAATGTCGCGTGCCACCAGAGGTTCGGTGCCTTCGTACACCTTTCGAGAGCGATCGGCATCTCCCTTGAAACGCACCAGGGAGAACTCCGTTTCGGCCAATCCCGGATCCAGTGAACCCACCCGGATTCCCGTGCCATTGAGCTCCAATCGCAGAGCTTGAGTGATCTTGAGTTCAGCCGCCTTGACGCCACAGTAGGCAGCGCCGCCCTCGTACGCTGTCCGCCCCGCGATGGATCCAATATTGATGATCCAGGCCCCAGAATGGTGCGGAATCATGGGCAACACCGCACGAGTCATCCGCAGCACGCCCAGAAAATTGCTTTGCACCATGGCCTCAAGGTCGGCGTCGCGCGCGGTGGCGACCGGATCCAGTCCGTGGGCTCCACCGGCATTGTTGATGAGGACATCCACGCTGGGCGTCAACCCCTTCACCCACGCTGCGAATGCCTCAACACTGGCGGTGGACCCGACGTCCAGCGTGTGGACATGGGTCGAGGCTGCACCCGCCAGGCGAGCCGCTTCAGCGACCGACTGAAGTCGATCCAGCCGTCGAGCCCCCAGCAAAAGATGGCATCCCAATTCTCCAAACGCTTTCGCCGTCTCCGCCCCAAACCCACTCGACGCTCCTGTGATCAATACGGATCGATTCGACAATTTCATGGCCCGAGATTGGAACAAGTTCGAAGATCGGTCGAGCCGGTTAAACGAGGGGACCAGCGATGGGTCGTGTCCATTATTGAAGAAATCGCTTGCTTGGATTTGTTGGAGACTTGTGCGAAATAGGTTGAGCGTCATCGCGCTGCTCATCCCACGATATGCCTCCAACCGAATCAGGTTCGTCGACTTCTTCCCGCTGGAAGTTGTTGTTACTCGTCGGAACGCTAATGGCAGTCTTCATTGCCGCGAGGTTTTTCCGCATCCAGGACCACCTGAAACAGATCCTGGAATCCGTCTCCACCCTCGGTCCTTGGGGCCCCATTTTGTTTGTCACACTCTACATTCTCGCCTCGGTTTTCTTCATCCCAGGCTCGGTTCTGACCCTGGGTGCCGGAGCCATCTTCGGGGTCTTCTGGGGCTCCGTCTACGTCTCCGTGGGCTCGACCCTGGGCGCAACCGCCGCCTTCCTCGTCGGGCGTTATTTCGCTCGCGCCGCCATTTCTCGCAAGATAGACGGCAACCCACGCTTTGCCGCCATCGATAAGGCGGTTGCCGTGGACGGATGGAAGATCGTCGGGTTGACCCGGCTTTCTCCCGTATTCCCGTTCACACTGCTCAACTACGCATTTGGGATTACCCGGGTTTCTTTACGGGATTATATCGTGGCTTCTTGGATCGGCATGATGCCTGGGACGGTGATGTATGTGTATCTGGGTTCACTCGCCCAAGCGGCAACCGGCCAGCGCAGTCGAACAACCGCCGAATGGGTCCTCTACGGTGTCGGCTTGTTCGCCACGATTGTCGTGACGATTTACGTGACGCGTCTCGCCAGGCGCGCATTGAACGCGCGAATTTTGACTGAGCAGTGAGGATTTTCCTCCGAGAGCAACGCCCCATGTTTACCCCTCTGATTCAACCCTGGGACAGCCACAACCAGCGTCTGGTTTCGAATGTCCATCCAACCGCGTGGACGAACCCAACTCCTAGCGGCAAATACAACCTGGTGGTGATCGGCGCCGGCACCGCGGGTTTGGTGACTGCGGCGGGTGCTGCTGGGTTAGGTGCCAAGGTGGCGCTGATCGAGAAGCACTTGATGGGGGGCGACTGCCTCAACGTCGGATGCGTTCCGTCCAAGGCCCTCATTCGTGCAGCGCGTGCCATATCAGCCACTCGCGAGGCCGAGCAATTTGGCATCCATATACCCTCTGGTGTCACGGCCGATTTTCCAAAAATCATGGACCGGTTGCGACGGCTCAGGGCAGATATCAGCCCGCACGATTCCGCGAGGCGGTTCAGCGAACTGGGTGTCGAAGTCTTCCTGGGTGAAGGACGATTCACCGGTCCCAACACGGTACAAGTGGGTTCACAGTTGCTCCGATACGATAAGGCGGTCATCGCCACGGGTGCTCGAGCCAGTGCGCCCTCCATTCCCGGCCTGAAGGACGTGGACTATCTGACAAATGAATCGCTCTTTTCGCTGACGGAATTGCCAAGACGTTTCGGTGTCATCGGAGCCGGACCCATCGGTTGTGAGATGGCTCAATGCTTCGCTCGTTTTGGTTCCGAGGTGTTCCTGGTGGAAACCTCCCATGGAATTCTCCCGCGAGAGGATCGAGACGCGGCGGAAATTCTTCGAGCGTCGTTGGAACGGGATGGCGTGCGTCTTTTGTGTTGCGGCAAACAACTTTCGGTGGCCCGGGATCCGGCAGGGATCCGGCTGCAGCTAAACTCCCACGCAAAAGGCTACGACGTTTTGGTCGATCAACTGTTGGTGGCTGCCGGCAGACGCCCCAATGTGGAAAACCTCGGGCTTGAGGCGGCGGAGGTCGCCTTCGACAGCAAGGGGGTTCAGGTGGACGATCACCTCCGGACAACACAGCCTCGGATCTTTGCCTGTGGCGATGTGTGCTCGCCGTATCAATTCACGCATGCGGCTGACTTCATGGCGCGCATCGTGATACAAAACGCCCTCTTCAAGGGACGGGCAAAGGCCAGTGCGCTGACCATTCCGTGGGCCACCTATACATCCCCGGAAGTGGCCCATGTGGGGCTTTCAACCAAGGACGCCGAATCCCAAGGGATAGAAATCGACACGTTCACTCACGAACTGAGCAAAGTGGACCGAGCCATTCTGGATGCGGAGACCACAGGCTTCGTGAGGGTACATGTCAAGAAAGGTACCGACCGAATCCTGGGAGCCACGATTGTTGCGGCCCATGCGGGGGATTTGATTGGAGAATTGAGTGTGGCCATGAGGGGCAAGATCGGACTCAACGCCCTGAGTGGAGCGATCCATCCGTATCCAACCCAGGCGGAAGCCATCCGCAAAACGGGCGACCTATACAATCGCACTCGCCTCACCCCGTTCGTCAAATCGTTGATGCAACGCTGGCTGGCATGGCAGCGGTCTGAGTAATCGCGATTCATCCCTCTTCACTTCCACCGCGAAGCGTGGGTAGGTTGCGCGTGTGAACCGTGTCCGACTCTTACCCGATCAAGTGGCGAATCAAATCGCCGCTGGTGAAGTCGTTGAACGACCCGCGAGCGTGGTAAAGGAACTCGTCGAGAATGCCCTCGACGCCGATGCCCACCGGATCCAGGTAGAGATCGGCGCGGGCGGCCGCAGTTTGATTCGGGTGATCGACGACGGCTGGGGCATGAGCCGCGACGACGCGTTGCTTTGTCTGGAGCGGCATGCCACCAGCAAAATTCAGCGCGCCGAAGATTTGGCGTCGATTTCAACCATGGGCTTCCGAGGAGAAGCCATCCCCAGTATCGCGAGCGTCAGCAAATTCGTGCTCACCACCCGGGAGCGAGAAGAAGCCGCCGGGGAAGCCAGCCAAATCATCATTCACGGCGGCCGCATTCTCGAAGTAAAAACAGCATCGTCGCCGCCCGTGACGACCATCGATGTCCGGCAGCTGTTCTTTAACCTGCCGGCGCGCCGAAAGTTTTTGCGCGGTGAAGAAACGGAACGGGCGCACATCCAACATTACCTGACCCTGGCGGCGCTGGCGCATCCAGATGTCAGCATGACGTTTGTCTCAGATCAGCGCACCCTGTGGCAATTGCCAGCACTTCGTTTCACCACGGACACCGAGCGGATGACATCACTGCGCGAGCGCCTGCGGCAACTGCATGGAGGCGATACGCCCATGCTATCGGTGGACTTCAAGGCGCACATTGAGGAGTCCCCGGATGTGGTGGAATTGCGGGAGGAAGGCACGAGCGTATTGGATTCGGGCACGGTGTGTTCCTTTCGGCTGTGGGGATTCATCGGCGCCCCGGGAGTCTCGCGCGGAACCCGTGAGGAACAGCACCTATTTGTGAACCGACGCCCGGTGGAAAACCGAGGTCTCAATTTCGCCCTGCTCGAAGGGTATCATACGGTACTGATGAAAGGGCGTTATCCCGTGTGCTGCCTCTTTCTCGAAATCGATCCAGCTGCTGTGGACGTGAATATTCATCCCGCCAAGCGCGAGGTAAAGTTTCGCGAAGAAATGGCGGTTCGCCGATTGGTGTCCAAAGCCATCCGGGAAACCTTGATGTCGTTTCACCAGCCCTCCCAGAGAAGTGGGATGGCGAGCGGTGCATTGCCGGGCATCGCCAACCCTGGTGGACCGGCCGCCGGATCCAAGATCCAAAGCCATCAACCCCTGCTGCCCGCGCACGCGCTCAGTTCATTCGATCCGGGAGCAAGCACCTCGCCCCCGGCAATTCCCTCGCCGCAACCACCTGCTGAGCCAGCTCAAAACGTGCTATCGATGGGGTTCGGCAATGCGACCGCCAACACGTCATCCGTATCCATTCCCCCCGAATCGCCGGCGACGATTTCTCCGACCCATGCGGTTCCCCAGCCGTCCCCAGTCACTCTGTCCCCTCCGTCAGGTTTCCCTTCGACACCAGTGCCATTGCTGCGCGTCCCGATGCGCCTGGTTGGTGTGATTGGAAAGCTGTACGTGGTCTTGGAATCGGATCGCGGTCTGGTCCTGCTGGACCAACACGCGGCGCATGAACGGATATTGTTCGAACAAATGTTAACGCGGCTGGAATCCTCAAAATTGGCGCCATCGCAAGGATTGCTGCTCCCCGAAACCGTGGAACTCCCGACGCGCGATGCGCATTTCGTCAGGCAGAATCTCGAGACTCTCCTGCGGCTGGGTGTCAGCCTACGGGAATTTGGTGAACGCACGTTCCTGTTGGACGCACTGCCACCCTTCGTGAAGTCCGGGAATCCAAAACAGTTCGCGCTGTCGCTTATCGACGAGTTGAAGGCCGCGGGTGTGACTGTGAATTCACTCCGATTGGGCGAGGATGTGGTCGCCAAGACGGTTTGCCGCCACGCGGTCAAAGCCAACGATCCATTAAGCGGGAGTGAGCTGGAGAATTTGGTGAACGATTTGCGTCACTGTACCATGCCCTATACGTGTCCGCACGGTCGACCGACTTTGATTGAGATGAATTGGCGTGAACTTGAAAAGAAGTTTGGGCGAACCGCCTAGCCTCATTTAGGATCGATTGCATCTGTGCGTTCCGTCTCCAAAAGCGTCCGCTTACTTCAGGAATTGATTGCCCTCCCGAGCGTGAATCCGGCGTTCCTTCCGATTGGCGATCTCCGCGCCGGAGAACATCGTGTCGCGGATTATTTGGCCAGCATCGCCGCCACGGCTGGATTGGGCGTTGATTTTCAAGACGTATTTCCCGGACGTCGGAATGTCATGGCCCGCCTCACCCCTTCGGGGCCCATTCGACACCGGCTATTGCTGGCCCCGCATTTGGATACGGTGGGACAACCGGCATTGGATGAATTATTGAAGCCCAAGCGGGCTCAGGGACGCGTGATCGGCCGTGGTGCGTGCGACACCAAAGGATGTGTCGCCGCCATGCTGACGGCTCTGCTGGCTTTGGCCAAGGCCGGGCCGCGTCCCCAATCCACTGAAATTGTTTTTCTCGGCCTGGTGGACGAAGAAAATGGCCAAGGAGGCTCCCATCATTTTGCCAAACACGGCTTCAAGGCGGACCTTGCCATTGTCGGTGAGCCCACGCGATTGGAGGTCGTGACAGCGCACAAGGGGGATGTTTGGCTTCAACTGGCGCTACACGGACGGAGCGCCCATGGAGCCACACCTCACCTGGGGCGGAACGCGGCCCTGATGGCATCTCGCGCGGTGGTGGTTCTCGAGACCGAATACGCCGAAGCACTGCGCCAAAGAACCCACCCCTTGTTGGGCCATCCCACGGTGAATGTCGGTTCGATCCATGGCGGCACGCAGCCCAATATCGTGCCGAATCATTGCGTGATTTCGATTGATCGGCGGACCTTGCCTGGCGAGACGGAAACCCAGGTGCGCCGCGAGATTCTAAAACTGCTGAGGCGCCATGGTTTGAATGGGACCTTTGACACGCTTCGAACCTCGCCGTGTCCGGCGCTTGAGACCGATCCGGAAATTCCATGGGTCCAAGGACTCCTGAGAAGCGCCGGCAAACGTCGGACCCACGGAGTCCACTACTTCTGCGACGCGGCACCGTTGGCGGCAGGCGGCATTCCATCGGTGGTTTTTGGCCCGGGGGACATTGCACAGGCGCACACCACCAACGAGTGGATCTCGGTGACAAGCCTGGAACGAGGCGCGTCGATCCTGGAACAATTCCTTCGCGGATTACCATGAAGGCCCGGCCTCTGCGATTCATCGTGCGATGCGCATTGCGTTCCTAACCCACGAACCGTTTCACCCACCCAGTGGTGGCGGATCCGCAGAAGCCCTGTACTTGGCGCGTGAACTCGTGAAACGCGGTCACGAACTGCACGTGTTTTGCCCAGCGCTCGATGATCCCGATGGTGTCAGCCGCCAATTCGGAGTGGTCCTCCATGAGTTTCGCGGCTGGCAAATGGGACGCTATGCGCGCTGGCGCAACGCCAAGTACTTGATGTTCCCCTCCGCATTGAACCGAATGGTGCGCCAGGCGGTCGCGACGGGGGGCAACTATGACCTGCTCCTGGCGCAGCACACGATCTCGGCGGTGGCGGCATCGCGCTTGAGGGCCCCGCTAAGGATACCGGTGGTGCTGAACTTCCTCGATTACCTCACCGGTTTCATGGAAACTTGGCCCCGATGGATTCTGCCCACACCGATGCTCAGGATGCTTAACCGTTATGAAATGTCCATGCCCCGACGCTATTCGGTCGATGGGATCATGACCGTGTCTGAGCCATTGGCGGATCGATTTGTGGCGACCGGATTTCCGCGGGAGCGTGTCCAAGCGATTCAGTATGGCTACGATCCAGCCTGGTTTCAAATGGATCCCTCGCGACGAGACCCTCGCAGTAGCCCAGCTTCGGAAGGCATTCCGACCGTGATCATGCATGGCTCCTTCGATCAGCACCATTTAGGTCCGATCGCCCGTGAAGCCGTGTGCCGCGTGGCGGATGCAAAACCGTCGACACGCTTTCGATTTTTGGGGCGAGAGACAGACGGACTGCGTCGGTTTGCGGCGGACGTGAAGACGCGATGCCCGCAGGTGCAGTTGCAGACAACGGGGTTCCTTCCGTACACCGACGTGGGGCGGGAGTTGGCGGCGGCGACAGTGGGCTTGGTTCCGTATGAGGAATCGAATGGCACCCATTGCGCGTTTGTGGCGAAAGCAGTGGAGTATCTGGGCTGCGGCTTGGCCGTGGCGAGCACCCCCTTGGAAAACCTCCAACGGTACTTTCGCGGCGATCCCGCGATTCGATTCAGCGGATTTGACGGGAAGAGCCTAGCCTTGGTGATTCTCTCATGGCTGGATACACCCAGTGCCAAGCGAAATGGGATCGGTGCGGCCGCCAGTGCTCGCGTGGAGCGAGAGCTTTCGTGGGACGTGGTCTCCCATCGCGCCATCGATTTTGTGGAGAAAATTGTGCGTCACCGGCAAATCTCATGAGTGATTCCAAGGCTAGTTTCTTTCGGCAAAGCGCATGGATGGTCCTGGCCACAGTGGGGGGTGGCGTCGGCATGGTGCTCGTGCACACATTGGTTCGAGGGCGGTGTGGGGCGGAACCGTACGCGGAATTCAAGGCGTTACTGAGTTCGTTTTATGTCGTGGCGGCGGCGGCGGGCGGATGCTGGACCCTTTTCGCGCAACAGTCGGCGGCGGCCATCACCGAATCAAAGCGTCAGGCCGTGGCCACGTCGGCGAAGCGCGTCTCCGTCGCCATTTTCTGGGTGGGCCTCGCGCTGGCCTTGCTGCTCGCCTTGTTTCAAGGACGGTTAGTGGCGCTCTGGAAACTATCAAACCCTCTGTCACTCTGGGCCACTTGGCTCCTAGCCATCTTGACCCTGTGGGTGGGGGTCGTGCGCGGACTTCTCCAGGGCCGACAAAACTTCTTTGGATTGGGTTGGGTCTCGATTCTGGATGGAATTGGGCGGTTGGGCTGGGTCGGGTTGATTGTCGTTGTCTTTGGCGGATTGGCGGCAGGGGCGGTAACTGGGGCCGTGTTAGGCTGCATCGCGGGGCTCGGCGTCGGCATCTGGGTGCTGCGAGACTTCTTCAAGACACCTCCGGGGGACTTTGCGTGGCGGCCCTGGCTGACAGCCTTCCTGCCGTTGGCTCTGAGCGCAGGGTCCCTCCAACTCATCCAACAGCTCGACAATATGTTCTGGCAAGCAATCGTCCCAAAAGACGCCCTGGACCACTGGAAAGTGGGCGCCCGATTTTCGCCGGCCCAGACGGTCGGCTTCGGGATCACCCAATTCATGGTTCCACTAGCCTTGGTAATGCTGCCGAGGATCGCAAAAAGCGCCGCTCGAGGCGAGACCACGGACGCCTTAAGACTCACCGTGCTCTGCACAGCAGCGATGGGCGGCCTGGCGGCGATCGGATGCACCCTGTTTCCCGTGCTGCCCTTGCAGGTAATGTTTTTCAAGACTCCGGATCTTTGGCAAGCAGCGCCCTTGGTGCCATGGTTTGCGTGGGCCATGGTCTGTTACACCCTCGCCAATGTCTTTTATAGCGACCTGTTTGCCCGCGCGCGATTTGCGTGCGTGCCTTGGATCGTGGTCTTAGCGGCAGGATACGCCGGGACATTGTGGTTCCTAAAACCCCGACTCCTCCAGATGGACCCCATGGCCGCGTACCGGCTCGGAGTTCAGGTGCTGGGCGGATTCTGCGTCGCCCTGCTCCTCAGTGGATACTGGTTTTCGCGACGACACGGCAGGTAGGGGTAAACCCAACAGCCGCGTCACCAGCCCGTATGGTCAAAAAACTCATGCGGCCTCGCGATAATATAATGTTGAGTGCCCAGTAATGTTGAGTTGAGCGCCTTTCTGCTCCGCCGGCGGCCTTCGGCAAGGTTTTCAACTCAACATTATTGAAGGAGCATTTCGCTACTCAGAGCGCGGTCAGCCAAGCCATCAGTTCAGAATCTCGGCGCCATTTCAGCAGCGGCTTTACTTTAGCCAGCGTTTCGCGTTTGGCTTCCAGATTGACGGAGATGTATTTATTGGTGGTGTTGACACTCACGTGGCCTAGCCAATGGGCGATGGTGCTGAGGTCCACTCCGGAGCGCAGCAAGTGAGTAGCTGTGCTATGGCGAACGCAGTGTGGGTGAAGGCGTTTGTGTTTGAGAGATGGCTGCCGCAACGCCGCTTTCTCAATGTATTTATGTAAGAGAAGACCTACGCCAAAACGAACGGTGTTACTACCTCAATGAGGTCTAGTCTG
>SXSK01000063.1 GCA_005793375.1 Verrucomicrobiales bacterium | reverse complement strand
GCGTTGACGCACTTGGCCCCAACGCCGTGGGTGCCGCCGGAGAATTTGTATCCGCCTTGCCCATATTTTCCTCCGGAATGCAGCGTGGTGAGGACTAGTTCCACCCCAGGTACTTTGTATTGGGGATGCGGATCGACCGGGATACCACGCCCATAATCTCGGATGGAGATCGAGCCATCGACATGAATCGTCACCTCGATCTTGTCGCAATGTCCGGCAAGGTGTTCATCCACCGAATTGTCCAAGACCTCTGAAACGCAGTGATGCAGCGCCCTTTCGTCCGTACCACCGATGTACATACCGGGCTTTTTTCGGACTGCCTCGAGGCCTTCGAGTTTGCCGAGCTTCGATGAGTCATAGGCGCTGGATGCGCTCTTCGTGTCGTCTGCCATGTTGAAAGTAGGAGCGGGCCGACGTGTCGGCCCAATTTATGGACGCGCAGAGCGTACCAATCAGGGGGGGATGGACAATAGTAAACATCCCCCAAAAAGAGGGAGCTACGCAACGGGTTGGGGCTGGAGCCCTGGAAACCCCGGATAGGTTGTGGGGGTTGGCTACTCGCCAATGGTGATAAAAACCAGCCAAGCGTCGTCCCAACGATCTTTAGAGTCGCCGCCGAAGATCCAAGCGTGACCTTGCTTGAGTTTTTCCACCGAAACCTGTTCTTTCTTAACAGCTTCCGTAGGTTTTTTTCCTTTCGGATTGAAGATGCTGATGTCAATCAATCCATTACCCATGTCCTTGATGTTTAGGGAGCAACGCTCGCTTAAGTCCACTTTTTTCTCCGACTTAGCCGACGTGGCCACATTAGTGGATTGGACCACAAAGTAATTCTTCCAGCGAAGTAGGCGGACTTTGTCGCGCAGGGTTGGATTGAGCGGCAGGTAGTTTTTGTCAGGAGGATGGACATCGTCAGTGCCCCACACCAATTGAGCTCTGAGCTTAATATCACCGGCGCAGGCACGGTGTGGCAGGAACAACGAAAGGCAGGCGATCAGCAACAAACCGAAATGGCGGAGCGAGCTTCGCATAGGGGAAGGAGCAAGTCTTACGCAGGGGTAGCGAAATGGGGAAGACAGATCAACAGTTAGTTAATCCAAGCGATGGTGACTCCATCGGCATCCGAGTGAAACGTTAGCGTTTGGCTATCGCTCAATTCGGTCGAGGATGGGTTGGAAGGTCTTTGAACAGAGACCATCACAGCGACTCCAGCAACGCCAAGTGCGGGAAGTAGCCACCTCAGCCAGTGCAGGGCTGAACGTGAGGGAGAAGCCGAGGTAACAGACTCGCGATCGGCAGCGTCGATGCGTTTCTGGATCTGTGACCAATAGAACTCCCGAGAAGCCGGTACTGTGTGGACTGGTTCGTTCTCGCGGACCATGCGGCCTATGGCTCGCAATCCTTCCACGAGAATTCGAGCCTCGGCATCGGTTTGAAGGACATGTTCAATCGCTGATTTCTGTTCGGGATCGAGTTCCCCGTCGACGTATGCCTGTAGATCTAGGGTAAGGTTAGTGGTTTTCATTCAGTGCGCTCTCGTTTAAGGCCTTGCAACAATATCGCCAGACGGCGACGAGCATAAAAAAGTCGGGACATGACGGTGCCGATCGAGATGCCGATTCGTTTGGCGATTTCCTTGTACTCCAATCCATCGAATTCGTGCAGCATGAGCACCGCTCGGTGTGCGGGAGACAATTTGTCCATGGCGGCATCGATCCGACGTCGAAGCTCGTCTTTCTCCAACCCCTCCGTCGGATTGTTCCACTCGACGGGCATTTGTCGTTCGACGCCGCCAGCTTCCTCCTGCAGATCTTCGATGGATTCGGACCGGACCTTTTTCTGCCGCCGGAGTTCGTCGAGGCAGAGGTTGATGACGATTCGAGTGATCCACGTGGCGAACGAGGAATCCCCCTGGAACTGTACCAACCGTTGCCATGATTTCACCCATGCTTCCTGCGATAAATCCATTGCCTCGTCCTCGTTCCGCATCATGAGGAACGCTCGGGCGTAAATTTTGTCACGATGTCTGAAGACCAGCTCCTGGAAGGCCTCAGTATCGCCCTGCTTGGCGAGTGCGACCAACCGATCGTCAGCAGCGGACGTATGATCTTCGTTCAACGACACGATTAATGACGCTCAAGCAGAATGGTTATTCAAAGCACTTCATTCAAAAAGGTGCAATCGGCAGAGAGCCTAAAGTTTACCTTTGCTGCTGGGGATCTGTCCCTGGGTACGAGGATCCTTTTGGCAAGCGAAATCGACGGCTTTGGCGAACGCTTTAAAGAGACATTCTACCACATGGTGAGGTTCGCCGCCGTACAGAAGGGCCAAGTGAAGGTTGCAACGAGCTTCGTTGGCAAAGCCCTGGAAGAACTCACGGGCCAAGCCGAACCGGAAGGCGCTAGACATATCTTGGGTTTGGTCAGCCAAGGAAACCCTCCGTTGGCTCATGGCATCCATGCCGCGCCAGACTAGGAATGGCCGCCCGCTGAAGTCGAGGACGCATCGGGCGAGGCATTCATCCATGGGGACGTACGCTTCGCCGGTGAAGGGGTTCCCGGGGTGAAAACCGGTCCCATAGCGGCGGATCCCTCGTTTCTCGCCCAAGGCTCGGGAGAACGCCTGGCCAAGGGCGATCCCACAATCCTCAACTGTGTGGTGGGCATCCACTTGCAAATCACCTCGACAGGTTAACTTGAGGTCGCAAAGGGAGTGCTTGGAAAACAGCGTCAGCATATGATCGAGAAAGGGAATTCCTGTTTGAATTCGTGACTTCCCGCTGCCGTCGACGGACAAATCGAGGGTGACCGCGGTCTCTTTGGTGACACGTTTAATGCGTGCGCGCCGGATCTGCATGTGGGTAGCTAAGGCGACGAAGTTGCTTCGGACCAAGGAAAATCTCCAGCAATGATTCCGCGAAAACACTTTGCACGTCGGTCACCTTCTCGCCATTCTGCTGACATGCGCAAACGTCGCGAGGCGCGCGAGCGAGCTCTTCAGTTCTTGTTTCAGTGTGACCAAAATCCACCGGATAACCTCCAGGCGGCCTTGGACCATTTCTGGCATTCCCAACGCTTGACCGCGTTCTTGGAAACCCAGGGCCCGACGTGGGGGGAACGCGTGGACTTGCCGCCACCCACGGCTGAAGAGACGTCAACACGCCTTTTTGCCGATCCACTGATCACCGGCACCTTGAAACATCGCCAAGCCCTTGACGATGTTATCCGGCAGCATGCCAAAAACTGGGATTTGCACCGCATGGCGGTGGTCGACCGCAATATCATGCGGCTAGCCATCTATGAGATGTTGTATCGTGAAGACATTCCGCCGGTGGTCAGCATCAATGAGGCGGTGGACATAGCGAAAAAATTCTCCACATCGGACAGTGGGAAATTTGTGAATGGGATCTTGGACAAGGTCAAAGCGGGTATCTTGAGACCGGCGCGGACCGCTAAGGAAATCGACGAAGGCGCTGGCACACCGGCGGCACATGGGACGTCTGGCCCGCGTGCGAATACGAGCGATCTCCCAAAACCGAGTCCAATCGAGGCCGTGCATCAACCCGACTCAGCCCACTGAAGTTTTTGTTGAAAACCGCTGACCTCCATCTCCACACCCGATTTTCTGATGGCACGTTTACGCCGGAGGAATTGGCCACGCGTGCGCGCGCCCACGGCCTGGCTGCGGTTGCGCTGACCGATCACGATACGGTCGAAGGTTGCGAGCGCATGGCGGCGGCCTGCACAGCAAATGAGGTGGAGTTTATTCCGGGGACCGAGTTGACTGCGAACCATAAGGGTATTGAGCTTCACATTTTGGGTTACTTTGTAGATACCTGTTCGGCCCCATTTTTGGCCCAATTATCTCATTTCCAATCGGAACGACACCATCGAATTCAGGAAATGGTCACGCGGTTAAATGATCGCGGAGTGGCCTTGAAAGTCGACACGGTATTGAAGATTGCAAATTGTCAGTCCCCAGGACGCCCCCACTTGGCAAGGGCGTTGGTGCAGGAAGGGTATTGTTCGGATTTTAACGAAGCGTTTGATCGTTTCTTGAAGAAGGGGCGTCCGGCTTGGGTGCCCAAGGCGCGGATGGATTCTATGACAGCCATTTCCATGATCCATTGTGCTGGCGGGGTCGCGGTACTCGCTCATCCGGGGCTTTACCGGTCCGACAATCTCATCCCGAAGCTGGCAGAAGAGGGATTAGACGGGTTGGAATGTTGGCATACGAAGCATAGCAATGCGGCATCCGAAACCTATTCGAAGACTGCGGAAGAACTCGGATTAGTGGCGACCGGGGGCAGCGATTGCCATGGCGATGCCAAAGGCCACCCATTGATTGGGACGTTGCGGATTCCCTATTCCCAAGTTTCACAACTCAAAGAACGTCAGAAGAAGCATGCCCCTGATTCGGGTCTATGAGTTCGATGGTTTGCACCTCCGATTTCAGAATTGCCAACTAACCCATGGGTCTTTTCGACAAGCTCAAGGCCGCCATCACCAAGACGGCCTCCACCCTCACACACGAGATCAAGCGAATCGTTACTCGCTCTCCTCGGCTGACGGCCGATAGTCTTGAAGAACTTGAAGGGGCGCTGCTGCAGGCTGACTTGGGAATGGCCATGACTCAGCAGATCCTAGCTGCTGCCAAGCTCGCCTTCGAGACCCAGGGCCGTTCCGGGATGGATTTCATCAACATCGCCGCTGGCGAAGTCGAAAAGAGTCTTTCAACGGCAGACCAGAAACTATGCCTGCGGCCTGATGGCTTGACGGTGGTTTCGATTGTTGGAGTCAATGGCACCGGCAAAACGACTACCAGCGCCAAGCTCGGACACTTGGCTCAAGGGCAGGGGAAGACCGCGATGCTTGCCGCGTGTGACACGTTCAGGGCAGCGGCGATTGAGCAATTGAAGCTTTGGGGAGAACGTCTCAACATTCCGGTCGTCGCCTCCGCGTATCAGTCAGATCCGGCATCGGTGGCGCACGACGCTATCAGTGCAGCGATTGCTAAGGGAACAACTTATTTGTTCGTGGATACGGCAGGTCGTCTGCACACCAAGAACAATTTGATGGCTGAGTTGCAGAAAGTGCACCGCGTGATGGATAAAAAATTACCGGGAGCCCCCCATGAGGTGCTCCTCGTCTTGGATGGTTCCACGGGCATGAATGCTTTAAGCCAGACACGAGAATTCAATAAATCGGTCAAATTGACAGGGCTGGTTATCACCAAACTCGATGGCACGAGCAAAGGGGGGGCGGTGGTCGCAATCCAGCGCGAACTAGGTATACCCGTGAAGTTTATCGGCGTCGGCGAGAAGGCGGAAGATCTCCAACCGTTCAATGCCAAGGAATTCGCCCAGGCGCTTTTTGAGGTGAAGTGATTCATTGTTGCCCAAGGCCCATTCTTATCCTCTGACCCAATTAAGATTCCTCCCTAGCTCCCAGTTCCATGGTTTCCTCTTTCTGGTTGGTAAAGCAAGAACCAGAAGCTTATTCGTGGTCGACGTTTGTGCACGATGGCAGGACCGTTTGGACGGGTGTTCGCAATTTTCAGGCTCGCAATAATCTCCGCGCCATGAAGCGAGGCGACCGTGTCTTGTATTATCACAGCGTCAGCGACAGGCAGGTTGTGGGGATCGCCAAGGTCGAGCGGGAAGCCTATCCGGACCCTACGGCTAAGGAAGGGGATTGGTCGTGCGTGGATTTAACCCCTCATCAAGCGTTGCCGAAGTCCGTGAGCCTGGATCAACTGAAGGCGGACCCAATCACCTGCGGCATGGCGCTTATTCGCCAAACTCGGCTCAGCGTGACACCCATGACTCATGAACAATTCCAGAGAATCTTGGAAATGAGCGGCCTGCGGAAGACCAGAGGCGGGGATTCATAGGGATCGTTGCCGGGCAACTTCGGAAAAGAATACTGCGGATGCAGCGCCGACATTGAGAGAATCCACCTCGGGAGCCATTGGAATCATCACCGCGTCGTCACACTCCCTGAGGACCTCCTCGCGAACCCCGTCCCCTTCGGCTCCGAGCACAATGCAAGTGTCTTGAGTCCAATTGCAGTCCCACACCGTTCGGCGATTCACATGCGGATGTGCGGCGATGCATCGCACCTGCTGAGTGCGCAGGAGACGCAGGGTTTCTGGAAGGGAACGCGAGGCGATGTAGGGGAGTTTGAAGATGGTTCCCATGGAGCTTCGAACCGCACGACGCAGGTAGGGATGAGCGCAGGTCTCTCCGACAATGAGCGTCTGAACTCCGAGTGCTACGGCATTGCGAACGATGGACCCCACATTTTCAGCGTTGGTGAGCCCGTCGAGCGCCACGATCAGACGTGGACGAGTCAGTTTGAGGCAATAATCCAAACGCGATTCCGAAGGCACATGGGCGAGTCCCAGTAATCCCTGGTACATGGAGAATCCAATCAACTCTTGTAGGATCTGCTTCTCTGCCACAAATAGGTCAATCGGCTCCGGACGCGTCGCGAGGAGAGGGTGATACGCATCCTTCCATTTGGGCGGAAGCAGGATTGATCGAACGCGAAGGGGAGATTCCAAAAGTCGGCGAACAACCTTCTCACCTTCGGCGACAAAAATCCCTGCATTGAGATGATCAAACTGCGCGCGCATGGTCCGAAAAGGCGTGAGTCTTGGGTCCTCGAAAGTGGTAATGGATTGGATCGAATACACGGGGCATCGTCCCACGAAATTCTGTGGATGGTGTCCGGCTTAGCGGCGTTTCACTTTGGGTCCCTTGGCGGTGTCCTCGATGAGCCAGCCCAAATGATTGAGTTCGGCACGGATGGCGTCTGCTCTGGTGAAATCGCGGGAACGCTTGGCGACGGTTCGGGCTTCGACAAGTGCGAGGACTTCTGGCGGAGCTTGATCACTCAACTTCGCGCTTAACCCGAGAACTGAATTGATCTGGTCCCACGAATGCAATCGCGCTTTGGCCGCCATGGGACTCAATTCCAGACTGGCGATGGCTCGATTCGTTTCGCGAACCCAGTCGAAGACCACCGCCCAACCTGCAGCCACATTGAGATCATTGTCCATGGCAGCGGTGAACGCGTCCACGAACGAAGGAGACGCGGCAAGAGACGGTGCCGCGTTTTCCTCTGAGGAGGATTGAGTTGCCAATTCCCTCAGTTTTTCGAGGCACTCGTCAATGCGGGACAAGGCTTGTCGGGCCGCCTCCAAGCCTTCCAGAGTGAAATTGAAAGTCTCCCGGTAGTGGGCACTGAGCAGCAGATAGCGAATCTCACGGCCTTGGAACCCCTGGTCCAGCAGGTCTCGCACGGTGTAGAAATTGCCCAAGGATTTCGCCATCTTTTTGCCCTCTACAAGAAGATGGGCGCCATGAAGCCAATACTTGACGAAGGGCCTTCCCGGCGGTTGTAGACCAGCACCTTCACTTTGGGCAATTTCGTCTTCGTGGTGCGGGAATGCCAAATCTTCGCCTCCCAGGTGCAGGTCGAAACTTGGGCCCAAAATGGACATACTCATGGCGGAACATTCGATGTGCCAGCCTGGTCGACCCTGGCCCCAGGGACTATCCCAAAAAACGGCTCCATCTTCCGGTATCCGTGCTTTCCAAAGAGCAAAATCCGCAAGGCTTTCTTTGGCGTATTCGTCGCTCGAAATGCGCTCACCAACGCGCATTTCGTCAAAATTGAGATTCACCAATTGGCCATAGCGGCAACCACAGCCACGATAATTCTGGATGCTGAAATAGACGGAGCCATCCGGAGCACGGTAGGCGATCCCGCGCGACTCCAATTTTTGGATCAGATCAATGATCGCCGGAATGTAGTCGGTGGCGTGGGGCAGGTGATGGGGTGACGAACAATTCAACGTTCTCAGATCTTCGAGGAAAGCACTCTTGTAGTTGCCAGTGTACTCTTGAAGCGTTTTGCCAGTTTCGCGGACGCGGCGGATGATCTTATCCTCGACATCCGTCACATTCATCACGTGGGTCACTTCGTAGCCCCGAAACTCGAGATATCGCCGAGTGAGATCACTAAACGCGAAGGTTCGGAAATTTCCGATGTGACCAAAGTCATAGACCGTGGGACCACAGCAGTACATGCCGACCTTGCGACCGGTCGGGTCGAATGGTTCAAAATCCTGAACCACTCGGGAGAGAGAGTTAAATAATCGAAGCTTGCTCACGACAGGTAGGAACGATGGCTTGGGTTGAGCGCCGGAAAAAGGTAAAACAAACTTGAGGCAGTTTGGTCAAAGTTCGTTGACGGATGTAAACATCGAGGCGAGGTTTCCTCAATAGATTAAGTACGCGTATGAAAATGAGCCGTTGCCCAGGTCGACGCCAGATCCAAGGACCTGATGTTTGTGGTTTTACGTTGATTGAGTTGCTCGTGGTCATTGCTATTATTGGGATCTTAGCAGGAATGCTGTTGCCATCGTTGGGACAAGCCAAGCGGCGGGCCTTGGTAACTCAATGCGTGAATAATCTGCATCAGATTGGACTGAGCGTGCACATCTATCTGAATGACCATGAAGGCAAGTTCCCACCGGCGTCTGTTACTGAGGATAATGTGCTTAAGAATTCTCGGCGGGCCTTGGGAGGGCGCGATCCAGACCCAGGAGTTTTGTCTGTAACCCCGAGTGCGCGAGTGAGGCCTCTACGGCAATACCTTGAACCGTCCCAAGTGTTCAAGTGCCCAGAGGATCGAGGGCAGGGGATTCTACCGTGTGAGACGACCGTGAAGCAAAAGCCCTCGAATTGGCAGATTTTGGGCAACAGTTACTCCTACAACGCAGGGAGTTTGACGACGGTTGGGGGTGGCACCGGTTTCCGGCATCCGGTGGACGATCCCGCCTATGGGATAGCCGGCAAAGACGAAGGGTGGGTTTCGAGTCCCGTCCGCCACATTCTGATGCACGAACCACCAGCACGTCCTTATTCCTGTGGTAGTCAGGTGTACTGGTATCAATGGCACTTCGCCTCTTCTGGCAATGAATTCATGGATCCCAAGGCAGCTGGAGGTCGTTTTGTTTCCCCGATTCTATTTGTGGATGGCCATGTCAAGAATACGGACTTCACGCGAGCATTGACGGCCGACCCGAGCTACCCTTACGAAACCACCGCGGAATGGATGTGGTACAAATCGACCGATGGTTCGGGTGAAAACCGTTGATCTTCGTTCGTTCGATTTGGAAGACATGCCATGAGCGCGACGATCATGACAGTTCAGGAAAAAATGCCGATGCCGTCGGGCGATTCCAACGTGCGCGTGGAAGAACTGCCAGCCATGTCTGCAGCCTTGGCGCGAGCCTTTGGGGAATTAGGGGTCGGCGGCAAACCGTTGGAGGATGTCTTTTCCCACAAACTGAAGGCCCGTTGTCTGGGCTGTGGTATTCAAGTTGCCGGTTCGGACTTGGCGCACTTGTCTGTTTCCCCGAATTCTGCTGTCCCGGTAGACTCGAAGTTAGATAGACTTCGGTTGGGGTACTGCGCACGAAATGGGTGTTCATCAAAGTATTATCAACTGAGCTGCGATTCGATTCCAGGAATTGACACTTCCAAGGTACTCCGGAGGGCAATTGAACTCCGTCATGGACCCCCACCGGAGGTGCAACCCGAACCGGAATCCGTCGGCCCACCGACGCCCTGGTTTCGACAAGCAAAGTGGCAGGGACTGGTTGCCCTGATCCTGCTAATTGCCATTTGGGCGGTTCGTTATGCCGCCAGCGAGGGATATGTTCCAGGAATCGTACCGAGACCACAGTATCAGTCGGCTCCGGAAAGCTCAAAGGAAGCCTTGTAGCGATACGGACACAAGTCAGCAGGGCAGATACAATATTGGGGTCACGTGAGGATAACGCCGGTTGCAGTCACCTAGAATCAGCCAGAACGATCCCTTGGGGATCTGATTTCACTTGCTGAAACCTCCTTAATAACGGTTATTCTCACGTGCAGACTTGGGTGCGGTCTTTGTCAGTATGCTTTCACGACTCTTTTCTGGCTTAATTGCCGCTGTTCTTTCTAGCAGCGCCGCAACTGTTTGCGGCGCTCCATTCATTCTTTTCGATTATGGGTTCAATGTCGAGGGGGCAATAACTCTTGCGCCCTCAGTTGCCCCAGCAGG
>SXSK01000008.1 GCA_005793375.1 Verrucomicrobiales bacterium | reverse complement strand
CTTTGCCTGAAGAGCCTTCCGTTCGAAATGTTTGAGCTGATCCCAGGCATTCATGTAGGCCGTGTGGGACATGCGAACAAACTCTTCGAGCGCCTTCATCTTGCGCTCTTCGGCATGAATGATAGCTTGCGCCTGTGAAATCTTCTTCTGAGGTTCGAGGTCCTTGATGACCTGGACACTCATTTGAAATTTGTCGTGGATGTTGTCCGCCACCAGGGACATTTCCTCGATGACCTTCTGTTTGTAGTAGAACTTGGGGAATGTCCGCTGCAGCTTCTCATCCAACTTTCGATATTCACCCTGAGCTTTTTCCAGTTTGGCCTTGGTCGGGAGATGCTGTAGTTCCGCCCACTTTTCGTCGACCAGTTGATCGATCGCGCGCACATCTTTCGCCAATTTGCGGAGTGCCTTTAGATGCTCGTCGCGGCTTTCGATCTTCTTGTCGACGATGACGCGGTCGAAACGTTCCTTGGGCGGCTCAGAGATCAGCTTCTCAGCGAGGGCGATGTGCTCTTTGCCGGAGAACCCAAAACTGTAGATGATTCGCTTGACCTCATTTTCGGCGTCTTCGATACGCTTGGAAATCTCGACTTCTTGCTCGCGGGTGAGCAATGGCACTTGGCCCATCTGTTTGAGGTACATCCGGACGGGGTCGTCCAGGATGTCCAGGCGGGCCTTCTCGTCTTCCTCTTCTTGTTCGGGATTTTTGACCCGGTCGACTTCTGCTTGATCGACAATATCGATCTCGAGATTTCGGAGTTTGGCGTAAATCTCATCCATGTCCTCCGGGGTGACACCATCCGGCAGGGCGTCGTTAATGTCGCCGTAGGTCAGGTAGCCCTGTTCCTGCGAAAGCCTTACCAGCTCCTTGATTTTCTCGGTCAGATCAATACCGGCAGAACTCTTGATGGTACCCACGGTGAGCCCGCCACCTTCGGCATCTGCTTCAGGCGCAGCAGCCAGTGGAGGAGTTGGTACCGGGACATGAGGTGGCTGGGTCGGTTTGGCCGGCGTCGCTGGAGCTGCAGATTTTCGCGCGGGTGCTGCGGATTTGGCTGCTTTGCGAGCAACCGGGCGCTTTGCTGGAGCTTTTTTCTCTTTCGTCTTCGCCATAAAAACACAAAAGCCCTCCGACAGACGCCGGGTGGCAATACAAGTGGGTCACCATCGGAGCCCTGGCGCCTTCCGTCAAGTGTGAGAGCCCTCTAATACTAGCTTTGGCTTGCTTTTTTGTCCGCGCAGACGGTTACCGGTATCACCGCCACACTTTCCAGGCAGAGTCTATTTGGCAAACTCAACGCATCGGGTCTCCCGAATCACGGTGATTCTTATCTGGCCTGGATAGAGCAGTTCGTCTTCGATCTTTCGGGCGATATCCCGCGCCAAGCGCAGGGCGGCGTGGTCGTCGAGTTGGTCGGGCCGCACCAACACCCGGAGTTCTCTGCCAGCCTGGACGGCGAAGGCTTTTTCGACCCCGGGGTAATTGCGAGCGATCTGCTCCAGATTCTCGAGGCGTTTGATGTAAGTGGTCATGGACTCGGACCGAGAGCCGGGGCGGGAGGCGCTCATGGCGTCCCCGGCGCTGACCAGCACCCCGAATAGATTCTCGTGGGGCACCTCATCGTGGTGAGAGGCCACCGCGTTGATGATCTCGGGGGATTCACCCAACTGTTTGAGGAAGTTGGCACCGACGATTGCGTGGGGGCCCTCGATTTCATGGGACATGGCTTTGCCAATATCGTGCAGAAGGCCAGCCCTTTTGGCGGCGGCAACGTCTTCCCCAAGTTCCGCGGCCATGAGGCCGCACAAATGTGAGACCTCAATGCAATGTTCGAGGACATTCTGGGAGAAACTATGTCGGAAATGGAGTTTGCCCAGCGCGCGCGCAATGTCGGGATGCAGCGGGGAAACACCGGCTCGGAAGGCGGCGTTTTCACCGGTCTGGCCAATAAACGCATCCATTTCCAGGTTGACTGTGCCGACGACTTCTTCGATGCGAGTGGGGTGAATTCGACCATCGAGGATGAGCCGTTCCATGGCCTGGCGAGCCACTTCGCGGCGGACTGGATCAAATCCTGAAAGGACCACGGCGTTTGGAGTGTCATCGACGAGGACCGTGACACCCGTGACGGCTTCGAAAGATCGAATATTTCGACCTTCGCGGCCGATGATCCGGCCCTTCATGTCGTCTCCTGTGAGCGAGACGGTGGCGGTAGTGGTTTCGAATGTATGAGCGCCAGCGTATCGCTGAAGGGCAATGCCAATAATACGGCGTGCTTCAGTTTCGGCGTTGGATTTAGCCTCTTCCAATATCCGTCGAGAGAGGTCAGAAGCATCCTTGGCTGCCTCGGATTCCACTTCCTTCAGCAACAGGGTTCTGGCGGATACGGAAGTGAGGTGGGCAGCCTGCTCGAGAAGCGCGCGCCGTTCTTGAATGAGCTGCCTCAAGGTTTCGCGATCCTGCTCGTTGGCGCTGCGAGCCAATTCCAGCAGCTCGCTGCGTTGGCGTAGTTCCGCCTCTTGCTGAGCGAACCGATCGAGTTGACGGCTGACGACGCCTTCACGTTCGACGATTCTGAGTTCGGCTTGGACAAGGCGGTTTCGTTGTTCTGCGAGGGAGGACTCCAACTCGGAACGGGCTTTGCTAAATTCCTCGCTGGCTTTAAGGCGGGCTTCAAGGGTCATGGCTTCCAAGTCGCGCCGGGATTTTTCCCGGGCTTCTTGTTCTCTCGCGTATAGCTCCGCGCGAAGAGCGCGCTCCTTCATTCTGAAGTAGGCAAAAGCCAGCGCGCCAGTCATGCCGCTGCAAACCAAGGCGGCGACGATCGTTTCCGATGTCATTATTATTTAATGAGACGCCTCGTCGCACTCAACCCAGTGCGTTGGCGTCAGGACCGTATTCAGTTTCACATCGTGGCCCTCCACCGGCACCTCGCGAACGAGTTGTTCATCGAACCCAACGCCGCAGGAAACGCCACGCAAGCCGGCCAGCAGGCGGTCGTAGTAACCTTTACCACGCCCCAGCCGGCGCCCAGCTCGGTCGAAAGCTAGCCCTGGAATTACCAGGAAGTCCAGTTTTGCGGGGGAGATGAAGGGGAGTTCGGGTTTGGGCTCGGGAATCCCATAGGAGCCCGAGCCCCAGTCTAGGTCGGGGAACCGGATCTCTCGGCAGCCGTATTGGCCGCTAGTACTGTCGAACGCTGGAAAGCAAATTCGCTTCTGTTCGGCAAGTCCACGGTGCAGCAGGGGCATCAGGTCCAATTCATCTGGAAGTGGCACGTACAAAAGAACCCATCGGGCTCGGTCCCAGGCCTCCAGCCCGGCGAGGCGTTTAACGACAGCAGCCGAGCCGGCACGGCGCTGCTCCGGCGTGATGGACGCCGACCAATGGCGTATCTGCTTCCGGAGAGTCGTTTTTCTGGAGTCCATACGAATACCGCTGAGTGAACCAACTATCGCTCCGCCCCTCAACGCCCTTGGTCTGCTGCCTAGGTCGCACGGGAGCAAGGTCCCGCATTACGCAGGCTCCTGTCGTTGGAACAATTGTCGGATAACTTCTTCCACCGGCACTTCGGCGATGTCGATATCCATCACCGGGAGTTCATCGAGCAGCGCTTTGCAGGAGGCTAGGACGCGATCGCGTTTGACCCGCAATCGGAGGGTGCCTTCGTCTCGCTCCACTATCTCTCCAAACCGTTCAAAATCAACCATTAATGCTGGCTTCGCTGGATCAAATTGGATGGTGACGATTTTGAAATCCGCAAAACGATCCAGGATTTCAGTGAGTTGTCCATCGAAGAAAATCCGTCCCTTATCAATAATGATAACCCTTGCACACAATTCTTGGATATCCGCCATGTAATGGCTGGTGAGCAAGATGGTGGTTTTGTGAGTGCGATTGTGTTCCCTCAAAAATTCCCGGACTGTTTTTTGCGAGACGACATCCAGTCCGATCGTGGGTTCATCCAGGAAAAGGACCTTGGGTTGGTGAAGGAGGGCGGCTATCAACTCACATTTCATCCGTTCACCCAGCGAAAGTTCGCGGACGGCGGTGCGCAACTTGCCTTGAATGTGCAACATCTCGGAAAGTTGGGTTACCGTCCGTTCAAATGAGGCTCGTTCCATCCCATAGATCCGGGCATTGAGCTCGAAGGAATCCATCGCCGGCAGATCCCACCATAGTTGATTCTTTTGCCCGAGCAGCAACGCGAATTGGCGTCGATAGCCGTCGGCCCGCTCCCAGGGAACGTATCCGAGGACCGAGGCTCTGCCGCTGGTAGGATACACCAGGCCGCTGAGCATTTTTAAGGTCGTGGTCTTGCCGGCGCCGTTATGGCCCAAAAAACCCACGAATTCCCCTTCTTCTATCTGAAATGTGACGTCGCGGACGGCGGAAACCTCTTCGTAATCCCGTTTCCAGAGGCCTCGGATGGCCCCCGAAAGCCCGGGTTGCTTCTTGTAACTGCGGAACGTGCGGGTCAATCCGTGCACATCGATCAGCGGCATGAATTGGAGCTTGTGTCTGGGATGAGCCGTTTGTCCACCTTGTTAAGGATCCAGTCGACCGGGCGCTTTACAGGTGGGCCGAGTTTTCGGATAGCATGATCCTTTTCCAGGCTGGATTACGCATGAGAGTGAGGGATGCCATTGCCATCATGGCAGCGCGGTCGCCCTCCACCGCTTTGGGGAAATTCCCGGAACGATCCATCTCCAAATGTCGGCACGAGATGCTGCGCCGATTGTCTGAATGTGGTGTCAATTCAATTTGACGATTTTCGATCACGCCTGTAAACGGTGAATGTTGATTGATTAATTGATCGCTGAGCTCGTTTTCACATGAATTCCTTACCGCGCATTTCCGACACCGAGTGGGAAATCATGCGCATTGTCTGGGCGCACCATCCCATCACGGCGAACGAGATCGTGGAACATCTGGTTCTCCACGATGCGACATGGCATCCCGTGACGGCTAAGACCTTGTTGAATCGGTTGGTAAAGAAAGGAGCGTTGGGATTCGATCAGGATGGGCGGGCTTATGTGTACCGCCCCTTGGTGGATGAACGCGATTGCGTGGCGCTCGAGACCCACTCATTTTTGGATCGGGTTTTTGCGGGTTCGCTGAAGACCATGGTGTCCCATTTTGTTGAGGAGAAGAAGTTGACGCCGGGACAGTTGACGGAGTTGCGGCGGATGTTGGAGCAGTCCAAAGGTTCCGAGTAGGTAGGGACGCTGCGACTAGAGAAAGGGCTGGGTTCGGTGAGGTTCGAGTTTGACGGATGAGAGATCGGGGAGTCCGACGCCGTTATGGCAAATTTGTTTTTAAAAGAACTGCTTCCGCATTTGGTGGTGGTCTCCTTGCAGGCCTCAATTTTGGCGATGGTGGTGATTTTGGTGCGGGTCCTCCTGGGCTCGGCACTCTCGCCTCGGTGGCGTTACGCCCTTTGGTTTCTGGTCTTGCTCCGACTGGCTTGGCCTTTTTCGCTGCCAAGTCCCGTGAGCATTTTCAATTTGGTTTTGACTCCCTTGTCGGCGATTCCGCTCGACTCAGAGTTGGGATGGTTGGCTGGAAATGTGCCGGGAGTGGTCATCGAGTGGCTGCGTTCTCCGATGGCCCGCCTCCTCTGGGCCATGGGAATGACCGTGCTGGTTGGACGAGTTGTGTTGGGCTGGCTGGTTTTGTGTTGGCGTTTGCGCGGATCTCAAGCGGTCTGTTCGTGGCCCATCTGGTGGTTGTTGCAGGAATGCAAAGCGGCGACCGGAATCGCGACCCCTTTGACGATTCTGGAATGCCCGAATTTGCAGAGTCCCTGTGTTGTGGGCTTTTTTTCGCCGCGCTTGGTGCTGCCGTGGGGGGTCGTTGGCCGGTTGAGCCAGGACGAATTGCGCGACGTGTTTCTACACGAATTGGCCCATGTGAAACGGCGCGATATCCCGGCTGCCTGGGCGGTGGAAGTCCTCAAAGTGCTCCATTGGTTTAATCCGTTGGTTTGGTGGATCTGCAAACGCATGGACCAGGATCGGGAAGAAGCCTGTGACGAGATGGCGCTGGACCGACTGGCCCCGGATCATCCCACGGCATATGGATCGACGCTGATCAAGATTTTGGAAGGGGTGGGGTATCGTTCCCTACCGCAAATGCCGGGGATTGCGCGCCTGATCGAAGGTGAAAAGGCACTAGTGCGTCGACTCCAGTTCATTTTGGGGTTCCAGCATGGCAGCCGCACCTGGGTGGTGGGTGCGTGCGCTTGCATCGCCATCGCCATCGTGGGGTTCACCGACGCACCTCTCGATGAGATTCAGGCACGCTGGAAAACGAGCATTCAAGAATTGGACTCAGAAACGAATCCATCGCCGTCTTCCGAACTGGCAGTCAGCTCGAGCTCCGTGGACTAACCCAAGTCAACACGTCACAGGACGGAACCTCGTTGAATCCATGGGATTTCATACCCTAGGACGATGGTCAGGCGATCGAGGAGTTGGAGTCGACGTGAACGGCCAATTCCATCTTAAATGAGTTAACCATTCCCCGAGAGCTCCAATCTGGTTAAGGTATGTCGAATGCTTTCTTTACAGAAACCGGACATCATTTGCACACACGAGAGCGACCTGGATGGTTTGGTATCGGGGATGTTGCTGCAGCGGGTCGCCCGGAACCGCTTTGGTGCCGACGTGCGTTTGGAAGCGTTTCATTATCAAGGCTGGCAGCGCCGAGTTCTGGCGGAAAAGGTGGCCTGGGTTTCAGATTTTACCTTTGAAACGCGAATGGATCGGTCGGAATGGGTGATTTTCGATCATCACGTCACCGACGTGACGCCGAAAGCCGCCCGATTGATTCATGATCCCACCAAATCCGCCGCGCGTTTGTGCTATGAGGTATGTCAGGACGATGGGCTGACGACCCCGGTGCTCGATCGATTGGTGCATCTGACGAATGTGGGAGACCTCTTTCTGACCGAAGATCCGGAATTCACGCTGGCATGTGACTATTCAAGCTTGGTGAAGACCTATGGCTTCTGGCCCCTGCACGAGCTCTGCGGCGGCAAGCCGGAAGCGCTGGTGGACCACCCGCTGCTGGAAGTCATGGCGGTAAAGCGGCGGGTCGAAGATCCGATTGGTTTCGATTGGGCACGGCGCCACGTTCAAGAAATCAGTCCACAGATAGGCGCCGTAGAAACCGTGGTGGGAAACACGAATCTCATTGTCCACCGAATGCTCAATGAAGGGGCTGTACCCTATCCCGTTCTGGTGACGCTGTTCAAAAAAGGAAATGGCGCGATGGTGGTCAGTTTCAGAAGCCGCAACGGAGAAGCCTTAAAGATTGCGTTGAAACTTCAGGGGGGCGGACACCCGAATGCCGCGGGAACCACGCTTCCTCAGGGGGTTCGCGACTTCGAGGCGGGCGTGGTCTTCTTGCGCCAAGCGCTGAACCCACGCCTCCCGAAGAGCGCGGGGCTCAGTAGCATGGAAGGGGCCATGGCGGGGCTTTCCTTTTGAGTCCGATTCCAGCTCTCAAAACCGTTGCTAACGACTCGCCAGGATCTGGCTATGAATACCGAAGCAAAGTGCATGACCTGGGAGCAAGTGGCTCACTGGCGTGAACAGGCGCGAACGGAAGGACATCGAGTGGTGATGACCAACGGATGTTTTGATCTGCTGCACGCCGGCCATGTCTCCTACCTGGAACAGGCGAGAGGATTGGGGGATCGTTTGCTGGTGGCATTGAATGGGGATGTGAGTGTGCGCGAACTAAAAGGGCCGAACCGACCGGTAAACCTGGAGTGGGATCGAGCTCGAGTGATCAGTGGATTGGCGTGTGTCGACGCCGTGGTGATTTTTCCAGAAAAGCGGGCCACACGGATTCTGTCATGGGTGAAGCCGGACGTTTACGTGAAGGGTGGGGACTACACGAAAGAGACGATGGATCGGGATGAGCGGGCGGAAGTTGAGGCGAGCGGGGGCGAGATACATTTTTTAGGATTTCTGCCAGGGAGATCGACGAGCCAGATATTGGAGCGATCGAAAGAAGGGTAGGTGGTTCGGTGGCGTGGGTTGGGATAAGCGGCTCAGAAATGATGACGAAAGGGCTGGATTTTGGATGGGAATCGATGTGAAGTGAGGGGGTGCTGAGCAACGAAATCAATGTCTGCGGCTGAGTGGTTTGTGCGGTAACAGAATGTCGCAGAAAAACTGAAAAAAAGCGTTGACGGACGACTTGGGTATTGGCAGCGTCTAGGCACACACGGAATCAAACTTAACGACACATGAGAACAAAATCTCTCCTGTTCACTGCGGCGCTTAGCGCTATCGGATTGAGCGGGGCTGTAGGCCAAGTCTACTCCAAAAACGTGGTCGGCTACATCACATTGACCGCTCCTAAAGGGCTGTCGATCGTTGCCAACCAATTGGACAACAAGAGCGGCAACCTGTTGAAGGATGTCATTCCTGCACTTCCTGATGGTTCGACCGTTCACTTCTTCGAAGCCGGCAAGTATGTCTCCATCGGTTACTTTGAAGGATGGGAAGCCGCTGCGGCCACGAAGGCTTTCTCCTTAGGCTCTGCGGCCTTCTTGGAGATTCCAGCTGACGCGACGGACGCTGCCCGCAAAGTGACCTTCGTGGGCGAAGTTGCTCAGAAGGACGCCAGCAACGGTACGCTCGCGAACGGCCTTTCCATGGCGAGTTCCCGCACGCCCCGTGCTGGTAAGTTGAGCACGGACTTGGGCTTCCCCAAGACTGTTCCTGGCGCGTTCTTGTACAAGTACAACACTACGACCAAGAATTACGACACATTCGGTACATTCGACAACGAATGGGACGGTGCTGAGCCTTCCGTAGCTGTCGGTGAAGGTTTCTTCTTCCTGAATGCTGGCGGATCGAGTGTTGCCTGGAATCAGAACTTCGAGGTCAAATAAATCCCTGATACTCAACCAACGAATACATAGTTCATGAAAAAACTCATTGCCTTAGCTATTACGCTTGCCGCCTCTGCCGCTTACGGCCAAGGAACGGTGAATCTGTCTAACAACATCGGCGCCAAGATTTTCCCAATCTTAGCTCCGGGTGGTGGTATCGTTTCTGGTGCTGGCTACAGCATCGGTGTTTACAAGGCTGGTACGATGGATCTTCTCGGCACTGGCGTCGTGAACGCTAGCGGGACTGGTCGCTTTAACGCCGGCACGGGCGCTACTATCCCTGGTGCTGCCGCTGGTGGGACAGCGAGTCTCGTGGTTCGCGCTTGGGACAATTCCACCGGAAATTCGTTTGCCTCTGCTACGATCAAAGGTGAATCCCTGCCTTTCAAAACGGGTACCCTCGGTGGTGACCCCGATGGCGACGGTCCATTGCTGCCCATCACCCCCATCGGCATGGTGGTTGAAGGTGCTGGCGGTTTCCAGAGCTTCAGCCTCTCCGGCGTGACGGTGATTCCTGAGCCGACGACCATCGCTCTCGGTGCCATTGGCGCCGCCGCGTTGCTCATCCGCCGCCGCAAGTAATCTGAGTTTGATTCCCTCAAGCCGCTCCGCAAGGAGCGGCTTTTTTGCTTTTTCAGTCCTCATCTCTCCGTGGAATGTCTCCGTCAGATCGAACTACAGACACGGAGGAGTCGCAATTTTTTGCAGGGGACATTTGACACATTTGCGGCCCTTGTTTAGACACGTCTCGGTGATTAAGGCGTGTTCGTCTATCGGTTAGG
>SXSK01000007.1 GCA_005793375.1 Verrucomicrobiales bacterium | reverse complement strand
GGGACTCAACAACAAGATTCGAGTGACTACCAGGCGAGCCTATGGATTTCGGACGTTTCGAGCTCTCGAAGTGGCTCTTTACCACGCTCTTGGGAAACTACCAGAGCCGCCTCTCACCCACAGATTCTGCTGAGGAGGCCTCCGGGGATTGATCTCGAAGTTTTGGGCCGAACCTTATGATCGGAAGTTGGTGCGATGGGGGACGGAAATCCACGATCGCTGGATGTTGCCCCATTTTTGCGAGACCGATTTTCGCGATGTGGTGCAGGACTTAAAAGATGCTGGGTATCCGTTCGAATTTGAATGGTTCGCCCCTCACTTCGAATTCAGATACCCAAGAGTCGGTGATTTTGTACAACGCGACATCCAGGTTGAGTTGCGAATGGCATTGGAGCCGTGGCATGTGTTGGGCGAGGAAGGCGGCGGCGGTGGAACAGTTCGTTATGTGGACAGTTCTTTGGAACGGTTGCAGGTCAAAGCGCGTGGGCTGGCAGGGGATCGGTTTTTGGTGACTTGTAATGGATATCGTGTGCCGTTGAATCCGACGGGTGTCCGGGGTGAGGGAGTGTCGGGGGTTCGTTATCGTGCCTGGCAGCCACCGGAGTGTCTGCAGCCAACAATTGGAGTGCACACGCCCCTGATCTTCGACCTGTACGACAGTTGGAATCATCGGAGTTTGGGGGGCTGTGCGTATCACGTGGCGCATCCGGGAGGACGCAGTTATTCCACGTTTCCTATCAACGCATACGAGGCGGAGAGCCGCCGTTTAGCGCGATTCTTCACGCACGCAGCGACTCAGGGTACGTATCGAGCCGTTGAGGAGTTGCCCAATCCCGACTTCCCATTCACGTTGGATTTGCGGCGGGGATGATTGCCTGCGACTGGTTATCGGTAGTAGGCTAATGCTTCGCAGCATGACCGAGAACCTCGCGGTTAAGCCAACGTCGCCGTCCGAGAACCTCTTTGAGCGTTACCAAACGTCCAAGGGGGTTTATGATGAATTTAGGGCTGAGAATGAGGAACCGCGCCCACATTGGGGGCGGTTTACAGAATCGTTGAAGCGATTGGGTCGCCATGAACTGGCATCGCGTTGGGAGAACGGTCGACGGATTCTTCGGGAGCACGGAGTCACCTATAACATCTATGGGGATCCCCAGGGAATGGACCGTCCGTGGGGCTTGGATTTGGTGCCATTGTTAATGGCGCCGGAGGATTGGAAGCGGGTGGAGGCGGGCTTGGCGCAGCGGGTACAATTGTTGAATCTGGTATTGGGAGACATTTACGGGGGTGGCCAGAGGTTGTTGCGCGATGGATTTATTCCACCGGAACTGGTGTATTCCAACCCGGGGTTTCTGAGGCCTTGTCGGGGCATTCGAGCCAGCCACGATGTGTACCTTCATTTGCTTGCCTGCGACTTGGCACGCAATGCGCGTGGGCAATGGTGGGTGCTTTCGGATAGAACGCAGGCGCCGAGTGGCGCTGGTTACGCTCTGGAAAACCGTTCGGTATTGTCGCGGATTCTACCCGAGGAAATCAGTCAGGAAAATGTCCATCGTCTGGCGGGATTTTTCCGTGCGCAGCGGGACATGCTGTTTGAACTGGCTCCTGAAGGCCGGGAAAATCCAGCGGTCGTACTGCTGACACCCGGGCCTCACAATGAGACTTACTTTGAGCATGCCTACTTGGCGAGACATCTTGGGTTCCCATTGGTTGAAGGCGCTGACCTGACTGTCCGAGATCGACGGGTTTTCTTGAAGACACTCGATGGATTACAGGCTGTGGATGTGATCCTTCGGCGAGTGGATGATTCGTACTGCGACCCATTGGAGTTGCGCAGCAATTCCTTTCTGGGAGTACCGGGACTGGTGGAAGCGACGCGTGCGGGCAACGTCACGCTAGCGAACACACTGGGCACTGGTTTGATGGAGAGTCCGGTGTTCTTAGCGTTTTTGCCCGGCCTCGCCAAACACTTGTTAGGTGAAGAGCTCATTTTGCCATCGGTGGCGACTTGGTGGTGCGGTCAGAGTCGCGAATTGCGCTATGTCTTGGAGCATTTGGATGAATTGATTATCAAGCCGGCCTTTGGTCATGGCTCGGGGCATACCCGGGTCAGCGAACGTTTGACCAGTGAAGAGCGAATCCTGCTCATCGAGGCGATCCGGAGTCGGCCTCGAGAGTTTGTCGCGCAGGAACGGGTGGTGCTTTCCCGGGCTCCCGTTTGGTCTGAGGGACACTTTGAATCACGCGCAGTCCTTCTGCGTGCGTATGTGGCGAATGGCGGGGAGCGTCAGGCAGTGTTGCCCGGGGGGCTCACACGAGTTTCCCGAAGCGCCGAGGATCCCATTGTCTCAATGCAGAGTGGCAGTGGGAGCAAAGATACGTGGGTCATCGATCAGGACACCGACCTGAAGCCAGAATTCATGTCGGCCAGTGTGGAGCCTCGGTCCATCGATGGACGGCTTTCAGGGGTCCCTAGCCGCGCCGCGGACAACCTGTATTGGTTGGGCCGGTATACTGAACGCCTTGAGCAGACCCTGCGCATATTACGCTGCTTTATGGGCCGTCTTTCCGACGAGATTTCGGCGAGGGGTTCGCCGGAATTTCTGGCGTTGATTGATCTGACTGCGGGGATGGGTTTGGTGCCCTCTTCTATGCGCGATCAGTTCGATCGAACCGAATTACATCAATTGGTGCTGAATCGCGTGTACAAGCCAGAGATGCCGGGATCCGTCCGAGAACTTCTTGGTAGAATCCGATTCATTGCGAGCACGGTGAGAGATCGCTTTTCGGGTGATACATGGCGAATATTGGGTCGCTTGGAACTAGATTCCCGATCCCGTCCTGGACGCCTGCCACTTGCCAATGCATTGACAGTCATCCAGAACCTGATTCTGGATCTCGCAGCATTCAATGGCATGGAGATGGAAAACATGACGCGTGGGCACGGTTGGCGATTCTTAGACGTCGGCCGGCGCGTTGAACGTGGCCAAAGTATTGTTCAGTTGGTGCGAGTCGCCGTTGGTCTGCGAGGCGTGGGTGTCTCGGCATTAGAACCGGTGTTAGAGATCGCCGACAGCTTAATGACTTACCGGAGGAGATACTTCGCGGAACCGCGTCTGCCGGGAATTCTGGAGCTGTTGCTCTGCGACAAATCCAATCCCCGTGGACTGGCATTTCAGGTGGACAGCCTGGAGGAACATGTCGCGGCACTCCCGGGAGCGCCCGATGGAGGGTCCTCCGATGGTTCGGTGAGTCATTGGCATTTTGAACGCCTTCGTCATTGGATTCAGGAAATTGACCGGCTTCGACTAGCGCCAGTGGGGGACGGGATCGACAGCGAGCGCTTGATTGGGCATCTCGATTCCTGCGCCGTGGAATTAGCGGCGATTTCGGATACCCTCACGGGACGCTTCTTTAGCCATACCGTCCCGCGAATGAGTTGATCGCGTTATGAAACACCTTCTTTACGAGATCACTCACAGCACGGAGTACCAGTATCTAGGGACGGTATCGGTCTCGCATCATTTGTTGCGACTGGCACCACGGCAATCATCGCGACAACGATGTCTTTCGCATGAATTGGTGATAGATCCTCTGCCGGCGGTTATCAGTTCACACAGCGATTATTTCGGGAACGAATCGCATTTTATCACGGTGGAGACACCGCACCATGAATTGATCATCACCTCGCGGAGTGAGGTGGCGGTTCAGCCCTCATTTGTTCCGGACGCATCCGAGACTCCCAGTTGGGAGTCCGTTCGTGCCTGGTGCCGCAGCGATCGATCGGGGCATGTTTTAGAAGCTCACGAATTTACTTATGCGTCGCCTTTGGTTCCAACGGGAGCTGAATTTGGGCGGTACGCTTTTGAATCCTTTATCGCCGGTCGGCCCATCCTGGAAGCAGTTCTCGACCTGACTCGTCGAATTCATACAGATTTTAAGTTTGATCCTACGGCGACTACGGTGACCACACCGGTAGCTGAAGTGTTCCGCCAGCGACGAGGTGTGTGTCAGGATTTTGCGCAATTCCAGCTGGCGTGCCTTCGATCCTTGGGGTTACCTGCGCGCTACGTGAGTGGTTATTTGGAGACAGATCCTCCCCCGGGTCAGACGAAACTGCGGGGCGTGGATGCCTCGCATGCCTGGGTCAGTTTTTTCTGTCCTGGCATGGGGTGGATTGACGTCGATCCCACCAACAATTGCATCACCTCCTTGAGGCACCTGACGATTGGATGGGGACGGGATTATGCCGATGTCTGCCCGGTGCGCGGCGTGCTGATGGGGGGGCAGAATCAATTGTTGAAGGTCTCGGTGGATGTGGTGGCGCAGGGGCCGGTGCCTCTGGACGCTGAGGAGTAGAGATCTGTTTTCAAATACTGTACTCGACGGCTGTACTCGGTTCATGCTTCAGGGCTTCAGCCCGATTCACGAGGTCCGCCAGGGTCAGCCGTTCCATCATGCCCGCCACGGCGTCTCGGACTTCTTTCATGACCGACCTGAGGGAGCAACGGGCTTCGCTTGGGCAGTTACATTTCTCGTAGTAATTCTCACTGACACAGCCAATGGGTGCTAGGGCGCCTTCAATGTGACGGACGATGGCAGCAAGGGGGATTGTTTCAGGGGATTTTGAAAGACGATAGCCGCCCGACACACCACGTCGGCTTTCGACAAAACCTCCAGTTCGAAGATCGTTCAAGATCTGTTCCAGAAACCGTTTTGGAATCTTCTCTGCCTCTGAAATCTCCAGGATGCGAATCACCCCTTTTGGGTGACTCCTTCCGAGATAAGTTAGAGCTCGGAGAGCATACTCTCCACGAACCGTCAATTTCACGGTAGTAATTAGAGCATACTCGATTCAAAACATCAAGTTTCAAACTATTGAAAATAAAATAGATACGTGTGTTGATTACTAAAGTCTATCTATTCGGTTGACAATCTTGTAAGTCTGCGGTTGTTTTGAATTGAATCAGGCGATTAGATGTACGCGGCATGGTCCATATTTGATTTTCCGACACTGGCAACTTGGCGAGAGCTGCTGCGGCGTGTTTTGTGTCGGTCCGGTGCCTACCGAGAGCATGGCCCAGCCCAAGTTGGGTTATTGCTGGTGTTACTGGGTTGGCTTGCAGGGGAGCCTGCAGGGGCCAACGAAGTGAGATTGCTGCATGTGTCTTTTGATCCAACTCGAGAATTGTTTGCGGATATTAACACGGCATTTTCCAAAGAATGGTTTCAGAAGACTGGAGACACCGTGACGATTGATCAGTCCCATGCAGGATCGGGCAAACAAGCCAGGGCGGTCCTGGATGGATTGCAGGCCGATGTGGTGACATTGGCGTTGGGCTACGATATCGATGTGATCGCGGCGAAGAGCCGATTGATTTCGAAAGATTGGCAACGACGACTTCCCAACAATTCTGCGCCGTACACCTCCACGATCGTTTTTTTAGTTCGGAAAGGAAATCCGAGAGCCATTCGAGACTGGGTCGATTTAATTCGGTCGGATGTGGTGGTTGTCACTCCGAATCCGCGTACTTCTGGTGGTGCTCGGTGGAACTATTTGGCGGCCTGGGGCTATGCCTTAAAGGCTTACAACGGGGATCAGGCGAAGGCGCGCGACTTCGTCACGTCTCTTTTTCGCAACGTGCCGGTCCTGGACACTGGTGCGCGGGGAGCGTCCATCACGTTTGTCCTGCGAGGCATTGGCGATGTGTTAATCACCTGGGAAAGTGAAGCGGCATTAGCCCTGCGAGAACAGGATTCCGGTGAGTTTGAAGTGGTGGCGCCGGTGATGAGTATTCTCGCGGAACCACCGGTTTCGGTTGTGGATCGTGTTACGACTCGCCGGGGGACGCGAGAGGTGGCGACAGCGTATCTGGACTTTATGTATTCTGAGGCGGGCCAAGAAATCATTGTGAAGCACCATTTCAGGCCTCGATCAGTGTCGACGATCCGGCTTCATGCGGACAAATTTCCAGTGATTCAACTCTTCACCTTGGAAGAGCTGTTTGGGAATTGGAAACGAGTTCAAGAAACCCATTTTGTTGAAGACGGGGAGTTTGATCGCTTGTATGCCCGTTCGAGGTCGGACTGACATGGCCAAGAAACGTCATAGTCCGTTGCCTGGCTTTGGTCTGACGCTTGGTTTTGCGTTGTTTTACCTGAGTGTGATTGTGCTAATTCCCTTGGGGGCGTTGGCGCTGCGGACTTCTTCGTTGGGGTGGCAGGAATTCTGGAGGCTAGCGACGACGGATAGGGCGATCGCGTCCTATCGATTAACTTTTGGTGCTTCGTTTATTGCTGCTGGCATCAACGCCTTGTTTGGAACCTTGTTGGCCTGGGTGTTGACTCGGTATGAATTTCCAGGGCGGCGTTTGCTGGATGCGTTGGTGGATTTTCCCTTCGCGTTGCCGACAGCGGTGGCGGGCTTGACGCTGGCCGACTTGTTTGAGCCGAATGGATGGCTAGGGACATGGCTAGTCCCACTCGGCATTCACGGATCCTACACGCGACTGGGGGTTATCTTGGCGCTGACGTTTACGGGTCTACCATTTGTGGTACGCACGATTCAACCGGTATTGGAAAACCTGGAGCGCGAATTGGAGGAAGCAGCTGCCACTTTGGGCGCCGGACGCGCGAGGACATTCCTCACCGTGGTCGCACCACTGATGCTGCCTTCACTTCTGACTGGATTTGCATTGTCGTTTGGCAGGGCAATTGGCGAGTACGGTTCGGTGGTGTTCATTTCAGGCAATCTGCCCTACAAGACCGAAATTGCGCCCTATCTGATCGTGATGCGTCTTGAGGAATACAACTATGGGGGTGCCATGGTATTGGCGGTGGTTCTTCTCTCCATTTCTTTTGTGCTCCTAGCACTTATCAATTGGCTCGAACGTTGGGCGAGTCGATTCCAACGTTGACCTATGGCTGGAGCCCCCACACGCAAACGCATGGCCCGCGCGGAAAAGTCGCAACGCGGTTCCGAAGAGTCACCCTTGATCAAGTGGACGCTGATCCTGCTGGCGGTCCTTTTTTGCGGCATTTTTCTTTTGCTGCCGTTGGTAAATGTGTTTGCCCAGGCGTTTTCCAAAGGAGTGGAACATTACTGGTCTGCGTTGAAGCACCCAGAATCGCTTGCCGCCATCCGGTTGACGCTGCTGGTGGCGGTTATCAGCGTGCCATTAAATGTGATTTTCGGTCTGGCGGCTGCATGGGCGATTGCGAAGTTCGAATTTCCGGGGAAGCCGCTTCTGTTAACCCTTATTGATCTGCCCTTTTCGGTGTCACCGATTGTTGCAGGTTTAATTTTTATCCTGCTCTTCGGAATGCAGGGATACTTTGGAGAATGGCTTATTGATCGCAATATTTTCATTGTTTTCGCCCTCCCTGGCATTGTCCTTGCCACGGTGTTCATCACGTTTCCGTTTGTCGCGCGTGAACTGATCCCCCTCATGCAAGCCCAGGGATCGGATCAGGAACAAGCGGCACTGACTCTGGGTGCCAGCGGTTGGCAGACCTTTTGGTACGTGACGCTTCCGAGTGTGAAGTGGGGGTTGTTGTATGGCGTGATCTTGTGCAATTCGCGCGCGATGGGCGAGTTTGGCGCTGTATCGGTGGTCAGTGGGCACATTGCTGGAAAAACTGATACCATGCCACTTCGGATTGAAAAACTTTACAACGAGTATCAAGGGGCGGCGGCGTTTGCTGTTGCGAGCTTGTTGGCACTCCTGGCGCTTCTCACCCTATTTCTCAAGGCCTACTTGGAATGGAAACAGCAGCGTAATGAGGGAAGCTAGGCGATGTGGGCCGGATAAATCATATAATGTTAAGGGCAGACCGTTCAATTTGCGCGACTTGAGGTTTGGCGGAAATGCCTTTCACTCCTCATCGTTATTTTGACCCATGAGTATTGAACTGAAACAGGTGACGAAGCGCTTTGGGGATACCACAGCGGTCGACAGGGTGTCGTTCACGGTCGCCGAGGGTGAACTTGTGGCGTTGCTTGGGCCCAGCGGAGGTGGAAAGACCACCGTCCTGCGCATGATTGCTGGTTTGGAGATGCCCACGTCCGGCGATGTGATCATCCGTGGTCAGCGCATGAATGATGTCCCGGTCCAACAGCGCAACATTGGCTTCGTGTTTCAGAGTTATGCACTGTTTAAGACGATGAGTGTGGCGGACAACATCATGTTCGGACTCAAAATTAAAAAATGGAAGAAGTCGGATATCGCCACGCGAGTGGAAGAATTGCTGGAATTGTTTGGATTGCAGGGATTGGGCAGACGTTACCCGCACCAACTTTCTGGTGGGCAACGCCAGCGAGTTGCCATCGCTCGCGCGCTAGCTCCTAAACCGAGTGTGCTGCTGCTGGACGAACCGTTCGGCGCTGTCGATGCCAAAATCCGACAGGAATTGCGCGACTGGCTGGTACGTCTTCATGACGAGCTCAGCGTGACCACGGTGTTCGTCACGCACGATCAGGAGGAGGCGATGGAGGTCAGCAACCGGATCGTGATTTTCAGTCGTGGTCAGTTGGAACAGATCGGCACGCCGCGCGAGGTTTACGAAGAACCGGCCAGCGAATTTGTGGCCCGCTTTATTGGCGTCATGAATGTCCTCGATTTGACGGTCAGGGACGGCATGGCACGAGTTGGAGAGCTGAACTTTCCGGCGCATGGTGTTGAAGAGGGCCGCGTGATGCGGATTGGATTCCGTCCTTACTCAGTTCAGATCTCAGCGAATCCTGGAGAACACCGGTACAAGGCCCATTTGAAGCATGTCTATTTCCTGGGGGTTCTTTTGAGGTTGGAGTTGGAGATGGCCGATGGACTGGTGATCCGGTCGCGTATCACAAAGGAAGAGTTCTCACGATTACGGTTGGAGAAAGATGCGGGCGTGAGTTTTCAAATCCGGGAATATCGAGTATTGGCTCGCGACGGGGAGCACTTGGCGCCCGAGGTGTCTGCGGTGTACCCGGTGACTTCGTATGCCGAGGGTATTTGAAGGACTGGGTAACAGCACCGCGCGTCTGCGCCGAGTTGTACGCTGCTTTGTCCCCGGCCAACATGTTATCGGTTGATGGCTGGCTGGAATGCGTCCAATGCCTCCAAATTCATTTAAATTGGATGGAGGTTGCACTTCTGGCCTCGGTTGCTTAAGGTTCTCTCACAACGTGGTTCTTCGTTACATTTCTGAGCTTCAATCATCGCTGCGAGCCAAACGGTTCCTGGTTCAACTCCAGACGAATGAACCGGTTCACCACTGACGACGACGCAAGCCTCTTCATCACATTTCGACCGAGTATTGTTCGGCGGTTTTTTTGGAATCCGTCGAGTTAGTCGTTTCACAGATTTCCCGCCAGTGACCCGACCGAATTCCGGTGATTCTAGCCCAGGGCAGTTTCAAGATTTCGACTTTAAGGAGGCAGGTGAAACAAAAGGCGGTATAAAACTGGACAAAAGGCGCTGACTTTATTTAACTGCCGGCATGTCCGAGCCTATTACGCTACCCGAGCACGAGCAACAAACGG
>SXSK01000062.1 GCA_005793375.1 Verrucomicrobiales bacterium | reverse complement strand
CCCAACGACCGGCAACACGGATGGCGTCTAACATTCATCCAGCATGCGTAACACTTGGACAAATGTCTAGAGGGGATCTTTAGAGACAAAGATGAGGGCCCTCCACCGCTTTTGGGGAATTGCAGGGACGACCGATCTCCATAATTCCCACAACTCGGAGATGCGCCCCGCGCCTCGCGGACACCTCCACGGTGCTGGCCAACAGTCCCCTTTTATCGCAAGATCCTTACTGCATGAGCGAAGAGCCACCTAAATCACGGTCGGGTCAGGTCGCTGATCCGGACGCGGACTCCCCCCAATGTTCGCCTGAGACCGCTTCGGCCACCTCTGGTATCAAGCCAGGGAGCGAGGTTGACACATTGACGGCGGAAGAACAGATGGCGCGCTTCGAAAAGGAACTAAAAGAGAACGATTGGGGACACCAGCCGTGTTGATCCGTTTTGGTGTTTGTCAGGCCCTCGGGGTCGTTCATTTCGAGGGTAAGTCCACTTTTGACGATTGCGGGGGTGTGTTGACACCTAACCCATCCTGCCACCGCGTCGTGGGCTAGCCACTTAAATGCGACACGAAGCTTGCTTCGTGTTCACAACTCGGGTAGCGAAGATCTCAATTGCTCAGCCAGTTAACCCCAGTTAGGACCTCCGAGGTGCATACTGGCTCGTTTCGTGTCCGTGAAGCCGGGGTGATTGAGCTCAGGAGATTCGATACATGAGAAAGCCGACGTTTCGTTTCCGCCGCCACGGTGATGGATTTACGCTCATCGAGTTGCTGGTTGTCATCGCCATCATTGCAATCCTTGCCAGTCTGTTGCTACCTGCCCTCTCGAAAGCCAAGGAAAAAGCCCGTGGCGCCCGATGCCTCAGCAATGTCAAACAGATGGGCCTCGCCTACTTTATTTACGGCGAGGATAATCGGGACGAGATCGTCACGCTCTACCTATTCAACCGTGCGCCGACCAACGCATTATTTCCGGGCGAAGTCACTTGGTGGGTTGACCTGATGCGGTCTTCTCTCGCTGGAACCAACGTCATCGCGTGTCCGACTGCGGGGAATGGGTTTGGCATCGCCATGAATCATCCGGAGCTCACGGCGTGGCGAAATGATTCCCGACCTAAAATGGCCCAGGTCAAAAAGCCTAGTGAATCGGTCCCGATTGCCGACGCTGGTTTGATTTCTAACATTCGAGAAAAGGACCCGAATCGGTGGGTCGAAAAGCCCAAGGCACAATTCCTTTACTGGCGCACGCCTACCAACATTGGTTACTACGATTCTGAACCACAGCGTCCCGTCAACCGACATGGTCGTTCCGGCAATCTTGGTTTTGTCGACGGACATGCCGAAGCCCGGGGGGTTAGCATCCTTGGTCTGCAGTTTTTCCCCGGTAAAGACGCCAATGGTCAGAATGCTACTGGCAGTGGTTGGTTGGGTGGCAATGAAAAATACGACCCGCGTTGGCTCTGGGATCGAGAATAGCGACGAATAATGGAAGATCGCCGATCCATCGCCCTCTTGGTTGCCCTGACCGGAATTCTGCTCGGTATCGGTTGGTACTGGAAGAGCAATGCGCCGCGTATTGAAATGGGGCCGTATCAGGCCTTGGGTGAAATCGCCGCCGAAGAGGTCTCCAAACTGATCGGGCATCGTGGGACGATCACTCTTGTCGTGGAGGACACATCTGAAGGCAAAGATGCGGTGCTTGAGACCCAACTTGCGGCCTTCCAAGTCGCGCTGAAAAGATCAGGCCAAGCCACTGTGAATCGAGTTGAGAGCATCCGATTGGATCCCATGGCGCGAATGGCGGGTGGGGGTGCCGTCCCTCACGATCAGTTACGCCGGATCGCCCAACAGGCACCCACGCCGGGTGCGCTGGTTTTGTTTATGCCGTGTCCTCCCTTGGGGCCAGACGACGTGGTAGCCTTACGCCAGGTCAAGGTGCGCTTGGTAGTCTTGTCTGCGCACATACCCGGCTACAAGGAGATGCTCCGCAACGGTGCCATCGATCTGGCCATTTTGCCGAAGCCCACGAGTGCGGATGAACCGAATGGACCAATACCCGTCACGGTTCGCCAATGGTTTGATCGCGAGTATCGTTTGGTCACCCCGGACCAAGCCGATTCCTTGGCCTACTAAACCAAACGTTACTCGTGGGGCTGCGGCGTGTCGCACACGGAAGACACGGCCGCAGCCCGTTAGAAATCGCCTCCACTCGGAGACGAAAGTGTGAACTGCTCGACGTTATGGATTCTGCAACTGGCCGCGAATTTCTCCCGAACCGTTGGCCGTGCTATGAATGTTGAAGTAAGCGTTGAGCGATTGGATGGCGCCAAGTTTGGCATCATCCAAAGTTGCCGTACCGACGAAGGCGCCGCTGCGATTGGACCCGGGTAGTCCGGGGGAAATGGCGAACAACACGCCGACGGATTGGGAGGCGCTTCCGGGACCATGGAGATGGGCAGAAGACAAGTCCGTGGACAGCCCTTCGTAAGTCACCAGGTAATTTGCCTTTTTGTTGGCGGCATCCAGGCCGATGAGTCCGTAACCAGTGGCCGTGGAATTCACCGGCGGGACTTCGTTCGCCCCGGACAGAGAGGCTTTGAAGAGTTTCACGGTAGTCGCGGCTTTCTCACCGATCTGGAAGAAGCCAGTGGCCAGGCCGAGGGGTAGATCGATGGTGTTCGCATCAGTGGTGACGAGTTCAACCCATGGGCCGGCGAGCGAGGCTGCTCCACGCACGACAAAAGGATTGTTTCCGTTCTTCCAACTGATCGAAAGGGCATTGTTTGCCTTGACAGCCTTCACTTCACTGATGGGTGGTTTAGCCGTGGCGAGCAGCCCTGAATGAATCCGGATATTGTCGAAGCCGAGAATTTCGTTGAAGAACGTGGAGGTCGCTTCGAACCGGACGACGAGATCTGTGGGGTTGCCTGGAATCGGGTAGCTGACGTCCCTAAACCGGACGCTCAGCCGATTGGCACCTGTTTCGTCGGTGAAGTACTTGTCGTTGCCGGTCGGTGGGGAGAAGCGAACCAGCTGGGTGAACTCTTCCGGACCATTTCCATCGGGATCGATGAGGATCTTGAGAAAATCGCTGGTCTCGAAGTCAATGTCGGTGGCCGCGAGCGCGACGGTGATTCGAAGATCCTTCTTTCCGGCCACGTTCACAGACTTAAGTGTCAGCGACCTCGGCTCGGCCTCACTGGTACAGCAAGCATCTTCTCTAATCGTGGGCTCATTCATGTCGGCACCAGCCCAGTAGCCGCTCCCCTCAAAATCTTTGAATGAACCGCCTAACAAGTTATCCCCTTTTTCGATGACGATGAGCAGTGGGCGATCCTCCTCCACGCCGGTGTCGGGGTTCGGGAATTTGTAGGTGGCAATCACCTTGGAACCCTCTGGCAAGGTAGTTCCCACAGTGTCCAGACCCACGGCTTCGGTCACGAAACGGAATGTCTTTGGCAAACCCGCAGCGATGGGGTGGGTGGTGTCGGTAATGGTGACATCGCCTGGATCTAAGTTTAAATTGGCGGAACCGATGCTAGTGACCAGTTCATCGTCGTGATTCGGGCCGTTGAAAGTGAGCACAGGGGCTCCATAACGAGTGAACCGAGTCGGCGCTGGCAGGCCACCGCTGGTCGAGATAGCTAGCGCTACGGTGGCGGCGTCGGGCAAACCGCCCCCCGTATCATCGTCGGCCACGGTATAACCGGCCGCGGTTAACCGGGCAGATAACACTTGGTCGCCTTCGCCGGTCACGGCTGGTGACATGATGGCCTTGCCTTTCTTACCGGAGGTAAGCCAATTAATTGTGTTGTCGATCAGCTTGAGGGCTTCAGGGGTCAGCAGCGCCTCTGGCACGGCGCTTTGAAAGGTGAGGGCGGCGCGACGGCCTGCGGCGGGCACCACCACACCGATAATTTCACCGGCTTTGGTGACGTCCGAGCTATGTGTCCAGTAGGAGGGTTCCTTGTTGTTTTCGATATTCAGGAGAATGAGGCCTCGGCCCGCGGTTGTGTAGCGCGTTCCGTCTCCGTCGGTGTTGAAGTCTTCCTGATAGATGAGTTGGGCCTGCAGGGCGCCCACTCCAGTGAGAGCTGCGGCAGCGAGTGAGATCCATGTGGATCCGCGAGTTTGAACGAGTGAGGAACGATTCATGGGTTTCGATTCTTGGTTTTGCCTAAGCCAATCGGATCAAACTGGGGTTTGAACGATGCCTAGGATCTATATAGGGAACGCGTGTTAATGTCTTTGCAGTGGGCTGCGCGAGAATTTCTGACTTATGACTCTAGGGAGTCAAGACAGTTTTGGTTTTCCACTGGATGAGATAAGAAACTTGATGAAACCGACTCGATTTGCACTCTAGCGCCAGACGATGCTAATCCGCTTTTTGTCGGTTGTGGTGGTATTCGGGCTGTGGGTTCCGGCCACCCATGGGTTGCGGGAGGCTCCCGAGTTCCAACCATCGCCGTTGCACCTCCGATTTTTAAGTCGTACCGCGTCGATACTCCATGGGACGCCATCCGGAATTGCACGTGAGTTCAAGGTGATTTTCTATGGGCAATCGATCACGCTGTTTCCTTGGTGGAATCAGGTGGCTCAAGGGCTTCGGGCTCGTTTTCCGCACATTAAGTTTGTGATTGAGAACCTGGCCATCCCAGGTTTCGCGGCTGACCGACTGGCTGAGACAGTCACTTCCGACGTGGTCCTGGTGCAACCGGATCTGGTGATTCTTCACGCCTACGGACAGGAGTTTGACACCGAGCGGCTCCTGGCGACTCTTCGTCTGAAAACCACTGCGGAAGTCTTGGTGCAATCGGATCACCTGCACCTGAACGGACAGCTTGAGGAGGAAACAGATCCATCGAAGATTGCGATTCAAGACTGGTGGGCTTATCGAAACGCCGTGTGGTTGCCTGCCTTGTGTGCCCGATACGGCTGTTGCCTGGCGGATGTCCGGAGCTACTGGAAGGCGTATTTGCGTCGGCATCAGCTAAAGGAATTAGACCTGTTGGGAGATTGGCCGCATCCCAATGACGAGGGAAATGAGGTCATGAGCGCGGCTGTTCTGAGCTATTTCGAAGCCCCGCCTCTCGAACCTGGGGCAGATGCTTTCGACACACCGACGGTTCGATTGGCCGAGGTGAGTCTGGTTGACTCCAAGTCGCCTTGGGTTCTCGAAGCGGATTTTCACGGAACTCGAGTGGATTGGATCCCGCACGATATTCCAGATGCCTGTGATGTGACCGTATGGATTGATGGCCGGGCACCCTCTGCTTTAGACGGGCCGACTGCCTTTGGTCGCACCTCCTATGTTGAAGGCACTTATTGGCCGGCGATCCAGCGAATCGATTCAGGGGGGTTATTGCTGGAAGAAACTTGGACGTTGACCCTCACCGAAATTGCCCCCAACGCGGAAAATTTTCGGTTCCGACTTGAGGGGAGCCGCACCGGATTTGATGGAGTCGGCAGCAACGAGACCAACTTCCTTTCTCATTCCGGAAGAATCATTATCGACAAGAGTCAGTGGTTTATCTCGGCGGCATTTCGGGGCGCCGGTTTGGTTCCGAAGAGTGGCTTTCGAGTGACTTGGGAAGCCTTGTTTCGAGGACGAGATGGGTGGACATCCGAAACCCTGAGACGGGCTCGGGATGAAGGACGGTGGACACTGGCGGCTGGGCTGATGGATGGCCCCCATCGACTGCGTCTATTTTCAAAATCCCGCGCCGCTCCTAGACGCAATCAACTGGTGGCCTATAGCCCGACTGGAAATGCCTCGATACGGACTCGTGCTTGGACGGTTCCGGAAACTCTGTCGGCGTTGACGTTGCGAGGAACCGGCTCTCAAGGTTGGGTGATCTGGCCGCAATTGAATGACCGTTCTAGGCTGGAAGGTTGCGATCGACTGGTGCCTGAGGCCGATTGGGTGCCTATCCATGATGTCCATCGATTAACAGAAACGATTTCGGGGTATGAATTTGGTATTGGCGATGGGCAGCGATTCTTTCGAGTCGTGACTGGCGCTAGTTCTGAGAAACCGTCCCGTGTGGTGGGAACGGATGGCGCCAATTCTACTTTCGTTGAGAAGGTGACTCACTAAAGTATCACCATGAGTGTCGATCAAATCATTGGGTTTGTGCTGGCCTTGCTGATCATGTTGATCGGCTTGGTGGGGGCTACACTACCGGCGCTTCCAGGTTCGCCGTTGGTTTTCATTGCGGCATTGGTCCACAAACTTTGGTTTGGGGATCGGGGGGCTAGTTGGTGGGTAATTGGGGTGCTAGCCATCATGATGGTGGTTTCGCTCGGCGTGGATTTTTTGGCGACCACGCTGGGTGCCAAGAAGCTTGGAGCCACTTGGCGTGGGATGTTAGGGGCCGGCATCGGGGCGGTCGTGGGCCTGTTCATGGGTCCACTGGGATTGATCTTGGGGACGGTGCTTGGTGCGGCGGCTTTTGAGGCGTTGAGTGGCCGTGAATGGCGGGACGCGGGCAAGGCTGGTCTGGGGGCTGCCCTGGGATTACTTGCTGGAACCCTGGGCAAGATCGTTTGTTGCCTGGCGATGATCGGCCTGTTTGTCCTCAACGTGCTGATGGGCACCTCTGGCAACCGGTAGAGGGCGGTCAGTCCACGAAAGAAAACTCGTTCGAACTGAGCAGAACGTGGGCGTAGCGAGGCCAGGCTTCAGCAGCATCGCCACCGGATCCCTGGATGAACCGTTCTGCCAACTCCGCTTCAGCCCTCGTTGCGCTGCGTCCGTACAGTGTTTGGTACAGCCACTGAATTCGCGCCGAGTCTTCTCCCCTCCCATTCGCTGCCGAACGTACTGCCAAGGCTTCCGCTCGGGCCAGCATAAACGGATGATTCAGGACGAAGAGCTTTTGCATCGCCGTGGTGGTCGTGGAGCGTTTCTCGGCGTGAACATTGGCGTCGGGATAATCGAAATGCATCAGCGTATCGTCGAGTTTGAGGCGGCTGATTCGGCCGTAGATGGTCCGACGCAAGTTTTTTGAGTCGGTCAGTTCCATGGAACCTCCCGAGGCAGGCGACAACTCGCCCGAGACAAACAGCAGGGAATCTCGCCATGGTTCCACGGCGAGGCGTCGGCGGGGCATCCGGCTGAGCCAGGTGTTTTCCGGATCGCTGAGTGTTCCTTCATCGGACGTCTGGTTTAATCGGCTAGCGGTCTTGGAATCTTGGGCGTAGGTGGCGCTCAGAACTATTTCGCGGATAAGCTTTTTGGTCGACCAACCTTCGTTCATGAACCTCGTGGCGAGGTCGTCGAGGAGCTCTGGATGAGATGGTTTGGAACCTGAGTGACCGAAGTTGCTGGGTGTTAGGACGAGGGGTTTGCCTAAGAACTCAGACCAGACACGGTTTACGAATACCCGCGCTGTGAGTGGATTGCCCCGGCTGGAGATGGCGAGGGCGAGTTCGCGACGCCCGCTGCCGTCCACGAAGCGCTCGGTGGAATCGTCCCCCAGGATACGGAGGAACTGGCGTTCAGCGACAGGGCCTTTGCGGTTTACATTTCCGCGGAGAAAAACTTGGAGATCCCGCGGTTTGTCTTCTGAAACAATGTGCATGGTGTCGGGCTGCATCCGAGAGGCCGGGGTATTGTTTTTCTCGACATACCCGTCCGGACGTTGATTCACCATGCGGGTGCTGGCGAAGATGCCGGCAAGTGCGTAGTAGTCGCTGGTTGTGATGGGCTCGAATTTGTGGTCGTGACACCGGGCACACGCGACGGTGAGCCCGAGCATGGTTCTGCAAACGGTGTCGACTCGGTCCTCCCATTCCTCAGCTTGAACTTCCAGGCGGCCGCGATCGTAGTATTTGGGGCCGAGGCCCAGGAGCCCGAGTGCAGCGAGGTCCTCTTCCGAAGCGGTGGAGATACGGTCGGCGGCGAGTTGGTACTGAAGGAAACGATCGTAGGGAAGATCGTGATTAAAGGCCTGGATGATCCATTGGCGATACCTCCAGGCATTAGGATAGAAGTAAGTCGAATCGTCGCCGACTTGGTGAGCTTGGTCCTCGGCATAGCGTACCAACGGCAGCCAAAGACTGGCGAACCGCTCTCCGAACCCGGGCGATTGCAGTAGACGATCGACCGCGCGCTCGCGGGAGCCCGGCTGAGTGTCTCGAACAAACTGATCCACAGCCTCCGGCGTGGGTGGCAGCCCGGTGAGATCGAATGTCACGCGTCGGAACCATGTCCTGGGAGTTGCGAATGACGTGGGTTGCAATCCACGGTTTTCCTGGGCGGAAAGAATGAAGTAATCCAACGGTTGACGCGGCCAATCGGAACGTTTGACCGAAGGGCGCGCCTGAAGTTGTGGTGGACGAAATGCCCAGAAATTGCGTTCACGCTTCCAGTCGACATTGGCGTGCGCTGTCGTGGCTGGTGCATTCGTACTTTTGGCGATCGAATTCGTGGCGCCCATCGCCACGGTGGCAGAGTGCATCGCCACGAAAAGGATTCCTGCGATTTGAAGCAGGATCGTCAGCCATTCCACTGCTGGGCTGGCTGCAGAGCTCGGGTGCCGATGATTTTCGAGGTCCATCTCTGTGGGTATCATCCAATCTTCCAGGGTGGCCGGTGAGAAACATCGAGCCAAGCGCGGTTGCCAGTGCCACGGACGAATCGTTCACGCCGTGGATTCCATTCCATTCGTTGTCCGTGCTTCATAGTGTAATGAACGCCTGCCAACGGTCCGGCATCAAGTCTGGAATTCTGGCGAGCCGGCAGGCACCACGCCGGGTGCGACCTCAATTTGAGAGGCCAATTCTTCAGGGAAGGGGACGGCTTCAATGCCGCCGTCGAGATTCTTTTGGACACAGACTACGGTCAGATGGCCTATGGCGACCTCTTCGGGGGGGCCGGGTTCGATGCGCCGGAAACGAATCTCGTAGCTGATGGATCGGCGCGTTTTGGCGGTGACCTTCATGTGCAATTCGACGACATCTTCGAACCGCAGGGGTCGTTTGTAGTCGCAGGAAGCGTGCACGCGAGGCAGTCCCAGCGGCGGATTGTAATTCGGGAGGATCACCGAGTAGCCCAGGGATCGCCAAAAGGCGTGTTCCACCGTCTCCATGTATTTAAAAAAATTGGAGAAGTGTACAATGCCGGCCATGTCCGTTTCGTTGAACTCGACCCGGCGTGTGACCGTGTATTCGTATGGCATGGGAAAAGGTGAGGCGCTTACTGGGACGCGCCCGGAAGCGACGTGGCGTTCACCATGGCCTGGGTTGCACGCACAATTCCGCGGGCCATCGCATCGTCGGTGAATCCAGACGCCACCGCAACGCGCCCGGCTTCGCCTAATTCTCGAAGTCGGTTGGGGGTGAGGAATAAGGGTTCGAGGCAGTCTGCCAATGCGTGGGCCGTGGCTGGACCACAAAGCGCACCACCACCTGTGGCTTCGATGAGCTCCCTGAATCCGCAGGTATCTGGTTGAACCACAGCGGTGCCCGCAGCCATTGCCTCGATGACATAGAGCCCGAAGGCTTCACTCATTTTTGAAGGTACCGAAATCACATCGCAGCTGGAGAGAAACTCGATTTTCTCGGAGCGACTGAGATTTGGATGGAAGGAGGCTTCGGACGATAAACCGGTTTTAGCCAGTCGATCGCGTTGTTGTGCGACGAAGGCTTCGTCGCCGGGGCCGCAGCCGCCGCCGACCCGAAGTCGGAGGTCTTGGATACGACCGCGCCGACGCAATTCGATGAAGGCGTCAACCACGGTATCCAATCCCTTCTCGGGACACATTCGGGCGAAGAACCCCATCGACGGCGGACGATGGAGGGTCCGCGGCGCCTTGGGATATCCGTCGAGCAGAATGCCATTGGGCACCACCTGCAACCGTGTGGCGGGGAGACCCAGACGAGATGCCATGCGGTTGGCAAAATAGTGGGTTGGGGCAATCCATCCATCGATATCCGCGGCGCGTTGTCGAAGCGTTTCCCAGCAGCGGGTACGTTCGGGTTCTGCGATGGAGTCGAGGTACGACTCTTCGCTTTGTAAGAAACAGATCACGCGAGTCTTCAGCCGGATCCGCAGTTGCCGGGCGAATCCAACCAACAGGGCGTTCGAAAGATAGACGGCATCGGGCTTGGGGAGCTGTTCCAGCCAAGTGACCATCTCCTCCAGTTCCCGCGCTTGGTTGCCGTGCTCCCCGTTGAGCATCGAGATGGTTAATTCACCAACATCCTCGGCGCGAGTCTTGGCAGCCTTGCCTGCAGCCCATTTCAATAAGGCCGGCGAATTTAATAGATCCCTCAAGAAACCAGGAGCGCGACGATGCAGCGCGGAGATCTGCGAGAGGTACACATTGATGCCTCCGAAAAAAGTAGGCGTTGTGCCGGTCGTGGCGGCTTCGTCGAGCGTCATTGGCAGATACAACGGCACCATGACCGTATCGTGGCCCTGTCGGCGAAGGGCCGCCACCAAGGCGTTGTCGCGGAAACAGTTCCCGCAATACATGCCCCCAGCCCCTGGAGTGATCTGGATGAGATTCAAGCGGTGTCCAATTCGGTATTCCGACTCGGTCGCGCGGAGTCTATCCACGTGCAGCCACGGACGGCAATGCCGACGAGACCGGATTTCCTAGGGCTTGTGCAGAGTTCTTCGGAAAACCGTAAGGCAGAACGCCGGGTAGGGTCGTGTACTTGGAAAACGCCTCAAACAATTCGGAAAAATCTCGGTTCACATCGCCGCTCAAGCAATCGGTGAGGGGCCCTTGCAGATGCGGATGATCGTCGGTCAGCGTCCGGAAACTCACGTTGGGATCGTAGAAGGCGTACACGAGTTTTCGCATGTTTTCCATGCCCTCATGCATCACGCGGCTGTATGCATCGAACTGGTCTGCCGAACAATCCCCAGCACTTAACGCCTGGTGAATGGCATCACCCGCCAACACCCCGCTCTTGAAGGCGAGCATCAGGCCACTGGAAAAAACCGGGTCCAAGAAACCGTACGCATCACCAATCAATAGCAGGCCATCGGTGGCACAATACTCCGAGCGGAAGGTATATTCTGCAGTCAGCCAGTACTCTTCGGTACAGGTGCCGGACGCGAGATGCGATTCGATCCATTTGTTCTGGGGAATCTCCCGATGGAAAATCGTTTTGGGGTCTTTGACGCCGTCGCGAGATAGGTATTTTCCGTCGGCGACCACACCGACACTCACCCGATTATTGTGTTGTGGGATGTACCAAAACCAGCCCTTACCTGGGATAAACGCTACGGTGGTGGCCCCGGCATCGATGCCTTCGTCTCGAAGCGCGCCCTCGTAATAAGTCCATACGGCCACCTTGTTGAGCTTTGGATCGCCGCGGCGCCAGGCATGACGCGTGGCTGCCATGGCTTCGCGCCCGGTGGCATCCACGGTGATGGCAGCCCGGACATCGTAGGCAATATCATCCGGGCCACGAACGGTCACTCCCACGACCCGGTCACCTTCCTTCAAGAACTCAACCACCTCGGAGGCTTCGCGGACCTCCACGCCGTGTTCGCGTGTGTGCTCGAGCACCATGGAGTCAAACTCGCTGCGCAGAACCTGCCACGTTTGAGCGATGGAATCCCGGTCGTAGCGGTTGAAGAAATAGAATGGCTGAGAGGCCCTTCCAGAAGGCGCGACGAACTGAACGCTATATTTTTTGGTAAAGCTGGAGGCGCGAAGTTTGGGGATAAGGCCGAGGCGTTCGAGGGCGGGGTAGGTGAATGGGATGAGCGATTCACCGATATGATACCTCGGAAATGTTTCCCGTTCGAGAACCAGGACACGACGACCCTGTTGGGCGAGAATGATGGCACAGGCGCAGCCACTGGGGCCGGCGCCGATGACGACGGCATCGAAGGTTTCCACGGATTTCATACGTAAACGTACTATTTGCGACTTACGAATAGCGCAGTGTCGGCAGATCGCAAGTCTCTTCGTGGATCGAATTACAGCTTGGCCCGAATAAAAAACACACTGGCAGCAGGCACACCCAGGTCGAATTCCTGAGAGTCGGCGGTGAGGGTTATGGATTGGCCTGGAGCCCAGGCGCCGGTGTCCAAGTTGGTTCGTTGCTCGAGAGCGATGGTTTGGCCGGCCTTACCCTGAACTCGGAGCTTCAGTCGACCTCCCTCCACCCGGACGTTCAGGACGGGCCGTTCTGGCGTCACCACAGACCCGGGTTCATCGCTGAGGTCCGGGATATGATCGCCGTCGGCGTCGTTGGTATCGACGATTAAAATTTCCCAAAGATCGTATTCGTCGGGAAATGGCGTGGTAGGATCGCCATCATCAAAGAAGAAGGCGCCCAGGTAGAAATCGCTCTTTTGCAACCCCGCGCGTGAGCGGGTTAGCGGGGTGTCTTCGATCGCGAAGGAATCCAGGACCTTGAATTTTTGTCCGCTGGGACCGTCCCAGGGTGTACCTCCCCAGCCCAATTCCACCCGATCGAATTGGTACAGAGGCCAGGGTCCGGAGAACGAGCCGGGGCCCCCGAGGCGTTGGAGGTCGACGGTGGCATTGACATTGGTTCCGGTGACGCTGTAGGTGACGGCACCTTTGAACTGTAGGATTTCAAACGTGTGATTGAAGGGGACGTTCACGAGACCAAAGTCGGGGACGCTGACCTGGAGTTTGCACGAACCGGTTGTTGCCCCTGCGTCTCGGGCCCAGGTGGCTTTCAATGTGCCAGGGTAGACATCCATGCCATCGTCGAAGGAGAATTCCCCGGTGGTTTGCGCGGTGGCCACCGGCTTGCTGACCTCAAAAAAATCGGTGAGGACATTGACGTCGAGATCGCCAGAGTTGGGAATTCGCAATGTGGCGAGTGCCGTCACCTGCCTGGCTGGAAGGTTTGGCAGCTCCGGCATGTCCAAGACCAAAAGGGTACTGACTTCTGAGGTGCCTCCCGAAAGAAACCACTCGTTGTTGGTGTTGTCGGCCTCCTCGTTCGTGAAGGACAATTTGAGTTGTTGGCCGCCGAAATCGGCGGTGGCCGGGACGATGCTCATCGAATAACAGGTGATGACCATGGTGGCCTCGGCGGCGTGGGAAGTTGTGAAGGAAGTCAGGAGGCCAGCCGCGAAAACCGAGACGAGTTGTCTTCGGGAAAACATAGTCGACACTTACGTGCGCTCGGTGGTTAGTTCAAGGGGTTTATGGGTTATTTGTTGGATTTGAGTTCCGGGTGTTCTGTTCTATCTGCATTTGACACAACGCTGTTTGAGCCTGGATTTTCAAGACATAACTTCGCTCCCAGCCTTGTAGAAATCCGAAGACTGCCAGCAGCGCCGCAATGCCCCAGGAGGGCAGGTGATCCGATATGGCTGCGGGCAAGGCCTGGTGTATGAACGGATCCACGGCCATACCCACGAGCGCTCCCAACACCGTGTTGATCACCATCGTGCTGATCGTTCGCGAATAGAGTCGGTCCGCGAATCCTTGAATCGTTGCGGGGTCATATTTTGTCATCGCGCAGTCACTGAAGCCAAACGCGCCGATTTGTCCATGGTGGTTCTCGAGGAGCACTTGTCATTTCACACCGGATCTTTACAAGCCTCCAGACCTACCTACGCTGGGTTTATGCGTAGTGTGCGGGTCTCCTTGGGAGATCGATCCTATTCCATTCTCGTCGGTCCGGGGCTGTTGTCCCAGCTCGGCGATCGCTGTCTGGCACTCGGTTTAGGTGCCCGATGTGGCGTCATTACCGATGAGACTGTGGCCCCGCTATTTGCTGAGCAGGCGGTCGTGGCTTTGAGGGGGGCTGGCTTTTCGCCGGTATTAATTCGCGTTCCGTCGGGTGAGACATCGAAATCACTGAAGGTGGTGGGAACCTGTTACGATCGTCTGGCGGCTCATCGTCTCGAGCGAAAATCGTTTATCGTGGCACTTGGAGGCGGCGTGGTGGGGGATCTGGCGGGTTTTGTTGCATCGACATATTTGCGAGGCATGGCGTTTGTGCAGGTGCCGACCACATTACTGGCTCAGGTGGACAGTTCGGTTGGCGGCAAAGTTGGCGTCAACTTAAAGGCGGGAAAAAATCTGGTGGGGGCATTTCACCAGCCCAAACTGGTGCTTTGCGACCTGGATTCTCTCAACACGCTGCCGCCTCGCGAGTTTCAGTCGGGGCTGGGTGAGGTCATCAAATATGGCATTATCTATGACGCTGGGTTGTTCCGTCGCTTAGAGCGGGATCTGCCCAAAATCCTTCGGCGCGACCCGATGGCATTAGCTGCGACGATTGCACGCTGCTGTGCCATCAAAGCGGCCGTGGTGTCGCAAGATGAAAACGAATCTGGTCTGCGGGCTATCCTCAATTACGGCCATACCATCGGCCATGCACTCGAAGCCATCAGTGGTTATGGAGAGTACCTGCATGGGGAAGCCATCAGCATGGGCCAGGTGGCGGCCTCGCACCTCTCGGCTCGGCTCGTCGGACTGGATTCGAAGTCGGTGGAGCGAATCCGCAACTTGTTTGTGGCGGCCGGATTGCCGGTGTCCGTCTCGTTGACGAGACGCCAACGAGAACGGCTGGTGGCCGCCATGCGTCTGGACAAAAAGGTCAGCGGTGGACAAATCAAATTTGTGCTGGCTCGCCGCATCGGGGAAGTGATCTGGGGACAGAATGTGCCTGAGACGGCGTTACAGGAGGCACTGGACTTGGTCTGCCCCTAATTCGTTAGTTGGAGGGAGGGAGGGTGTGCGTAATCAGTCCAAAGTTGATTCAACCAGTCGCGATTGGGTGCGCCGTCGAACACCACAAAGCGATATTCAGCGTGATAGGGTAGGTTTGGTTCAATGCTCCAATCGCCTAACTGAGATGGGGCGAAGCAAAAGAATGGTTCCGTGGGATGCAGACGCATCGGCTGAGGCGCGCGAAAATTCGACGGATGACACAAGATCGCTATTCCGGTGAGTTGCCCCTCCACGTTTCCGCCGACCCAACACCAATTGGCACGTGTTTCATTGCCAGCGATACGATTGGTTTCTCCGGTCGAGGCGAGGAATTGACAGTTGGCGGCACCGTCCCATAGGCGATGACCGCGGAATCCCAAGCCGCCATAATGGTACTTCGGCAATTTCAGAGCGCTTTCGGTCGCGCAGGACTGATCGAGGGTGACATCAAAGATATGGCACGGATGTCCATTGAACTGGGTGAGCGAGTACACGCGCAAGTCCCAGCGCTCGTTTAGCGCCGTACGTTCGGGCTGAATCGTGCTGTCGACGAACCGGTGGTGAGCCGAGAGGGCGCCAAATATTCTCCCTGATTCGGGAGCGGTTGACCGGACGAATTCGACGCGGCCCTTGCCTTGACCCATGTTCCAAAAATCTGGACTACGGCCCTCGAATTCCGTTTTGGTCCAGGGAGACCAGATCCCGTGATGGTGGATGTGATTGGGTGGAAAGTCGTCGGAAACGAGGCGTCCTGAAGGACTGTAAATGGGATGGATGTAACCGCCTCGCGTGTAAATGGGCTCGATGTCGGCGCGAGGAAGTGGCCCTGGTTTGGATTGGTAGGTGAGCACAGAACGGTCGCCAAATTTGAACGGGATTTGACCGTTGGAAGGGTTGGGGTCGACGGTGAGTTTCGGGGTGGAGGCTCTGGGAGAGATGGGCGGACGCAGGGTGGCCTTCAGAGCCTTTTGGCTGCGGTTGGTGTGGTTCCATACGAACCACGCCCGGCTGCTAGATGGCTCCTTTTGGTAGGGAACGGTAACGCCGTTCTGAAACTCCAGTAACCCCTCGACAGGAGCCGAGGCGGGCAACTTGAATTCCATGAGGGTTGCCATGCTGCCAGTCGTGGATTTCGACGGTTCAATCGGCAGTTGGGCTTTGGCTTGGACGATCCATTGTAGGCTCGCCAGGGCAATTAAGAAGCGAGGAGAGGGCACCTGAGGACCTTACGAATGCTGGGCGGCAAGATCACGCACAAAGAGGCGCGTATTTCTGCGGATTCGTGCTTGCCCGATTCCCTCTAGGTTTCTATGCAACGCCAGCCATTGGGCAGAATCATGACACCTTCGACGATACCGTTTGCAAAAAATTTCGATGCCGTGGTGGCGTTGTTGCCTCAGATGGCCAACCGCCACGGGTTGATTGCGGGGGCCACCGGCACTGGGAAAACGGTGACGCTCCAGCGGTTGGCTGAAAGTTTTAGCGATTTGGGGGTTCCCGTTTTCCTAGCGGACATCAAGGGCGATTTGTCCGGAATCAGCCAATTGGGGGGCACGAATCCCAAGGTCCAACAACGCGTAAAGGAGCTTGATTTGAGTGACTACGCACCCGCCGCTTACCCGGTGACATTTTGGGATGTATTCGGCAAGCGAGGACATCCCATCCGGGCGACGGTCTCAGAATTGGGCCCGCTTTTATTGGCGCGGTTACTTCAACTGAATGACACGCAGAGCGGGGTGTTGCAGATAATTTTTAAGGTGGCGGACGAAAACGGGTTGTTGTTGCTCGACCTCAAGGATCTCCAGGCGATGGTCCGTTATGTGGGCGACAATGCCTCGGCCTTCACAACGCAGTACGGCAACATTAGTGCAGCGAGTGTTGGGGCGATCCAACGCGCGTTGTTGACATTAGAAAGTCAGGGCGCGACTCATTTTTTTGGCGAGCCAGCTCTGAATCTGGATGACTTTCTCCAAACGGCCGAAGGAGGCAAAGGGGTGATCAATATCCTATCTGCCGAAACCTTGATTCAGTCCCCCCGGCTCTATGCGACGTTGCTCTTGTGGCTCCTCAGCGAATTGTTTGAACGCCTACCCGAGGCTGGGGATCTTCCGAAACCAAAATTAGTGTTCTTCTTCGATGAAGCCCATCTTTTGTTCAATGACCTCCCGACGGTGTTATTAGACAAGATCGAGCAAGTGGTTCGGTTAATTCGGTCCAAGGGCGTTGGGGTTTATTTTGTTACCCAGAATCCACGGGATGTTCCAGATGTGGTCCTCGGTCAGTTGGGGAATCGCGTCCAGCATGCACTTCGTGCGTTTACACCGATGGACCAGAAGGCAGTGCGTGCAGCAGCGCAAACCTTCCGAACCAATCCGAAGTTGGCCACGGAGTCGGTCCTGACTGAGTTGGGTGTCGGTGAGGCGTTGGTGAGTGTTTTGGATGCGCGCGGTCAGCCGACGATCGTCGAACGGGCTCTCGTTCTGCCGCCGCGATCCCAGCTGGGACCGATCCGTCCCGATCAGCTGGAAACCTTGATTCAGAAATCCATTGTGGCCGGGGTCTATGAGCGTGTCATGGATCGTGAATCCGCTTATGAAAGACTCAGCGGTGCCCTGGGAACTACAACCAATGCTGAGTCCGAGCCTTCCAAGCCAATTCCTGAGGAAAAGCGCGGTTTCTTGGATCGATTATTTGGTGGGGATTCTCCCGTTCCTTCCCCGTCCACACCACCGCCGTCGCTGCCTTCATCACCACGAAAGCGGGTGGGTAAGGAACCGGATAGTTTGGGCACCCTCATGGCCAAGAGCGTTGTGAGAACCGTGGGAAGCTCTATCGGGCGAGAGATTGTCCGGGGAGTGCTTGGTGGAATTTTTGGTGGGGGAAAGAGGCGATAGCGCTGCGAGTGTGTATGAAGTTTGCTGAACGTCACCGGTACGGCGCCTCGCTGCTGGCTGGAGGCTCGCTCGCATTGTGTTTCCCATTGCCCGGTTGGTCCGGGTTAGCATTTATTGCACCGGGCGTGTTAGCGGTGGCTGGGATCGGATTGAGACCCATGGAAGCCTTCCGGGTGGGTTATGTCGCCGGATTGATCGGCTTCTTGGGGAGTCTGCGCTGGCTGCTTCACATACCATTTCCAGCCGGCGCCGTAGCCGGTTGGCTGGCCCTAAGTGCCTATTGCGCTTTCTACCCGGGATTGTGGCTGGTTGGGCTTTCGCTAGCGGCACCACTAATGCCTCTGGACGGTGTCTCACCTCGGGCTCGATTGCCTTCCTGGGCCGCTTGGGCGGCATCCTGGCTCAACTCGCTCGAGGCCTGGGCGGCGGCGTCATGGTGGCAGCGTTCACGTTGGTTTTTGTTCGCGGGCGCCAGCTGGGTGGCGCTGGAAATGGCCCGCGGATGGGTCTTTGGGGGGTTTCCATGGAATCTGCTGGGAAGCGCCCTATATCGGAACATCCCACTAGTCCAACTGGCGGCATGGACCGGGATTTATGGACTGTCCTTTGTCATTGTCTGGGGGTCCTTGGGTTTGACTAGTGCCATCGTCCTCATCGCCATGCGGCCAGACTCTCGATGGTCCTGGACAGGAGAACTTCGGGTGCCGTTACTCAGTCTCCTGGTTATTGGAGGCATTGGGTTGCGTCGGGTGATGAATTACAAGGAACCGGTTGGTGACGTGCGACTCGCGTTGATCCAGCCAAGCATTCCCCAGATGCTCATGTGGGATTCGTCGGCAACGACCAATCGATTTGAGCAGATTCGTTCATTGTCTGAACAGGCATTAGCGGCACCTGCAGACGTCCTGGTATGGCCCGAGGCATCATTGCCCGATATCGGTCGCGACCAGTTTGGGCAGATGCTGGATTTGGTTCGTAAAAAGCAGGTGCATTGGGTGTTTGGGGGGGATGAAAGTGACGATGTCGACGGCCAGGTGCGGGTTTACAATAGCGCCTATTTGATGGACGAACGGGGGCGATTAGCTAAGACGTATCGCAAGCGGCGACTCGTGATTTTTGGAGAATACATTCCGTTGGAGCGTTGGTTTCCGTTCATGCGGTGGCTGACGCCGATCGGAGGCAGTTTTAGCGAAGGCACAGGGCCCGTAGCATTTCCATTCGGTACCAATGGGGGGGTTGCGTCGCCCTTGATTTGTTTCGAACCGGTATTTCCGAATGCCACGCGCGAGTATGCGGCGGTACCTGAGGTCAATTTCTTGTTGGAACTGACCAATGACGGATGGTTCGGGGAAAGCAGCGCTCAATGGCAGCATTTGGCCAGTGGTGTTTTTCGAGCGGTTGAAACAGGAATGCCACTAGTGCGATGCACCAACAACGGCATCACAGGCTGGGTGGATCCTTGTGGGCGCTTGAGGGCCTGGATTGGAGCGAGAGGAGAGTCGGTGTATGATCCTGGTTATCTGAGAGTTACCGTCCCAATTGGGGGTGGATCCGAACCGACGGTTTACCGTGAAGCGGGAGAGCGTTTCGGCTGGGGCTGTTGGATCGGAAGTGTTTTAGGTATGGGGCGCGTACTTTTAATGTTGCGCTCACGTGGCAACGGTCGTAAATCTCTGGACTGGGCAGCAGAACAGGTGTCAGTGAAGCCGATGTGCGAGTTGTAAAAACTTTCAAAAACCTCTTGCACGTCTGGATCCGATTCCTAATCTCTCCGCTCCGTTTCGCTACAAAAGTAGTGAGAACGTGGAAACAGAGTTCAACCGATAACCGCGTCCGCTCCAGGCGGCCGGGAGTGATGGCTGAACCCGCGTGAGCGCAAGCTCCGTGCATTTGCCAATTTTACTGTGAAATCGTTTAGGCCATTAACGCCATCCATGCGTTGGATGACGTACCAGGACTTTTCGGACGTGACCAAAACACGACCGGAGAAGTCACTCGTATACACCCGCAAAAAGACGGGCGGACGAAACATGTACGGACGGGTAACCGTTCGCGCTCACGGCGGGGGCCACAAACAAAAGGTCCGCAATGTGGATTTTCGCCGCAACAAATTTGGCGTCGATGCCAAGGTGATTGCGGTGGAGTATGATCCGATGCGATCTGCCCGTTTGGCGTTGATCGAATTTGCTGACAAGGAGCGGCGTTACATTGTATGCCCCGAAGGCCTGAAGGTTGGGGATACCGTGCGCAGCGGCGACGATGCGCCGCCTACCGTTGGTAATGCTCTCCCGCTGGCAGTGATACCTGTCGGATTGACGATTCACAACATTGAGCTCGTGCCCGGTCAAGGTGCTCGAGTCGTACGTTCGGCTGGGGTTGGAGCGACGCTGATGTCTCGTGATGAAGGATACGCTCAGATCCGTTTGCCCTCGGGTGAGATTCGTCGGTTCCATGATCGCTGCCTGGCGACCATTGGACAGGTAGGCAATGCTCAATGGGAAAACGTTGTGCTCGGCAAGGCCGGCCGCAACATTCACCGCGGTCACCGTCCTCTGACTCGTGGTATGGCTCGCAACCCTGTCGATCACCCCAATGGTGGTGGGCAAGGTAAATCCAAGGGTGGCGGCGGACGCCAGCACCTCCGTTCTCCTTGGGGCATTATTTCCAAGGGATATCGAACCCGCAACCGCCACAAGATTTCGAACCGTTTCATCCTCGTTCGTCGGGATGGTCGGCCGATGAAGCTCAAGTAAGACTATGAGTCGTTCGCTGAAAAAAGGTCCATTTGTGGACCGTCACCTCGCCTCGAAGATCGAAAAAGCCAAAGTGTCGAAGTCCAAGGCTCCGATCAAAACATGGTCGCGTCGTTCGACGATCACACCCGAATTTGTCGGGCTGTCGTTCAATGTGCACAATGGGAAAATTTTCAACCTGGTATTCGTGACTGAAAACATGGTTGGACACAAACTGGGTGAATTTAGTTACACCCGTACCTTCAAGCGCCACGGTGCTCACACCGCTAAGGCTGAGGCGAAGTAGAGGAGAAATTTCATGGAAGTCCACGCCATATATAAGCGGTTTCGCATGCCCGCGCAGAAAGTACGAGAAGTGGTGCGACAGATTCAGGGAATGAACGCCCAGCACGCTCTTGCAGTGCTGAAATTTGTACCCCGTAAATCAGCGCGTGCCGTTGCTAAGACTCTGCAGTCAGCCATCGCGAACGCTGAAAACAACTCCAAGCTCAAGCCCGAAAGCTTGCGCGTGAAACTCGCCGTGGCCCAAACAGCCGGATCGATGAAACGATTCGTCCCCAAGGCTCGCGGCTCTGCTGGACCCATCCTTAAACGCAGCTGTCACATAAAGATCGTCCTCACCGATCAACCATAATCTATGGGCCAAAAGACCAATCCCATCGGACTACGCATCCCAGTCACCCGTGACTGGCGGTCCAAGTGGTACGCTTCGAAGAAAGACTTCGGCGGCCTACTCGCTGAAGATGCTTTAATCCGTTCGATCCTGAAAAAGAAGCTAGAGTCCGCTTCGGTTCCCAAGATCCAAATTGAACGCGCGGCCAATCGCTGTCGCGTGACCATTTTCACGGCTCGCCCAGGCGTTGTGATCGGCCGCAAAGGTGCCGAAATCGACAAACTCAAAGAAGAGTTGGGCAAACTAACTGGGAAAGAAATCTACGTCGACATCCAAGAAGTGAAACAACCGGAAACCGACGCCCAGTTGGTTGCCGAAAATGTGGCACTTCAACTGGAACGTCGCATTAGTTTCCGACGTGCCATGAAGAAGGCGGTGCAGACGGCACGCGACTTCGGTGCCGATGGTATCAAAATCCGATGTGGTGGCCGACTGGGTGGATCGGAAATTTCCCGCGTGGAAACTTATCATGAGGGTCGCGTTCCTTTGCACACCTTGCGAGCGAATATCGACTACGGATTTGCCGAAGCCCAAACGGTTTACGGCAAACTCGGGATCAAGTGCTGGATCTGCCGCGGCGAAATGAAACGGGCCGACAAGGTGGAATCCAAAAAAGCCGAACCCGCTCTAACCAGGTAACTGGCTGGCGCAACCTTTAACCTTTAGTAAGACCAACGATTTATGGCCTTGATGCCAGCGAGAGTGAAGTATCGGAAAATGCAGCGAGGGAGCCGTACCGGCATCGCCTCACGCTGCAACAGTGTTGCGTTCGGGGAATATGGGCTCCAGTCCCTTGAACGTTGCTGGCTCGATACCAAGCAGATTGAAGCAGCCCGCGTAGCGATTACTCGTTACATGAAGCGCCGCGGTAAGGTTTGGATACGTATTTTCCCTGACAAGAGTTATACCAAAAAGCCATTGGAAGTTCGAATGGGTACAGGAAAAGGTGGTGTGGAATCATGGGTTGCGGTCATCCGCCCAGCCACGGTACTGTTTGAAGTCGATGGTGTGCCGGAAGCTTTGGCTCGCGAAGCGATGCGTTTGGCCGCCACCAAACTTCCGATCTCAACGAAATTCATATCACGCCACGCGATCGGTTGAGACGTTGAATCCTGTTAAATCGCCTCGAGTATGCCTAAGAAGATCAATTTCAAAGAAATGACCGCTGTGGAACTGACCACAAAAGGGTCAGAGCTTCGCCAGGAAATGTTCAATTTGCGTCTGCAGCAGGCGACAGCCAGGCTGGAGAAGCCCCATCGCATCCGGGAAATTCGCCGCGAGATTGCGCGCTGCGAGACACAATTGTCCCACGCGCACAATGCTGCCGCGAAAACCCAGATCGCAAAGAAATCTTGATACATATGGCTGAGGAAACACAGGTTCGCGGACACCGCAAAGAACGCGTTGGCGAAGTTATTTCTGCCAAGATGCAGAAAACCATCGTCGTCAAAGTCGAGCGTCGATTTCAACACCCCGTCTTCAAGAAGGTCGTGCGATCGTTCAACAAGTTTTACGCACACGACGAAAACCAGACAGCCAAGGTGGGTGATCTGGTGCAAATACAGGAAACCCGTCCGTTGTCCCGCATGAAGCGATGGCGCCTCGTGCAGGTCCTCAATGCCGATGGATCTGTTCGCACGCCGGCCAAGAACTAGCACCCAACTCGAGTATGCTTCAAATTCGTTCCAGTCTCGACGTTGCCGATAACACAGGGGCCAAAGTGGCCTGGGTTATCGGTGTGCTCGGTCGCAACCAGCGTTACGCCCGCATCGGCGATATCATCAAGGTTCACATCAAAGAGGCCGCCCCGGACGGCACCGTGAAGAAGGGCGAAGTCTGCACCGCAGTCGTCGTTCGAACCAAAGCCCCCGTTCGCCGCAGCGATGGATCGTGCCTCCGCTTCGATCGAAACGCGGTGGTGATCATCAATGCTGATGGTGAGCCCAAAGGCACCCGTATTTTCGGCCCGGTGGCCCGCGAACTTCGTGATCTCAAGTTCATGAAGATTATTTCGCTCGCTCCCGAAGTCATCTAATTCCCTTTCAGGTATCAGGTATGCGAAAGAAGTTACACGTGAAACGCGGCAATGAAGTGGTGGTCATCGCCGGATCCGCAAAGGGTCGCCAGGGCAAGATCGCCAAGGTCCTAACCAAGCGAGATGCGGTAGTTTTGGAAGCCACCGATGAGCGTAGTAAGGAGAAGGACGAGAAGAAGGCTTTGGTAAAGCCTGTCCTGCATCATTTGCGCAAAAGCCAGCAACACCCTGAAGGTGGAGTGCTTTGGCTTGAAGGCCCGATCCACATTAGCAACGTGATGTTGCTCGAAGAATTCCAACGTCGGCAAGCCCGTCGCGGAAAATCCACTCCAGTTGACGCGTAATCACCGTGCTGCCAAGGAATCCTACAACCGAATTTTCTGACTGTTTGACATCGCTATGAAGCCCCGTTTGCAGGTTAAGTACGAAGAGGAAGTCCGTTCCGCTTTAAAGACAAAGCTGAACTACCAGAACCTCCACCAAATTCCCAAGCTGGACAAGATCGTTGTCAATATGGGCGTCAGGTCCGATCTCGAAAAAGTAGCGGTCGAAGACGCGGCTCGAGATTTGACGGCTATCACTGGGCGCAAAGCGGTGATCACGCACTCGAAACAGAGCGTTGCGAATTTCAAACTACGGAAAGGTCAGCCCGTAGGTTGCCGGGTTACGCTTCGCCGGGAAGTCATGTATGAGTTCTTCGATCGTTTGGTCGCCGCGGCGTTGCCCCGAGTGCGCGATTTTCGCGGAGTGAGTCCGCGCAAGTTCGACGGTCGAGGGAATTATTCGATTGGTCTGCCGGAGCAAACACTTTTCCCTGAACTCGAACTCGATAAGATTAAGCGGACTCAAGGAATGGACATCACCATTGTGACGACGGCGGGGACGGACGAAGAGGCCCGCGAATTGTTAAGCATGATGGGAATGCCATTCTCGAAATAACTTTTATACACTATGGCCACCAAAGCATGGATCGCGCGCAATAAGCGCAAGGCTGCGACTGTCAAGAAGTACGCGACCCTCCGCGCCGAATTAAAGGCGAAGGGTGACTACGAAGGGCTGTGCAAGCTTCCTAAGAACGCATCGCCTGTACGCGTCGTGAACCGTTGCAGGCTGAGCGGACGTCGTCGCGGATATATCCGGAAGTACGGCGTGAGTCGTCTTACATTCCGGGAACTCGCTCTGAACGGGCTCATCCCCGGTGTGACAAAAGCCAGCTGGTAACTCTTTTCTCTGCCACAATGACTGCTGATCCGATTGGTGACATGTTGACGAGGATACGCAACGCCGGAATGGCGCTGCATCCGACGGTTTCGATGCCCTACTCCAAAATGAAGGGGTCGATTGCCGAAATCTTGAAGCGTGAGGGCTATGTTGCAGACACGAAAGTGGATGGCGACAAAATGAAGACCCTTACTATCACGCTGAAATACCAGGCTCGCAAGCCGGTGATCGTTGGCCTCAAGCTAACGAGTACTCCGGGACTCCGCCGGTATGTCAATTCCAAGGAGATACCTCAAGTATTGGGTGGCATGGGGGTGTCTATCTTGAGTACGTCGCGTGGTCTCATGACCGGAACCCAAGCGCGTCGTGAAAATGTTGGTGGGGAATTGGTCTGTTACATCTGGTAAGGATTTCTATGTCACGAATTGGTAAGATGCCCGTTTCGATTCCCGCCAAAGTTAAAGTGGCGGTGAATGGTTCGGTGTTAAGTGCTGAAGGGCCCAAAGGAAAGTTGCAATTGACAATGCCTCGCCACACGAGTGCGGAAGTCAAAGGCGATTCCGTTCTGGTTACCCGCAAGGGAGACATCGCGGAAGCGAAAGCCATGCACGGTTTGGCTCGAGCTCTCATTAACAATCTCGTGAAGGGTGTGAGCGAGGGTTTCCAAAAGAAATTGGAAATTCAAGGAGTCGGCTTTAAAGCCTCGATCAAGTCGAACCATATCGACTTGGTTCTCGGTTTTAGCCACCCGATTCTTTATCCTATTCCAGCCGGTATCAAGGTTACGGTGGAAGAAAACACTAAACTCACCATCGAAGGAGCGGACCGCCAAGTGGTTGGTCGGGTGGCTGCAGAAATTCGAAGTTATTATCCGCCGGAACCTTATAAAGGTAAGGGTGTTCGCTACGCCGGTGAACATGTGGTCCGCAAGGAAGGCAAGACCGTCCAATAAGGCATCGGTTAGAACGAATCTATCACGTCCAAATGAGACCGGAAAAAAAGAACGAACTGGCACAGAAGAAACGATGGCGAGTGCGCAAGAAGGTCATCGGCACAGCCGAGCGCCCCCGCATGAGCGTCAAATTCTCCGGCCAACACGTTTATGTACAGTTTATCGACGACGGCTTAGGTCGCACATTGGCCGCTGTCAGCACTCGCGACAAGAACGCCAACATCCCTGTCAAAGGAGCGAATGTTGCGGCCGCGATTGAGGTTGGTAAGAAAGCGGCCACAGCCGCTCAACAAGCCAAGATTGAAACTGTCGTCTTTGATCGCGGCACGGCACGATATCACGGCAAAGTTAAAGCCTTGGCGGACGCCGCCCGGGAAGCTGGTCTGAAATTCTAATCTCTTTTGGAGGAACGCATTGTGGCAGAAGAAAACCCAACCGAAGTAAACAAACCAGCCGCTCCAGCAGCCGCCCCAGCAGCCGCCCCCGCGCCCGCGCCGACCGCGTATGAAGGATATGGTGGCGATCGATTCCGCGAACGCCGTGGACGTGGTCGCCGCGACCGGGATAACGATGGTCACGACGGAAAGTCCGACGAATTGGTCGAGAAGGTGGTCTACATCAACCGCTCCGCCAAGGTCGTGAAGGGTGGTCGTCGTTTCAGTTTCAGTGCGCTCGTGGTGGTTGGGGATAGAAAGGGTCGCGTTGGTATCGGCTTGGGCAAAGGAGTCGAAGTCAGCGAGGCGATCAAAAAGGGCGGTGAATTTGCCAAGGGCCAGCTCCTCAACGTGTCGCTCAATAACAGCACGATTCCACACCAAGTTTTGGCTTCCTTTGGTGGAGCCCAGGTGTTGCTTCGTCCCGCGTCCCCCGGTACAGGATTGATCTGCGGCAAAACAGTTCGCTCGGTCGTTGAAAGTGTCGGTATCAAAGATTTGCTGAGCAAGTCGTTAGGATCCAAGAATGCTGCTAACGTTGCCAAGGCCACACTCAAAGCCTTGCTTCAACTCCGCCGTCGCGAAGAAATCTTCAAGGCTCGCGGAATCGAACAGCGCCTGAAGAAAGCTGCCTGATATGCGTCTACACAATTTAAGTCCGCGTCCCGGTTCAACTCATCGTCGCAAACGATTGGGTATTGGTGAGTCTAGTGGTCACGGAAAAACCTCCGGTCGCGGTGGGAAAGGCCAGACAGCCCGTTCCGGTTCTTCTATTCGTATCGGCTTCGAGGGTGGACAAATGCCCCTCATTCGACGAATTCCGAAGCGGGGGTTCAACAACAAGAATTTCACGACCGTTTACCTGCCGATCAATCTCTCCGATTTGAACTTATTCGAAGAGGGTTCGACGGTTGATGAGGCGATTCTTCGTGGCGCTGGGTTTGCCAACGGCAAGAAATTAGGAATCAAGGTCTTAGGTATGGGTAAATTGGAGAAGCGCCTCACCGTCCGCGCCTCCGCATTCAGCAAATCAGCTCGTGAAGCCATTGAGAAATTGGGTGGCAAGGCGGAACTGATCACAGCTGACGTCGCCTAAGGCCAATTTCATCGCCATGCTGACGCGCATTTTACAGACATTCTCTAATTGCTTCAAGATTCCCGAGCTGAGGCAACGGATTATCTTTACCGCATTGCTTTTGGGGGTTGCTCGTCTGATAGCGTTGGTACCGATCCCTGGCTTGGACGGTGCAGCGCTTCAATCGTTTCTGGAGGAACGAGCTCAAAGTTCCGGAGGCGCAACCGGCGCTGTCGGTTACTTCAGCATGTTCACCGGGGGCGCTTTGGAGAAATGTGCCGTGGGATCCCTGGGCATTATGCCCTATATCTCCGCCACCATTATCATTCAGTTGCTCTCCGCTGTTATCCCGTTGCTGAGTAAACTGACGCGTGAAGAAGGTGGTCGAGCCAAAATCATCGCTTATGGACGTTACCTCACGGTAATCCTCTGTTTGATTCAAGGGACCATTATGGCGCTAGGTTGGGAAAACCCGGCCCAAGCCTTCGATTTTACAGGCAAATTGGTGACCATTGAGAACGTCTGGATCTACCGCTTGCAGACAGTGCTCATTCTGACGACCGGAACGCTTCTCTTGATGTGGTTAGGTGAGCAGATAACGGAGCGTGGCATTGGCAATGGCATATCCTTAGTGATCACTATCGGCATCCTAGCCCGTTTGCCTATCGCTATGCGCGCCCTTTGGACGATGTTCTTCCCACCGGAGAATGCTGCTAGACAGTATCAGTGGACCCATGGGGCTCTATTGATCCTGTTGCTAGTGATCGTGATAGCGGGTGTAATCATGGTGACGCAAGGGACACGGAAGATTCCTGTCCAATACGCACAACGCGCGGTAGGACGAAAAGTCTACCAAGGAGGCAGTCAGTTCATGCCGTTGAGGGTCAATTACGCTGGGGTCATGCCAGTCATCTTTGCCCAAGCCATTCTGATGTTTCCTGGAATGCTTTTTGAGAAATTGGGCTCAATCTGGAAGTTGCCCATTCTGACCGATTTGGGCAACGCCATCGGGCGGGAACATGGATTGATCTACGTCAGCCTTTACTCGCTGATGATCCTGTTCTTTTCATATTTCTGGGTGGCAACCCAATTTAATGAGCTGCAAGTGGCCGATGACTTGAAAAAGCATGGCGGCTACATCCCGGGGGTTCGACCCGGATCTGCTACCAGCGATTTCCTTCACAATACCATGAGTCGTATCACCTTAGCTGGTGCTGTCTTCTTGGTGATGATTGCCGTGATCCCGATTTTGTTGAATATGTGGCTCCGCATGGACTATAACGTGGCCCAATTTTTCGGTGGTACGTCCTTGTTGATCACGGTTGGTGTTCTTTTGGACACCATGCGTCAGATGGAATCGCATTTATTGATGCGTCAATACGACGGGTTCCTGCAGAAGGGTCGCGTCAAGGGACGCTATTAAAATTAGTTTTGGATTGTTCTTTTTTATCACGAAAGCGGCCAATCGTGGCAGTCTTGCGGATGAGCGTTAAGTCGAAAGACCGAGTAAAATAGGCACGATGGCTCGATCAGGTCTAAAAAGCCTCGAAGAAATTCAGGCGATGCGCGAGGCGGGTGCAGTTGCCGCTCGCGTTTTGAGAGAGAGTGCCTTACTGGTAGTACCCGGAGCGCGAACGATTGAGATTGACCAAGAGGTCGGTCGGTTGATTTCTCGGCACGGCGGTGTGAGTGCTTTTTATCGGTATCGCGATTTTCCAGGACAGTGCTGCCTATCGGTGAATGAGGCGATCATTCATGGCATAGGAAACCAGCGAGTGCTACGGTTTGGTGATCTCGTTAAATTGGACGTTGGCGTGCGGTTAAATGGGTTCATCGGGGATGTTGCGATGACGGTTGCATGTGGCGGCTGTACACCAAAGGCACAAAAGCTGATGGACGTTACTATAGCCGCGTTGCATCGTGGAATAAATGCAGCACGTGCTGGCAATTCGCTCAATGATATTGGCCGAGCAGTTCAGTCACTCGTCGAAGGGAACGGGTTTGGGGTGGTCCGTGAGTTTTGCGGTCATGGGGTGGGACGGTCGGTGCACGAGGAACCCCAGGTGCCAAATTACGTGGATCGCGATCGGGGTCATAAGAAGTTGAAAGCCGGGATGACGATTGCGATAGAGCCGATGGTGACAGAAGGTAGTCCGACGATTGAGCTTTTGGATGATAAATGGACAGTTGTAACGCGAGACGGGAAACTGTCCGCACATTTTGAACACACGGTGCTCGTCACTGAAGGCGAGCCCGAAATATTGACAAGAGATAGTTTGCCGCCTCTTTATTGAATGGCGGATGACAAAACGGCGGAATTTGACGGAAAATGAAAGTGCGAGCCTCAGTTAAAAAGCTTTGCGAGAACTGCAAGATTGTTCGCCGCAAAGGTGTAATCCGAGTGATCTGCTCCAACGCGCGCCACAAGCAGCGTCAAGGCTGAGCCATTTACCAAGGATAGATATGCCACGTATTTTGGGTGTCGACATACCGGGCGAGAAGCGAATTGATATCGCCCTTCGCTACATTTATGGAATCGGGCCAGTTAACGCCAGGGAGGTGTTAGCCCGAGCAGAAATTGATCCTGCGCTGCGCGCGAAAACTCTGACGGAACAGCAAGTTTCTCAGATTGTTCACGCCATCCAGGAAGGCAAGTATGTGATTGAAGGTGATCTGCGCCGTGAAATCGGCCTGAACCTCAAGCGCTTGCAGGCCATCAAATCTTATCGAGGCTATCGTCACTTGAGAGGGCTGCCGGTTCGTGGTCAGCGCACCGGGACCAATGCGCGGACGCGCAAGGGACCGCGCAAGACCGTCGGTGTGCAGCGCAATCCGAATGCGAAAGCAGGCACGCATTAGGTCGGGGTTCACTCGTTTATTAATCTTTTAGAATTGTTGTATGGCAGAAGAAACCAAGCCGAAGAATACTGCGGCGAAAAAAGAAAGCGACGAAACCGCCGCATCCGCTCCAGCGACTCCCATCACTGAAAAGGCACCGAGAGCTAAGAAGGTGGCTGAGAGCGCCGCTGCTCCTGCAGCCGCTCCGGCCCCTGGCGCGCCGGGGGCACCTACCGTTGCGGCAGCCTCCGCACCAACGGCCGCTGAACTGCTCGGAGAAGATCCGAAAGCAACTAAGATCATCAAGGCCAAAGGGGCCAAGAATATCTCGAATGGTATTGCTTACATCCTTGCAACCTTCAATAACACGCAGGTTTCGATTACCGACGCGCAAGGAAATGTTCTCGGATGGAGCACCGCCGGCCGAGTTGGTTTCAAGGGTTCCCGCAAGAGCACGGCCTTTGCCGCTCAGCAAGCGGCTCAAGATGCGGCTCGCCAGGCGATGTCCCATGGAATGCGTGAAGTCGAAGTTCGCGTGAACGGACCCGGCTCCGGCCGCGAGTCCGCCATTCGTGCCTTGCAGGCCATTGGCATGGAAATTACCTCCATCAAGGATATCACTCCAATTCCACACAACGGATGCCGTCCTCGGAAGAAGCGGCGCGTCTAAACTAATCTCAGGCAAATCATTTACCGGGTATGGCTCGTTATACTGGTCCACGTGTTCGCATTAGTCGCCGTCTTGGCGTTCCGATTTTCGGAAATTCCAAGTATTTAGATCGTCGCGCTTACCCACCGGGTATGCACGGTCCCAAATCTCGCCGCAAACAAACCGACTACGGAGTCGGCCTGCTCGAGAAACAAAAGCTTCGATACTACTATGGACTGATGGAACGTCAGTTCCGCAGTGTTTATGAACGCGCCCTACGCATGCGCGGTGTCACCGGTGAAAAGATGCTCCAGATCCTCGAGACACGCCTGGATAATCTCGTCTATCATGCCGGTTTCGCTTTGACACGTCCTGCTGCCCGTCAGTTGGTCAGTCACGGTCATGTCAAGGTCAATGGCCGAAAGGTCAGCATTCCGAGCTTCGCGGTTCGGGTGAATGACGTGATTGAGATCAAGGATCATCCCAAAGCCAAGAGTCTCGCTCAAAAGAACCTCGAGGGTTCTACCGCGCGGGTCGTTCCCGATTGGATGACAGTTGATCGCGAGCACCTGCGATCCACCTTGCTTCGAATTCCGACGCGCGATGAGATTCAACCCATCGCCAACGAGCAGTTGATTGTCGAATTTTACTCCCGATAACGTTATGAACTGCGTGAGCAGTTCAATCCGCAATTATACGGAATCACGCCCTTACCCTGGGAGTAACCAAGGGTGCGGTTCAGATTAAAATTGCCTACAAAATTATGCCTGTACGTCTAGGTCGGTTTGAAGTGCCCAAGCGGTTGGCCAAGGATGAAACCACATCCACGGATACCTACGCCAAATTCGTTGCCGAACCGTTCGAAACGGGTTACGGCCACACCATTGGCAATTCTATCCGTCGCGTTCTACTTTCATCGCTGGAAGGGGCTGCCATTACATCTGTAAAGATCGATGGCGCTATGCACGAATTCACAACGGTGGATGGCGTGGTGGAAGATGTCACGGACATCGTCCTCAACTTGAAGAAGATTAAGTTCAAGGCCCATTCTCGTGACACACAAACCTTGTTGCTGTCAGTCACCAAAGATGGGGCTGTGACTGCGGCAGACATCCAACTGAATCAGAATATTGAGCTGGTGAATCCAGATCAAATCATCTGCACGCTCGACAGAAAGAAGAAGTTGGAGATGGAATTCGAGGTCAAGGTGGGTCGGGGTTTCTGCCCTGGTGATGAGAACAAGAAGCCGGATCAACCGATCGGTGTCATTGCCATCGACTCCATCTTCTCCCCGGTTTCCCGTGTTCGATACTCGGTGGAAGCAGCTCGAGTCGGTCAGCGTACCGATTACGACAAGCTGAATGTAGAGATTTACACGGACGGGCGCATCTCTCCGGATGATGCCCTGACCCAAGCGTCCGCCATCCTTCAACATCACCTCGACGTCTTCGTTGGCTATGACAAGAATGCCGTGGAATTTGAGGAAGAAATTCGTCCTCAGGACGACGAGAAGGCGAAGATGCGTAAGTTGCTCAATATGTCCGTGAACGAAATTGAGCTGAGCGTGCGCGCTGCGAATTGTCTAAACAACGCCAACATCACCACCGTTGGCCAGTTGGCAATGAAGACCGAGCAAGAAATGCTGAAGTACCGTAACTTCGGTAAGAAATCCCTCAACGAAATCAAAGAGAAACTCTCGGGCTTGGGTTTGACGCTGGGTATGAACCTGGATCCGTCCCTCCTAGAGCCGGTTACTGAAGCCATCAAGCTTTAATTTGTCATATGCGTCACCTTAAGAGCGGAAGCAAGCTGGGCCGCAAGGCGGATCATCGCAATGCGATGTTGGCCAATCTTGCTGCCAGTGTCATCAAACACAAGCGAGTCACCACCACGATCTCCAAGGCCAAGGCGGTGCGTCCAGTGGTCGAGAAGTTGATCACTCTGGGTCGTCATGCCATTGGCGCTGAAAAAGCCGACGGCGTGCACTTGCGACGTCTTGCTGCGTCCAAATTGCGCCAGCAACCCCGCAGTCATTTCAAAGGCACTCCCACTCAAAAAGGTGCTGTGCTGCGCAAAGCGTGGCATGAGAATCACGACGTGGTTCACATTTTATTCGACAAGATCGCCCCGGTTTTTAAGGACCGGCCGGGTGGCTACACACGCATCGTTCGATTGGGACAGCGCCAAGGCGATTCCAGCACATTGGCGATCCTTGAGTTGGTCGAGATGCCAGTAGCTGCTGCACCAGTGGTTGCCGCGCCCGCAGCGTCGACCGCAGCCAAGTAGTCGAGGCAAATTGCTTCGCCGGTGACATGACGCCCTCCATTGGAGGGCGTTTTCATTTTTTACTTGGCTGCGAGAGTCGGCATCGGATTATGAACTTATTGATCCTCCGCATCCCACGGCCTTCTGATACTGCTTTTCGGTTGGGGTGTGCCGTCCATTCGGTAAGAGGGTGGATGGGGTGGTTGAGCGTTTTCGTGGGGTTAGGTTGTCTCTCCGCCTCTGAGTTGCCCGTTTCCGAGCCCCCCGGTGTCCGGAGTCGGATGGATCGGATATTCCTCCATTGGAAGTCCAGTCATGGAAAGCCCACTATTCTTTACACAACGAATGGGGCGCCTCCGCGTCGAGATGACCCTGCCACCTTGGTTTGGTCAAAGGACTTGATGGTCCAACAATCCACTGTGTTGCGTGCGGCGATGGATTGGGGAGGAGAGCGAACGATCGACGTCGGTGCGTTTACCTACCTATTTCCTGGCGACGTCGTGCGCCAAACCGGAGTAGGCCATTCAAAAACTTGGGGGCGGACAAATGGTGTGGATGTGCTGGCGGATTACGAGATGGATCCGGAGATTGTGACGCCGGGGTCTCGCGCAGCGGTAGAGCAGGCCTTGCGAGAGATACCGACCCTTTGTCTCACCATGGATCCCCGCGATTGGTTTGACTCCAAGGATGGCATTTATGCCAATCCTCGAGAAACAGGGGCTGCCTGGGAGCGACGCGTTCAGGTTGAATATTTCCCGAATGATACCGCGACTGGGTTTCGTCTGGTTGCGGGCGTGCGCATCCAAGGTGGATGGAATCGTCGCCCCGAAGAATCGCCCAAGCATGCCCTTCGGCTCATTTTTCGGCGTCGCTACGGCGAGGGATCATTGCGATACAACTTGTTTGATGGTGGGCTCGATCAGTTTGAGACACTGATTCTGAGGGCTGGGTGCAACAATACCTGGCTACACTGGAATGGGGCTGAGCGGGTTCGGGGGGATTACCTGCGGGATCAGTGGATGCGAGAAACCTATGCCAGTATGGGTCAGTTGTCGGCCCGTGGCCGCTTTGTGCATTTGTATCTGAATGGGTTGTACTGGGGGCTCTATAATCTTGTGGAACGGCCCAGCGCCCCATTTGTCGCCGCGCACTTGGGAGGCAAACCTGGCGATTACGACTCCAGGAATGGCGAGAACATTTTGGAAGGAGACGATCTCCCCTGGAAGCGATTATTCGAACTAGCGAATGCCGGAGTGACACAGCAGGCGGAGTTCGAGTCGATTGCCAGCTTGTTGGATGTGGATGCATTCATCGATTTCATGTTACTTAATCTGTATGGAGCGAACGGGGATTGGGACCGTGTTTCGAACTGGTATGCGGCTCGGAATCGCAAGAAGAGCGGGAAATTCATTTTCATGGTCTGGGACGGAGAACGCACCCTGGAATCGGTTGAGGGCAATGTCTTGGCCAGCGATGACGATCAGTCGCCGCTTCGGCTTTTTCAAAAACTGCGAGCCAGTCCCGAATTTCGGCGGCGATTTGGCAGGCGGGCACGGACCCATTTGAACGCATTGGGGGCGTTGAGTCCTTCTGCCGCCTGGAGCCGCTATGAGCGGTGGGTCATGACTTTAGATGGTCCCATGTTGGCGGAATCTGCCCGATGGGGGGATTATCGACGTGATGTACATCCCTACAAAAACGGCCCATACGAATTATATCGTCGCGACGAGCATTGGCGACGTGAAGTTCACCGATTGCGAACAGAGTACTTCCCAAAGCGCACAGAAAAGTTGGTCCAACAACTGGCCGAGGCCGGTTTGTATTGAAGCTGGAGGTGTGAGTTGCCTTAAGCGAGTTCCTGCCCGAGTTCGACATTCCAATAGGCGATGTCGAGGAAATGCTTCCAAGAATCGTGCACGGGGCACCCGAAGTTCACCTGAATGAAAGGGCGCCATTTAGGTCGCTTGGGTTTGCGAATCAATCGCTGCTCTGCTTCTGCAGGTGTGCGGTTTGCTTTGTGCGTATTGCAGGGGATGCAAGAGCAAACGATGTTTTCCCAATTGGTGGGGCCGCCGCGATCCCTGGGGATGACGTGATCTAAATTTAGATCCTTGCGATCGAGTGTTCGACCGCAGTATTGGCAAGTGTTTCGGTCCCGCTCGAAAATGTTGTGGCGGGTAAACTTCACTTCCTTTTTAGGCAAGCGATCGAAGACCAGCAGCAAGATGACGCGCGGCACGCGAATCTTAAAGGACACGGTATGGACGCTTTCTTCGCCTGGGATGTCGGAGGAGAAGCTGCGCCACTGATGGAAGTCGAAGGTTTGGAAGGCCCCGTCGCCTGACGAGGCGACGACCTGAGCGTGGCCTTCGAACAATAGGGTGAGTGCTCGACGTGCCGAGCAGACGTTCACTGCCTGCCAGAGTCGATTCAGAACCAGAACCTGTTGATTGAGTATCAGATTCATGCTGTTCCTACAAACGCCGCAGAGCTAACTGTATTCTATAAGACAAGTCAACCGGCGCTCGACGGTGACTGAAGGTGGGCAGGGCAGTTTCAAGAAAAGTGGTTTGGCCGGATTGGTTGAAGGATGGACCCGCGGAAGAACAATAGGCAGGCGGGATATTGAGAACTCGGCTGATTTTTCACAATGGCCACGCTTGAAAGTAAGCGCATGGCTTCTTG
>SXSK01000061.1 GCA_005793375.1 Verrucomicrobiales bacterium | reverse complement strand
CATGGCTCCGAGCAAAACCTCTTCCTCAGGGGAATTTCTCATACCTCCCATCCCCGCCATCAGTGTCTTCGAAAAATGGTCGCCGAAAATGTACACGACCAACACCTCGGCGGTTGCTGGACAAAGTACCCAGATCAAACTCTTGAAAAATGAGTCCCGGGAAGTCACGGAAACCACCCGGGCCATCAGTACCACACGCCAAAACGAGACTACCCCAAGCAGGAACAGATTCGCACGGGTTGCATCCAGCGAACCCAAGAATCGCTCCACGGGGATGGCATACAGCCAAGCGATGGGCGCTGTCAGCCAGAACAACCCCATGAACGACCTCCACTGAACCCAGAATGGCACGATGGGTTCGATAGACTCAGGATATATTTTCAGATCAGGGCGCCAGCGACGAAACAAACCACCCAACGCCAGAAAAAGAACGGTTCCGGAAACGAACGAAAAGAGCAACGGACCGAACAACCAAAGGAACGGTTTTTCAGTGAAAAACGTCTGGTCATAGTTCCGAGGAAACGCCGTCAGGAGCACCAACAACACGCCCAGCGGCCACATCACCCGCGCGCGAGCCATCTCGCGAATCGCCTCCGCATCTCCCATCAAATATCGACCGAACCTGCTCAATTTCATAGATCGAATTCGTCGTGGCACCAATCCCGTGACTGGCTGGGCACCATGGAAATTCCATTGGCGCGAGGTCGAGTCAGAATTTCGCCATAACGCTTCGTCGATCCTGGTGGAAGTCCGAGACTGAACATCCATCGCAGCCCCGTATTCAGGACTCGCCGAGCCGATGGAGACGCGTAAGACTCAGCTCCGTGAACCGACGCCATTTTATCGCTGCCACCAGTGCGGTAGCAGCCTTGCCAGGGGCACTAGAGGCCGCCGAATCGCAACCCGTGACTTCCGGCATCATCGATTGCCAGAGTCACTTATTCTTTCCCGAAGTGCTCGAGTTAATGCGTCGGCGTAAGACCGATCCGCGCGTTTACAGTCGTGACGGCACCACCTACCTGCAGATGGGCGATTGGCTGCGCAAAGTGCCGCCGGCCTATGTCGACGTAAAAACCAAGCTCGCCTCGATGGATGCCAGTGGCATTGAACTCACCTTGCTCAGCACGAACGATCCTGGACCCGAATGGTTCGGCGACGACGGCCCAGTGGTGGCGCAGCTCCTGCACGATTCCCTGGCGAGCCTCATCGCGAAACATCCGACGCGCTTCCGCGGACTGTGTACGCTGCCATTGCAACATGAGAAGGCGGCCTCGGCGGAACTCGATCGATGCGTAAAAACACTCGGATTCCATGGGATCCTACTCTACACGAACCTCGCCGGCACCTGGTGCGACGAGCCACGATTCCACTGGCTTTACGCCCGCGCCGAGGAGTTGGACGTCCCCATCCTGTTGCATCCGGCCAAACCAATGACCACAGAAGAGGTCAAGGGCTACGAATTGACCAGCACGCTCGGCAACATGTTTGAAAACACCATCGCACTGGCCCGCATCATCGCCAGCGGGCTATTGGACCGACACCCAAGACTCAAGCTCGTCTGCCCGCACCTGGGAGGCACATTGCCTTATATCTGCGGCCGTATGGACCATCAACTCGCCGTGCTCAAGCGAGGCCCGCAGAACCTTCAGCGCAAACCCAGCGAGTATCTGCGCTCGATGTTTATGGACATGGTTTCGCCTCTGCCCGAAGCGATGCGGTTCGCCATCGACTTCAGTGGTGCGGACCGTCTCCTCTTCTCCAGCGATCACCCTTGGGTGCAGCCCATGGAAATACTGCAGCCCCTGCGCAGCCTTCAGCTTCCAGCCGCCACCGAAGCGAAGATACTCAGCGGCAATGCCCGGAGGCTATTCAAGCTGTGAACTAATTTGGGCGGCACATTTCAGAAAGTATCGAATGAACCTCCGAGCATTGAACGAATTTCGACGCAAATTGGTGCAGAACCAGCCGACTTACGGCCTTTGGATAACACTCGAATCCGCTTCGTTGACCGAACTGGCCGTGGCGCTAGGGGTGGATTGGGTTGTCGTGGATGCCGAGCACGGGCACCTGGATTGGAAGCAGATTGCTGAACATATAAGGGCCGCCGTCCGCAGCGACACCGTGGTCCTAGTGCGAATCGCTGAACGAGACACCACACTGGCTAAACGCGCGCTGGACATCGGGGCCGATGGACTCGTGGTTCCCTGGATGGAAACGGCGGAGCAGCTTGAGGAAGCGATTCGCGATTGCCGCTATCCGCCGGAGGGCCGGCGCGGGATCGGTGGTGAGCGTGCTACGGTCTGGGGCCAATGCCTCGCTGAACACACCGCTGAGGCCAATCAGCACGTATTGGTCGTTCCCATCATCGAAAGCGTGAGGGCCATTGCCGCTGTGCCCGCCATGTGCCACGTGGAAGGCTCGGAAGTCTTCTTCTTTGGGCCCGCGGATTTTTCAGCCAGCGCAGGATATCGGGGACAGTGGGAAGGACCCGGTGTGGCAGAACAGATCCTCCAATTGAAAGACACGATGCGTAACGCGGGCAAACACTGTGGCGTGCTAACGACGAACTCGCAGAATCTCCTCGCACGCCGCGAGCAAGGGTTCCGGATGCTCGGGCTGGGCTCCGACACCGGGCTGCTTTTGCGGTCCCTCCACGACTTGCTCAAGACAGCTGGACGCGACCGTCGTCCCGCCACCAGTCTCGATCCTAAGGACGGACACCCAATGCGCGACCCGTTGCCGCGTCCGCCTGAAACCATGCGGCCGGAGCGCAAAGAGATCATCACAGTTACCGGGAAGGGAGCCATGCTGGAGCGATCATCGGGTGTCATTTTCGAGGAGTTAGTGGGAGGGTTCAACGCCGCTCATCAATTGACCACGGGCATTGAGATCATGCAGCCGCTGGGCGGTCTCGCTCTTCACAACCATCCCTGCAGCGAATCGATCACCGTACTCGAGGGCACTGCCGTGGTCACGGTCGAAGGTCGGATTTACCGGCTGGGACCCCTGGATAACATCGTCATCCCACGCTGGTTGCCACACGCCACACTCAACCCCGACACAAAATCCATCGCGCGACTCCACCTCGCATTCGCCATGGCACAGCCGGAATACGAACTCATCACGCGAACCTTTATGCGCAAGGAAATGCCCGCCGATTCGACGGGAGTCGACGGAACGGAACGAGTCACTCGCTTTCAATCCGCCAAACGCGGATTTGGTGTCGGGCCCGGTGCGGAGTTTATTGATTACTTCAATGCGGAACTGATGCCGGGCCTGGAGATGAGTGGTGGCTTCGCGCGGTTCCAACCGGGCGGACGGCTGCCCGCGCACGTCCATGATTTCGATGAGTCCATCTGCATCATCGACGGCGACGCCACCTGCTTGGTGGAAGGACGGAGTTACCCGATGAGTCAGTGCGCCACGGCGATGGTGCCTCGCGGACGGGTTCATTTTTTTGAGAACCTGTCCGGTGCCGCCATGGCCATGATCTGGGTTTACGCTGGACCGATGCCCGAACGTATCGTGGTGGACGCGTCATGTGCAACTGAAGCGGGCAACCCTTGGAAATGACCTGAATGAAACGAATTTTGCCCTGGGCCCTTCGAATCCTGATCGCTCTCTCTTTGGCCTTCCTCGGTGCGGGCGCCGTGATGCTCCTGCGTGGCGAGCATCATAAAATCATGCCGATGTGGAGCGGCGCCATGCTGTGCCTCGCGATCGCCTCCGGAGGCTTCTCGCGTTCCCGAAGGTGGGCGTTCTTCATCTGGCTGAACAGCGCCGTTGTGATCGGGATGACCTTCCCGTCATGGTTCATCAGTGTGGGGGATTTCAAGCTCACTCGACTGTTCATGCCACTGCTTCAGCTCATCATGTTCTGCATGGGTACGACGTTGAGCGTGAGTGATTTTGCACGTGTCGTTCGGATGCCGGCCGCAGTCTTGGTGGGCGTGGCTTGCCAGTTCGTGATCATGCCCCTTCTGGGTTTTGCCCTCGCAAAGGCTTCCGGGTTCCCTCCCGAAGTTGGCGCTGGAATTGTCCTTGTGGGCTCCGTACCCAGCGGTTTGGCCTCGACGGTGATGGTCTACCTGGCCAAGGCAGACGTGGCACTCTCCGTGACGCTCACCGCCATCACATCCTTGCTCGCACCAGTGATCACTCCGTTCATGATGCAATGGTTGGCGGGCGAAATGGTCCAGATCGATGCGGGAAAGTTGATGTGGGATCTAACCAAGATGACAGTGATTCCTGTATTGGCCGGTCTGGCCTGGAATCATTTCATGCAAAATCGGGCGAAGTGGCTTACGCGAGTGATGCCCTATTTTTCCATTTTAGGCATCCTTGCCATGACCCTGCTCACCATCGCGATTGGACGCGACAATCTGTTGCGACTGGGGGTCACGCTCATCGGTGTTTGTTTCCTCCACAGCACCACAGGATATCTCCTGGGTTATCTCGTGTGCCGGAGTTTACGTATGAGGGAGACCACCTGCCGGACAATTGCGTTTGAAGTCGGAATGCAGAACGCCGGCATGGCCTCGGCCGTAGCGGCGTCCCTAAATAAAGTCGCCACCTTGGGCCTCGCCCCCATCGTATTCGGGCCGGTCATGAACATCACCGCGTCATGCCTGGCAAATTGGTGGCGCGCCCGTTCGACAGAACAGCAACCACCTGGCGACTGAGTATTTCGCTAGGTAGGAACATTCGGGTAAGCTGATTCTATGGAGGAACCAGATACGACCCGTAGGGTCAAAATATTGGGATCGTCTATTCCGGTGGGTGGCTGAAAGTCTAGCGGGTCGAGAAATGATTGATGGTCGGGGATTTGCGATCACCATGAGAGAGTTGGGTTGGCCACTCTCTGGATCCTTTTGACCTACCTGCTTTCCATATTCCTACGCCGGCACGATCTCGCCCCTCTGACTCCTGGGGATGCGCCATCAACTCATGGTGCTCAAACGGCAAACGCGTAGACCCAGACTCCGCCCGATCCCAAGGCCAGTGGAGTCGCCCGAACGCGGAGACATCATTGAGATGCCGAAGGTCGGAAGCTTGCGTCATCAGTATCTCCGCCAGGCCGCCTGAGTAAGCGTCAATAACTCAACGAAGGTAAGACACGCACGGAAGAACACGTCCAGCGCCGACTCAAATTCTCCTCAACGGCTAATTCCCTGTCGCGACACAATCTTCACCGGCCCATCTCGGTGAATTTCAGGTTCACCTCTCGCCCTCGAACGGCTGATTTTTCGCTCCGACGGACTTTTTGCCACCCACAGGGTCCTCAGATCACTCCTCAACTGTCCCTCAGGGCAGTTTCAAGATTTCGACTTTAAGGAGGCAGGTGAAACAAAAGGCTGTATAAAACTGGACAAAAGGCGCTGACTTTATTTAACTGCCGGCATGTCCGAGCCTATTACGCTACCCGAGCACGAGCAACACACGGCTTTGGATGAGTTGGAGATCCGATGCCTGGTGGATGCCACCGAGATTCAACGGTGGAATGAATTGGTCAGCAAACTCCACTACCTG
>SXSK01000060.1 GCA_005793375.1 Verrucomicrobiales bacterium | reverse complement strand
GGGACTCAACAACAAGATTCGAGTGACTACCAGGCGAGCCTATGGATTTCGGACGTTTCGAGCTCTCGAAGTGGCTCTTTACCACGCTCTTGGGAAACTACCAGAGCCGCCTCTCACCCACAGATTCTGCTGAGGAGGCAGAAATGGAAACCGCTGCTAAGCAATGTGCGAGCCACTAAAGGGGCGAAGAAGAAGGCAATAGTGGCAATCGCGAGGCAATTGGCGGTGGATATCTGGCGATGGCGAACAGGCCGTGACCGATGGATGGCAAGCCTACGGAGAGCTGCCTCAGTGGGGTTACGGACATACGGCCCATGTGTTGCATGGCCAAAAGGTGGATGCTGCTACGCGCCTGCTGCCGCGGATACATCGGGTGGCTGCCTTGTTGAAGCGATGGCTGTTGGGAACGCATCAGGGGGCGGTTCGGGCCGACCACTTGGATTATTACCTCGACGAGTTCACCTTCCGGTTCCATCGCCGAAAATCCGCGTCACGTGGTAAACTATTTTATCGACTGGTGCAGCAGGCGGTCGCGGTTTCGCCGGTCCCTTACAAGGAACTTCGCGGCGGCAACCCCCACCCATTGGGGCAGGTTGAGTCAATTGGATAGCCCGGTACCCTTAAAACGGCAGTTGCCCAAGGCGAAATCTTGGCGATAAAGTTTTTCCGAATCACTTGAAGCCCGGAACGGGGGTTCAATCCGATTTCCGATCGATCCGGGCGATGCCGTAAGGTGGCAGACTGACGCGGAGCTCGGGCGTCGCCCGGGTCTCTCCACCCGTGAGCAAATGGATCGCGACGGGTGTGCCGAGCCCACGGAGAGTCACCGTCTGGGACTCACCTTTGAGGTTGCCGACCAGCACCCGAATGCGGCCCGGCTTGCGCAACGCGAGCGCCACGGCTCCGAGCGTGTCCGAGGAATCGATCTGGCGCACTCGCCCCCCGGCGAACTCGCCGATCTCTTGCAACAAGTGATAAACATCGAACACTTCGCCGGGCCGCGATGGAAAAGCCGAAGGTCTTGAAACGACCTCGTCGGCATCCATGATCCCATTCCAACCGGCGGTTTCATAATAAGTAGCGCTATGGGCGCCGGCATCAGCAAGGTATTTCACACTGCCAAGTGTCCAGGCGGCGGTGAACAGAATCGGCTGCCTGGCGTCCACGTAGGTGGGCAGGTCCCCGGCAGGCGGCCCTCCGAGAGGCGGCACCCCATTGACCAGTTGCGGGCTAAGCGTGATCGGCCCGATGATGAGAGGGCGGTTCCCTGCGAATTGACGCGCGCTGCGCACGACATCGGCATGGATCGGGAGTGTTTCCACGATCGAAGCATTGTCAAAGGCGTGGATCTGCGGGTTGATGGCGAAGCCTACCGCCTCGACGGATTCGGCATCAGGGCGCGCTCGGTTCAAGTCGACGAAGTTCGAGCTGCGAGTGACGCCGATCTTTGCCTCACCAAGCACCGGCGCGAGCTGTTCACGCGCCTTTTGGAAATGAGCCGGATCACCGCCGTTGACCAACCAGTACGAAACGGGTGGCTGCAGAGTTTTGAGTTCGGCCAGCAAGGTTTCGAATGCCGGGGTCTCGCCGAGGTTGAGGCCGATTTGGAGCGGCACTCCCAGGGCCTTGGCCTGCCCGACGGCACGACGCAAGTTCTTCGAGAACGACTTGTCAGAGAGGTCCAGATCAACTCGCAGATGGTTGAGGCGCAACGCCGCGAGCCGTTGCAACTGGGAACCGCTGAGTTTCTCAATTTCGCCCGATACCTGCACCCCGAGGAGTGGGAGGGCCGATTCCTTTTCACTCAGGGCGAGGACGATTCCATCATCCGCATTCGGGGCTTTGGGCAGATCCCCGGTGATGCTGATCTTGATCTTCTGAGAGATCTTCGTGCCCTTGACGACCTCGACGGGATAGGGAATTCCCAAGGGTGTGCAATAAGTCTTGAACGAGGCGTCGGTCCAGTTCCGTTGATCTTCCATTTCAAAAACATCGCCTTCGAACTCCACCCGGGCATGGATCCCGGTGGTCACCTCGTGGCGGATGGCTCGGAGATTCTTGGCCGGTTGATGGGGTGAGATCAACTCGGGGAATCGCCCTTTAGAACTCCCGCCGTCGACCGTCTCAATGACCCACGGCCGGCCCGCGGCAGAGGCGTCGTGAAGGACACAAAAACCGATGCGGTTGCGCGTGAAGGTCGAATGGGCCTCGCCGTCGAAGGTGAACTCCAGTTCGCCCTGCGCGTTTCCCGAAAGGGTGCCACGCCAACGAAAGTCGATGTCCGCCTCAACGCAACGCACGTTGAAGGTCACTTTAAAACGGTCGCCCCGATTCTCGACCTGGAGATCGGAAATCTGAGGTTTGACCGTGCTCCAGGTTTTGCTGCGGATGGGGGCGTTGATGCCACGCAGCACCTCGTGAGTTCCGACCCGGACGTATCGCAGAAACACATTATCGGGATCAAAGACCATCGTGATGGGACCCGCCCTGAGCGGGATCAGTTCTGCGGCCCGCGCGGCCGATGGAGCCAGCAGCAGCAGCAGCGCGAGGAACAAGACGGCAGGAAGCGTGTGTGACTTTGACATGGCGGGATTCATTTGATTGGCGATTTAAGCACATCCTAGCAAAGGAAGGCCTGATTAGTCCACTAATGTGCCGTTCACAAAATTGGGTGGGGCGCAATTCCGAGTTGTGGGAATTTTGGAGATCGGTCGTCCCTGCAATTCCCCAAAAGCGGTGGAGGGCCACCGCAGTCCAAAAGGCGCGGTGTTTTTTTGAGGGCGGCAGCCCGCTGCCGCTTTTACCCCAGCATCCCATGCGGCGCCGCAACTCGGAGATTCGCCCCCATTTGGGATCACGACACAAGCTCCCGATTGACGTGGCCTTCGACGTCGGGGAGCGTGACATCGCGGCCACCGAAGCGATAGGTCAAGGCTTCGTGGTCGAGTCCCAACTGGTGGAGAATGGTGGCGTGCAAGTCGTGGACCGAAACGGGATTATTGGCCACAGTCATGCCGAATTCGTCGGTCTCGCCATAGACGAATCCCTTCTTGAATCCGCCCCCCG
>SXSK01000006.1 GCA_005793375.1 Verrucomicrobiales bacterium | reverse complement strand
GGTCCGTCCCTGCAAGGTGAAAATCTCGTTCACGAGCCCCGAGCATGACGAAAAGAAAGAGCGGAGTCCCGTGAAAAATTGGACTATTTTAACCAGTCTGAAAAACGATCACGAACCCCAGTTCTCCTTCCAAACCAAACCCAATTTCAGTCTCTCTCATTCACACTCTGCAAAAAACTGAGATGCGCACGTCGAACCGGGTGTCCTTGTGAATAACTTCTCGAGAGCCTCTTTCGTGGCGCTTGCGTTCAGTGACGGATCGGGTCAGGGATAGGGGAATGTTTCGGCGTTGGGCTTCCATCTTGATCGTGGTTGGCGGAATGGCTGGCGGTGTGACGGCAGCCTTGTCGCAGGACGATGTCCTAGATTTAGAAACGTTGTTTGATCAGGGGATGCGGCTGGTGGAGGAGTCCGTAGATCCTGAAATTCTGAAGGCCCTTCAACAAGTTGCTGATGCCAATCGCGAGCGGCTGCTACCCATTCTGACCGAAGTGCAGCGGGTATTGCAGGGGCAATACATCGTGGACCTGGCAGCATTTGACGATGCGATCGCCGGGTTGTTGCCGGCGTTGGAGAGGAATGAGGATACTCGGGCTTATGCGGCTTGGTTACGCCCGCGGATGGACTACTTCGAGATGGCCCAAGCAATTCAAGTGAAGGTTCCTTCCATCGATGGAGCTTCGCCCCTTGATCTGGATTCGGGATTGCCGAAAGCCACCGCCAAACAACCACCTCTGGCCAAAGGCGAAACCGTCACTGTGCATCCGCCGGTTCGATTGTCGGTGGCGACGCCGGCGGCGCAGCGTGAACTGTGGGTTGGAACGATGGCCGCGCGGGAAGTTCCGAAGAATGCGAATCGTTATGTCACTCGACTGAAGCCGATCTTCGCGGCATTCGGGGTGCCGGAGGAATTGGTGTGGGTGGCTGAGGTGGAGTCGTCGTTTGATGCGTCTGCGCAGAGTCCCGTGGGTGCCGTGGGTGCCGTGGGTTTGTTTCAACTCATGCCCATGACTGCCAGGTCTCAGGGTTTGGCGGTGGGCAGGCGCGATGAGCGGACACATCCTGAGAAGAGTGCGCGAGGCGCAGCCGCTTATCTGAAGTCACTGCGGGAACGATTTGGCGATTGGCGATTGGCGTTGGCGGCTTACAACGCTGGCGAAGGACGGGTGCAACGGTTACTGGATCAGACGCGAGGCAAGACGTTTGAGGATATCGCATCCAAGCTGCCTGCCGAGACCCAGCTTTATGTGCCCAAAGTGGAAGCCCTGGTGCTGCGGCGGGAAGGAAAAAAGCTTTCCGATCTGGGTGAATGATCTGAACTGGCGGTGGAACTGGGTTGGGAGATCATGACGACTTTGGGCTGGAGGGTGACACTGGGGCGTCGGTTGGCGGATTGAATTCCCCTTCCCATCTGGCGACAACCGCCGTGGCGAGGCAGTTGCCGACGAGGTTGACGGTAGTACGTGCCATGTCCATCAATTCATCCACTCCCATGATGAGAACCACTCCTTCGAGTGGCAGTCCGAAACTGACCAAAGTTCCAGCCAGGATGACTTGGGAGGCGCGGGGAACTCCTGCCATTCCTTTGCTTGTGAGCATCAGCATCAACATGATCGCGAGCTGTTGACCGAACGAAAGTTCGACCCCCGCGGCTTGGGCCACGAAGATGGATGCCACGGCCAAGTGAAGTGTGGAACCATCCAAGTTGAACGAATAGCCCAGCGGCATGACGAAGGACACGATCCGCTTAGGGACACCGAAGGCGATCATGCGTTGCATGGCGTCCGGCAATGCAGCGTCGGACGAGGTGGTGGTGAAGGCGAGAAATGCGGGTTCCCGAATGGCCTTTAGGAATTTCAGGATGGGAACGCGCGCCCAGAGTGCTGCGGGCACGAGCACCAAGACGCAAAAGACGAACAAGGCGACGTATAGTGTGAGGACGAGGCTCAACAGGTTCTTAAGGACACCGAATCCACTATGGCCGACGGTGACGGCCATGGCCGCGCCGATGCCGAGTGGGGCGAACTTCATCACGACACCGACGAACTTGAACATGACTTCGGTGAGGGATTCGCAAAAGCCGACCATGGTGGTGCGGTGGTGGCCGGCGACTTGAGTCAGTGCGACGGCAAACATCATGGCGAAGCAGACCACCTGAAGGACATCATTTCGCGAGGCGGCGTCGAAGAAACTTTGCGGAACAATATGTTCGATAATGCCAGCGAGAGTGACTTTTTGTGATTTGATAGTGTCAGGCGCAGAGGCGCTGGCGGTTGGCAGTGAGACACCGATTCCAGGTTTGGCGATATTCACCGCAGCGAGGCCGATGAACAAGGCCAGGGTGGTGGCGATTTCGAAGTAGACGATCGCCTTGAAGGCGAGGCGCCCGACGGTCTTGAGATCGCTACTGTGACCTGCAATGCCGACAACTAAGGTTCCAAACACCAGCGGCACGAGCAGGCATTTGACCATGTTGAGGAACACCTTGGAAACCACCTTCAGATGCTGCGAACCATCAGGGAATAGGTAGCCGAGAAGAATCCCGACGCCCATGGAGATAAAGATCCACTGCGTGAGACTGATTTTTTGAAGTAGTTTCAGCATTGGATCTTGAGGTGAACAGTCGATCCCTGAGGGTCGAGTGGCGGAGCAACGGCAACGCTTACCAACGGATCTGCTCGAGGTAGCCCAGAGTTAGCGGGATCTGATTCACGACATCTGCGGACTCATCCTCGATGAAATAATGTTTCACGCCGGCCTTTTTAGCCGCTTTCAGAATCTCCGCCCAATTGAGTTGTCCGGTGCCAAGGGCCACATCGTTGTTAGGATCGGTCTTGCCCGTTAATTCGCCACGGGCGACCCCGTGTTTGAGATCCTTCAGGTGGACTAGTTCCCATCGGTTGGGATACTTGGCGAGCCATTCGGCAGGATTTTGGCCTGGGAAGAACACCCATACGGTGTCCATCTGAAAAGCGACGTTTTTGGCATGGGTTTCCTGAATCAACAGATCCATGAGAGTGCCTTGGCTATGGGCATGAAACTCGTAGCCGTGGGCGTGATAGAAGAAGCGGATGCCATGGTTGGCGAGAACTTCGCCTGCCTTGTTGAACACGCGGATGGCCTCGCGGCATTCTTGTTCATCGAAATCGCCCTGGTGCGGTATCCAGGCCAAACCGGCGTACTTCAACCCGAGCGCTTTGGCATCGGTGGCGACACCTTCGGGGTTGTCGCGGTATCGCTCATAGGGGAAATGGGCACTCACGGCGACCAGTCCGCGTTCGGTGAGCATCGCCTGAAATTTGTCGGGCGGCAGGTTGTAGGTGCCGGCTAGTTCTACCTCGCGAAAGCCTAGGCTTTTTACGAGATCCAGCGTGGCAGGGACGTTCTTAGTAAACTGGCCCCGAAAGCTGTAGAGTTGGAGTCCGACAGGTCCTTTGAATTGGGAGTTGGTACCCACGGTGCGGGACGTGGTGCAACCACTGAGTAAAACTGCCGCGAGGATCGCGGCCAACAAGGCATTGAGGTACGATTTCATGGGTCACTCTGTTTGTGCCGTGCGGAGTGAACGGAAAACGGGGTTCAATGCCAAGCACGGCTTGGCAAAGCGCCTCGACTATTTTGTCAACGGATTTCGGCGTAGACCAGAAGTGGGCCCGGATCCCTAAGTCGCGTCGAAACTCTCTACCCGGATCACGACCGGTTGGTCCTTGACGACATTGAGTCGAGAGATGCGATTGACCGCGCGGCTGAGTGCGGCATTCGGCGCGTCATGAAGCATCATGATTACTGGGACAGACTCTCCTTCGTGGCCTTCGGGCTGAATGATTGAAGAGATGCCAATCTTAGCATCGGCCAGGACGCGCGCGATGCGAGCGAATACTCCGGGGCGGTCAAGGACTGTCAGGCGGACGTAATAACGCGAGATCACGCTTTCCATGGGAGCGACCTGACCATTCCCCTCGTGAGCCACGAATGCGGGCACTCGATTGTGCGAGCCACACTTGAGATCGAGGGCGGCGTCCGCCAGATCGCTCAGCACCGAACTGGCGGTGGGATCCTGTCCGGCGCCGCGCCCATAGAACAATGTGTCCCCGACGATATCCCCTCGGATGGCGATGGCGTTGAAGGCGTGGTTGACACTCGCGAGAACGTGGCGGTTGGGGATTAGGGCAGGATAAACGGCCACCTGGATTCTGGGGCGTGGGTCTGATCCTCCTTTCTTGGTGCGCTTTGGGGAGGGGCTCAGAGTTTTTACGTTTCCCAGCAGCTTGATAGTATAACCCAAACGCTCCGCGAACTGGATATCCAATTTACTGATATTGCGAATTCCCTCGGTGTGAATCTGATCCGGCTGGACCCAGAAACCATGAGCCAGCGAGGCCAGAATTCCGGTTTTGTGAGCCGCGTCATGGCCGTCGATATCGAGCGACGGTTCAGCTTCGGCATAACCCAATCGTTGAGCGTCGGCGAGGACATCAGCAAACTCAGCCCCTTCGAGCTTCATCCGAGT
>SXSK01000059.1 GCA_005793375.1 Verrucomicrobiales bacterium | reverse complement strand
CTTGAACTTCGGGCCTGGCACCAACACCCTGACCCTGACCATCCCAATCACTAATGACTCGACCCTGGAGACCAACGAAACCTTCCGGGTGAGCCTGAGCAACCCCAGTGGTGCCAGCTTGCTGACCCTCAGCAACGCGACCGTGCGCATCCTGGAGAACGATAGCAGTGTGGCGTTCTCAACCAATGCAGTGAGCGCATTGGAAAGCGCCTCCACCGTGACACTGACATTGTTGCGGACGGGTGGCACCAACTATGCGTTCACCGTGGATTATTTTACGACCGAAGGCACGGCGACTAACGGTGTGGACTTTACCAGCACCAACGGGACGGTGAGCTTTGCTGCCGGTGTCTTGTCACGAACGATTACCATCCCACTTCTCAATGACACGTCGATTGACGGGGACAAAGAATTTAGTGTCGGACTGACAAATGCAACGGATGCAACATTGGCTGCCATAACCAATGCCACCGTCACACTTCGTGACAACGACTCGACCATCGCGTTTACGACGAATGCGGTGAGCGTCTCGGAGGGGGCGGGGACGACGACGCTAAACGTTCGACGATCTGGCGGCCTAGCGGCGGCGGCCACCGTTCAGTATGCGACGGCGAGTGGAACTGCCACGGCGGGGAGTGACTTTACGACAAAGAGTGGCGTTTTGAGTTTTGCTGCGGGTGAAACCAACAAGACTGTCATTCTGACAATCCTCAACGATACGATTGTGGATACCAATGAGACATTTACGGTCGTCTTAAGTTCACCGACTGGGGAAGCCACTTTGGGGACTGCGACCACTACACTGACAATCGTGGACAACGACTTCAATTTGGGGGGTGCCATTTCGGAAGTTGGCACTGTCGCCATTGAGATCGCCCATTTCTTGCTGGATGGATCGGGAATGGTCTCGCTGGAAATCCAAGGACCCCTCGGAGCTGCAGTCATCGTCGAGGTCTCGAGTGACCTGGAAACTTGGACTCCAATTAATTCGAACGTGCTCGGAGACGACATTCTTCGGATTGAAGACCCCGGTTCCCTGGATCGAGACGCCAGCTTCTATCGAGTTCGCCCACCAGTCGATGCTGACGCAACGAGCCAGTCGATGGAGACTGATTAGATTAGACTGTGAGGCGTCGAGCCCGGGCGACCACAGGCCATTGATCAACGACCATACCCCCTTGAACTACCGAGACTTCGTTATGTAGAGCGACTGTGGGACAGATGTGTCGTGGAATTGCATAAAACGTCGTGCCCACGGGAATCGCCGAGGCAAGTGGAGTCTCCACGACCAAATGTTCTTCGCTATGAATGACAAACTTTGCGTCGGGCAGGTCGAGAATTTGAACTCGAGGGTGCGGCATCTCCGATGCGACGGCTTTGTGTCCCAAGTCGAAGCAAAGACGATTCGATGTTGGTTTACTGACCACCCTAATTAGAAGCACCGCCGCATGGAGGAACGGTTGATCGGGGGACACGAGTGGTTGACCTGAGTCCCACAAGATGGTTGTGCCGGCGCCGCATTCGATTCTTCCGTCCTTGGCATGCAACGGCGTGGTGGGAGTGCCGCCAGCGATCATTCGTGGGACGGGTAACCCGGCTTCAAGTAACTGAGAGCGCAACTCCCACACTGGAGCAAAGGCAGCTTCCACACTCGCACTTAATTTCACCGGATCCGGTTCGTGGAGGTGGCCATCGTAGACATGGAGTCCATCGGCATCCAGGTGACTGGCGTTATGAATGGCGCGGTAGACATCCAAAGCTTCTGGGCCTGGCGTAATCCCCGTCCGGTTCATGCCGCAGTTTAAGTCAATCAAGACCGGGAGACGGTGATTCACACGTGAACAGGCTTGGTTAAGTTCCAAGATCGTCGCTCGATTATCGACCATTGTAGAGAAGCGGGTCCGTGGGAACCGTAGGCTAAGTTCCACGAAGCGGGCTGTGTTGGGCCCCACGGGTTGATAGGCCAAGAAAACGTCAGGTCCGCCTGCTTCAGCGACCATTTCCGCCTCAGCGACCGTCGCCGCTTTGAATCGAGTGATCCCATGCTTCAGTTTGAGGGCGATGATTTGTGGCAATTTATGGGTTTTAACATGCGGCCTAAGCCGACTGACGTCGCCTGCCAAGGCAATCAGGCGACGGATGTTTTCCTCAACACGTTCCAAGTAGATGAGGAGGGCTGGGGACGGCACATCCGCTTCGTTACGTATTTTGAACCAGGATTCACTCATGAAAGGACAAAGATTGGGTCTGCAAAAGGAGATCTGTTAGAATCGCCTTCGGACTAACAGCAAAATTGTCATTCTTTTCTAATTGAAACACCAATGAATTTGACTGGTCAAACTCGTGGGACTGAATAATTGTCGACACAGCTGCCATGAAACTTCAAACACGTCGATTTTCCGCGTTCACATTGATCGAGTTGCTTGTGGTGATTGCCATCATTGCCATTTTGGCTTCCATGCTTTTACCTGCTCTCGGGAGAGCCAAGTCTCAGGCAGAGAAGACTTACTGCTTAAACAATCAGAAGCAGATTGGATTGGCTGTCATGATGTACGCCACCGATGCTGACGAACGATTTCCACTTTGCCGAAATTGGGGGAGGCGATGGGGCGGCGATAATGCGCTCAATGTCGAGGGCCGGTGGTTACCGAATTTGTTGGGACCATTGATCGGCACAAACAACATGCCGACCAACTACACTTCAGCGGTGAAAGGCCCCCCTCCCAAGGGCACCTACACGTGCCCGACCGCCGCCAAGTTGATCGATCCCCAAATCGGCAGGACCCTCGCTGAGGTCGGGAGGTTTTATCGTGACAACGACAACGTAACCTACGTTTGGAATCATATCTATTTGGATAAGGCGAATTCGTCCTACGTAACCGCACGCCCTGTCAGTGGCCGCAAGACCTCCACGGTGGCGGGTCCTTCTCGAGCCGTCCTACTTTGGGAGATGCCTTATTGGGAGCCATTGCGGTCGGCGCATAAGGACGCGATCAACTTGGTATTCGCCGACGGGCATGCGGCGCTAGAGAAGCGGGCGCCGGACGAAATCGATTGGTGGGCCTTCCACAGCCGCCGCGGTTGGGATGACAATGATCCCACGGGGAAAACACGAAAGCAATGAAGGCGATATCACCGAGGCGGGGCGTCCACTTGCTTCGTGGCTAGCTGGGTTTCCAGGACTCGGTCGAATGGTGCGTCGCCACCCTCCAGCCGAGCTGAGGCCTGATTTGCTTCATTCGGCTCCCAAACCCTGATGGGTTCGTAAAACGTGTTCCGTTGGACAGGGGTCTTGCCTGCTTCTCGAATTGCCTTCACCAGATCGCGTTCCGACTGGAGCTGTGGCGACGTTGCGCCTGCCATGTGGAATATGTGCTCCTCCACGATCGTTCCGTGGATGTCGTCAGCCCCGTAGCTCAAAGCAACCTGAGCGGTCTTGAGACCCATCCCAATCCAATACGCCGTTATGTGATCGACGTTGTCGAGAAACAGTCTTGCCACGGCAATGGTCCGCAGCATATCGGCCCCGGTAGGTGGGTTTTTCACCGGAATGGCATTGTTCTCGGGTTGGTAGGGCAGGGGAATGAACCCAGTGAATCCTCGGGTCTCATCCTGTAACGCACGCAACTGGCGCAAGTGATCGACTCGGTCGGAAAGGGATTCCACATGCCCATAGAGCATGGTGCAGGTGCTCCGACCACCCAACTGATGCCAGGTCCTGTGGACATTCAAATATTCGTCGGCACTTTCTTTACCACGGGCAATAGCACTCCGGATTTCTTGCCTAAAGATTTCGGCGCCACCACCCGTCAGTGATGACAATCCAGCCTGCTTGAGCTCCAGTAATGTGTCTCGAACTGACTTCCGAGCCAGCCAAGCCAAATGGAGAATTTCGATGGCTGTAAAACACTTTAGCTGAAGATGCGGGTCCAGGTCGTGAAGGGCCTTTAGAAATTCGGTGTAGTAAGAAAACGGCAAGGACGGATGCAAGCCGCCGACGATATGGAGTTCGGTGATGCCGAGGTCGAGGGCTTCGCGGGCTTTCTGAAGGATTTGTTCCGAGGATAATTCAAATCCGGATGCATCTCGTTTCTTGCGAGAAAATGCGCAAAACTGGCAGCTGAGGATGCAGTAATTCGAATAATTAATGTACCGATTGATGATGTAACTGACCCTCTGAGCGTTGCGCTTTTGGTTCGCAAGGTCTGCCAGGATTCCCAATGCATTCAGGTCATTGGAGGCAAAGAGTCGTTCGGCATCGGCAATGCTTAACCGTTCCCCTGCAACCACTTTCGGCAAAAAATCTGCCAAATCGCTCTTTGCCACGATCCAGTTCACGGGCGAATTGTAGAGGGCTTTTGCTTCATTGCCCATTTTCTGATGATGGGAATCTTGAAGGTGTCTTAAGAGAACCGTCGACGCCTTCGATTTCGGTCAAATTTCCCCCTCTGGGTAGGCTCCGTTTGCGAATCGATGCAACGAATTTGTAGGCAATTCCGGGACACTTCACTAGGCTTTTGCGCTCGCGAAAGCATGAAGAACGTCGTTTTACTTGGCAGTACGGGATCCATTGGCACAAGCACCCTCAAGGTAGTAGAGGATTTGCCGGATCGACTTCGGCTTGTCGGCCTAGCCGCAGGAGCGAATGTGGACTTACTAGTCCAACAAGCTATTCGGCATCAGCCGACGCTTGTATCCATTTCCGACCCATCGAAACGCGATTCCCTCCAATTGCGGGTACCCAAGCAGACGAGAGTGGCTTGCAGCGATGCCGGGTTAATAGAGTTGGCGACTCTACCTGAAGCAGACATCGTGCTGATTGCTATCGTGGGCACCGCAGGGTTGGCGCCGGCGTTGGCAGCTCTACGAGCTGGCAAAGACATTGCCATCGCTTCCAAAGAAATCCTGGTGATGGCAGGGGAAATCGTTATGTCCGAGGCTCGACAATGTGGTCGCCGGGTACTTGCGGTCGATAGCGAACATTCCGCAATATTCCAAAGCCTGGACGGCAAACCTTCCGCTTCAATTCGCACCTTGTGGTTGACGGCATCCGGCGGACCGTTTCGCGACGCAACGCAATGGCCTAAAGAGCGGATGTCGACCATTGGACTGGAACAAGCACTCAAACATCCTTCGTGGACCATGGGACGAAAGATCACCATCGATTCCTCAACACTCTTTAATAAGGGATTGGAAATGATCGAAGCTCGGTGGTTATTCGATGTGGAAATGGCTCGAGTGCAGGTGGTGGTGCATCCTCAAAGCGTGATTCACTCGATGGTGGAATATGTGGACGGTTCGATCATTGCCCAACTGAGCACGCCCGACATGTGTCTCCCCATCCAATATGCATTGACCTACCCGGAGCGTGTCGCCAGTGACCGTGTTCAGACGAACTTCGCCAGGATAGGCTGCTTACAATTCGAGGAGCCTGATCAGGACCGTTTCCCCGCTTTGTCGTTGGCTCGACGCGCCGGAGAGGTCGGCGGCACGTTGCCGGCGGTCTTAAATGCGGCCAATGAGGTCGCGGTCGAACGTTTCTGCCGGCGGGAATTGAGTTACACGGGGATCAGCGAGACAGTCCGTCAGGTGATGGATTCGCACGATACCGTCCTCAACCCTAGCCTGGAGGAGATCGTCGAGGCGGATCGTTGGGCTCGTTTCGCGGCAGCTTGATACATCCTGGTTCTAGCGTGGGAGTTCTATTCAGGCTCAGACCCCAAACACTCGTTGAATAAATTGCCGGCTGCGCCGGTGATTTTCCGCGGCGGATCGTGTCACTCGAGTCCCATTTTCGAGGGCAAGCTCCACAGTGAGATTGGTCGCCATGCTATGACGACTCGAATAGGCGGCAACCACTGCATAGTCGATGTCTCCCGAGTCGAGATCTTCCCACCAGATCTGATCGCGACTTTGGCGCAAGTGCCACGAGACAATTCTCGACCCGTAGTCTTGGAGCGCTTGGGCCGGTTGTATGCCGCCGCGGTAGACCCAGTGGACATCGTAACAAAATCCGGCTCTTCAGCAGAATCTGTGGGTGATTTGGAGTGGAATAGGGTGTAAGTCGATGACTTTTTGGATTGGATTCTGGTTGGTGGGGTAAGCGGCGAACTGGAGGTGCTGGGTGTCCAAGCGCCCGACGGCGCGAGCTTTGG
>SXSK01000058.1 GCA_005793375.1 Verrucomicrobiales bacterium | reverse complement strand
CGAGACCGGCCCGTGCGGTCCGTGCTCCGAACTGCACGTCGACCTGACCCCTTTGGGCGACACGCGCGGCGCACTTGTCAACCAGGGGTCGCCCCAGTGCATCGAGATCTGGAACCTCGTTTTCATTCAGTTCAATGCGAATTCCGATGGCACTTTCTCTCCGCTGCCCGCCAAACATGTGGACACCGGTATGGGCTTTGAACGTGTCGCCTCGATCATTCAGGGCACCCAGAGCTTCAGCGACTTCGCCAACTCCCGAATCTCGAATTATGAAACGGATATTTTCCGCCCCATTTTCGATGAGATCGAAAAACTGAGCGGCAAGAAGTACGGTTCGACCCTTCCCCAATCCGGTAGCACAGGCAACACGGAACAAGAAAAAGAGGACGTTGCTTTTCGAGTGATCGCGGACCATATCCGCACTCTCAGTTTCGCCATTGCCGACGGCATCGAACCAGGCAACACCGACCGGAATTATGTGCTGCGTCGGATCCTCCGCCGCGCCGTTCGCTACGGCCGGACCCTCGGTTTCCATGAGCCGTTCTTCTATAAACTCGTGGATGTTCTCGCCCGGACCATGGGCGATGTCTTTCCGGAAATCCGCACCCGACTCCATCACGTTAAAGAAGTCTTAAAGCGCGAAGAGGAAGGGTTTAACCGCACTTTGGACAAAGGGATTGCCCTATTCAATGAAGCGGCGCTCGCGGGCAATATCTCCGGGGCTTTCGCTTTCAAGCTATATGACGAACAGGGATTCCCCATCGATCTCACCCAAGTGATGGCCCGCGAACGCGGCCTTTTAGTGGACGAGGTCGGCTTCCATGGCCTCATGGAAAAACAGAAGCAGATGTCCCGCGACGCCCAAAAGAAGCAGGTCATCGAATTGTCTCAGGTCGAGACCAAGATCCCAACTCGGTTCATCGGCCACGATGCTCTCGAGACACCCGCGAAGGTCTTGGAAGTGGTCGAACTCAAGGACCGAACCGCCGTTGTCCTCGATGCCTCCACGTGCTACGCCGAAATGGGTGGTCAGGTCGGCGATACCGGCACGCTCGCGGGCTCCGGACAGCTCTGGCGTGTGGTCAGCACCCAGAAATCAAGCAACACCTGGTTGCATTTCATCAACAGCCACGACGCCCCCGCTGTAGGCTCCATGGTCACACTATCCGTCGATGCCGCACGTCGTCATGCGATCGAACGTCATCACACAGTCACTCACCTGCTTCACTGGGCTCTCCACGAGGTCGCCAGCCGCGATGCGTCGCAAAAAGGCTCCTCCGTTACCCCCGACAAACTCACCTTCGATTTCAATTCGGCACCGCTCACGCCCTCTCAAGTGGCCGATATCGAAAAACTCGTCAATGAACGCATTCTGGAGAATTGCGGAGTGTTTTGGAGTGAGGCCCCGTATGCCGACATCAAGGGGCGAAAGGATGTCATGCAATTCTTCGGCGATAAATATGGTGATGTCGTCCGCGTGGTTCAAATCGGCGGACATGCGGCTCAATTCGACGGCTATTCCATGGAACTCTGCGGCGGCACGCACACCCGTGCCACCGGTGAAATCGGAGTGTTCCGAATCCTCGCTGAATCTGCCATTGCGGCAGGGGTACGCCGAATCGAAGCGGTGGCCGGCCTCGAATCGTATCACTCCATGCGCGAAGACCGGGACTTGATTCGCTCGCTCAGCAGCTCGCTGAGTTCGCCTGCGGCGGAACTTGAAAAGAAGGTGGAGGGCTTGTTGGCGTACCAGAGGGATCTCGAAAAACAGCTCAAAGCCGCCGCTCAACGCGAAGCCTCTCAAACTGCCAAATCGCTCGTCACCCATGCGGAGTGCTTGAACGCAATCCCCTCCATCATCGCCACCGTTCCCGGAGCCGACGGAGATGCCCTCCAATCCATCGCGGATGCCTTGAAGACTGCATTCCAAGGTGTGGTGGTGCTCGCCGGTGCTTCTGCCAATGGCACTGTCGCCTTGATTGCTTCGGTTTCCTCGCCGCACACCTCCAAGGTCCAGGCAGGAAAGATCATCCAGACCATCGCCCCCATCGTCGGAGGCAAAGGAGGCGGTAAACCCGACTCGGCTCGCGGCGGCGGCAAAGACGCGAGCAAGATCGAGGAATGCCTCGCGAAAGCACGATCTTTGCTGAACTCCTGAAGCAAATCTTCCACAAACACCGCTTTTTCCTTGAAGCCAGGAATCAGCTCGATAGGATTGCAAGTCCTACCGCCAGATCGAACCGCCACCCTATCCTTCGATGAAGATTGCCGAACTCTTTCCAACCTTCCCACTCGCTTTTTCTCGCACCCCCAGCCGACCGGGTTGGTGGACGGCCGCGTTCACTTTGATTGAACTCCTGGTGGTGATCGCCATTATCGCGATCTTGGCAGGCATGCTCTTGCCCGCCCTGGGCCGGGCCAAGGATAGAGCCCAGATGACCCTAGATCTCAACAATGTCAAACAGATCGTCCTCGCGAATCATCTCTATGCCGCCGACAACCAGGATCTGAACGCGCATCCCACTTGGGGAGGCGACTTAAGCGGTCCCGATGGCTGGGTTTATGCCAGCAAGAACAACGGCCGGATTCCGGGCGGCCCAGCCAACCCTGTATCCGCCGCTGGTCGGGATATCGATTCCGCCCAGTTCAGCAACCAAGTTTCGTTCTTCCGTATCAGCCAGCTCGGTCCATTTCTTGCGACGCACAAGATTTGTTGGTGCCCCAAAGACGTTGCGCTGCGAAATAGCGGCAAGTTGCGTCAACTATGGTTGGCTCGCCCGCTCAAGCTAACATCCTATTGCTGGAATGGAACGATCGGCGGCTACAACAACGTGGGGAAGGCATCGCTAAGTCCCGACGGACGCACCTACAAGCTCAGTGATTTCCTGGGGACGGATTGGCAGATGTGGGAGCAAAATGAACTGGACGCTTTCAATTTCAACGACGCCGCCAACGTGCCACCGCCAGGCAACGCCGGTAACGGCATCTCGATTCGACACGCCGGATTCGCCGGTTACGCCAATCTCAACAACCCCAATGGGCAGAGCACCACCACCAATCTTCCGGGCGGAGCCGTGGTCGGTATGTTCGGCGGCAGTGCACAAAACGTGAAGTGGAACTACTCCCAAGTCCTCATCAATAAGACTCGCCCTCCCAACGAGATTTTCAACGGCCCCATCTACCAACCGTAGCGATCGCTCGGTGCCTCCGACACGCCCAGGGCTACCCGAAAGTAAGTCACAAAGCAGGGCGAACTGGCTCCTGGTCGTAACTAAGGGGTTGCCTGTTCCGTTCTGCCCCGTTGGCATTTCCTGGCGCCAACAGTTCCGCCATGACCTTCACGCCACATTTTGAAGGGATGTCGAGTCACTGCGGAACCGGCGACGACTGCCCCGCAGAGGGCGAAATTGTGAAGAGGGGCATGGATTTCTTCACGGACTGAAACACACCCCAGGCCAGGGGAACTCCGATGACTAACCAGGCCAGCCCGAGTTTGAGCTTGGTTTTCATGGTGCGCTTGAGATCAAGGTTAAATGGACTCTTTGAGGTGATGCCTAGGGTCTACCGGTCGCACTACCAAGTTTGCTACCAAGCCGACCATCAACAAGCCAGCCATCAGATAAAGTGTGGAATTATAGGCCTCGGCTTTTGGCATCCCAGCCTCCTTCTGTGCTGTTGAGAGATAGTTGACTAAGCTGGGCCCCAGGACTGCAGCGATCGACCATGCGGTGATCAGTCGACCGTGGATCGCCCCCACTTGGTAGGTACCGAACAAATCCCGAAGATACGCAGGAATGGTGGCGAATCCCCCACCGTACATTGAAATGATTGCCGCTGTGATCACGACAAAGAGCGCTTGGTTTCCGGAACTTTGAGTGAAGGGGATCAGGCAATAGAGGACCGCGCCCAAGAGAAAGAAGAGACAATAGACGGCTTTGCGACCGGTGAAATCGGAGATGGAAGACCACACGAAACGTCCTGCCATATTAAAGAGAGAAAGCAACCCGGCGAAGCCACCGCCAATCGCGGCACTGACTCCAAACATGTCCTGACACATCAGCGACGCTTGCCCCAGGATACCAATACCCGCAGTCACATTTAAGCAAAGCACCACCCACAAAAGCCAGAATTGAGGCGTTTTCCAGGCACGATCCACACCCACATTGGCAGTTGAAACCAATGCGTTGGACTCAGGCTTCGGCAGCCATCCTACGGGAGTCCATCCCGCCGCCGGCACCCGCACCAACCAAGCTCCAAAAAGCATCAGGACTGCATAACATCCTGCCATTGCTGAGAAGGCTTCGGCGACGCCGGGCGATGAGGAACTTTTGAAATGATCCATGAGTTGAACCCCCAGCGGGGATCCGACCAGCGCCCCACCACCAAATCCCATGATCGCCATACCCGTCGCCATGCCCGGTCGGTCAGGGAACCATTTCATCAGGGTGGACACGGGTGCGATGTAACCTAAGCCAAGCCCAATCCCACCCAGAACTCCGTACCCCAGGTAGAGCAGCCAAATCTGATGAGTTTTCACACCGATGGCAGAGATCCAGAGCCCGCCGCAGAAGCAGGCCGCACTCGCCACCATCGCTAGACGGGGTCCCCTCGACTCCACCCACTTCCCAAAAACAGCGCCAGACAACCCCAACATGAACAAGGCGATCGAATAAATCCAACCCACCTGGGGAATGGTCCAGTCCTGTCCCGGCAAAGACCGACTACCTCCGATCAATCGCGTGAGCGGCACGTTAAACACGCTGAACCCGTAAACCTCTCCAATGCAAATATGCACGGCGATCGCCGCCGGTGGAACCAACCAACGGGAATACCCCGGTTCAGCGACAGTCGCTTGCCTGTGAAGAAATCTCATGTGGACTCGCCGAGCGTCCCTATTGGCGCGCACTTGGCAAGCCCTCAGCGGACCAAGCTCAGTGACCTAAAGCAGAACCGGCCGAAACCAAGCGGCTTCTGCCGTTCGTGTAGATCTGGTGACCGAATTTGAACAATTGTGAAAACGCGCCACAGCTGCCATGGCTCACCGTCGAACTCCTCCAAGCTCGCCACATGAACCCAACAGAGCTCTTCCACTTTCAATGCTGCCCATCGAAGGACTGAATCAATGATGGGAGCGGGTCGGGACCAACCGGGTCAACTCTTCCAGTCGAAGGCTTTTTTCTTCAGAGCGTAGAGGTAACCCACGAATAGGATGCCCATGAAGCTCAGCATTCCGCCCACCACCGATGCGAAATGCTTGGCGAGCAACTCTTTGTAGGTCACTGCCCATGGGTACATGAATACGACTTCAATGTCGAAAAGCACGAAAAGCAGCGCCACCAGGAAGAATTTCACTGACAGTCGTGCGTTGCCGGGACCTTCAGGGACCATTCCGCATTCATACGGAATATCCTTGGTGCGCGTTCGGCGGCCTACTTTCCCAGCAATCACCGAAAACGCCAACGTCCCGACGGCAAATCCGATCGTGACCATCAGGAACATCAGTACCGGCAAATACTGCGACAACTGCGATTGCATGCGGGAGGCAACTTAGGCAACTGGAGCAATCGAAGGCAAGGGACGAATCGTCGACATCTCCTCTGAATCTCGCCACTATCGATCCTCTCGAATGGATTGGCTCCTCAAAATGGATGAATGGGTGTTCCGATGGATCAACCAGACTTGGTCGAATGTCGTGTTCGATCATCTGATGCCGTTCCTGAGCGGCAACCAATTCTTTATTCCGGCCCTCGTTCTGCTCGCTGGAATCCTGATCTACCGGGGCGGGCGCCGCGGGCGATGCTTCGTGGCGGTTCTGACCATTACGCTGGTTTGTGGTGAAGGCATGGTTACCGCCCCTCTCAAGCGCACCTTCGGTCGAGAACGACCTTACGCAGTCCTGGAAAACGTCGAACTCCGCGCCGGAAAAGCCGGCAGCAAAGCCATGCCAAGCGGCCACGCCGGCCTCTGGGCAGCCGCCACGGTCGTCACATTCCTATTTTATCGGCGAGCCGGCCGGGTGATGCTCCCCATTGCTTTGGGCGTCGGCTATTCTCGGATGTATCTCGGGGTTCACTGGCCAACCGATGTCGTGGCGGGCTTTGCCGTCGGAACTACCTACGGATTGTGCATTGTCTTTGGGATCGAACGTCTCTGGAAAAATGTTGGCCATCGATGGTTTCCCCGTTGGTGGGCACGATGCCCTTCCTTGCTAGAGCCAGAACTGCGGACACCGCCGGTCGGGACCGCCGATCCGCCGTCTGTTTCGGTCGGGGAACACTGGATGCGCCTTGGTTGGGTTTTGATAGGGCTCTTGCTGGTGGTTCGATGGGGCTATCTGGCCTCGGGTATCATCGAACTTAGCGAGGATGAGGCTTACCAATGGATCTGGTCGAAACATCCCGACTGGTCTTATTACAGCAAACCGCCGTTCATTGCCTATGCCCATTGGATCGGCACGCATTTGGTGGGTGATCGTGAAGTCGGTTCGAGATTGCTTTCGCCTGTACTTGCCGCCCTGCTCAGCGGGTTGCTGTTGCGCTTTGCCGCCCGGCATACCGACGCGCGCACGGCATTTTGGTTCGTGGTTGCGATGCAGGCCACTCCTCTGCTGGCAGTGGGCTCCATCCTCATCACGATTGATCCCATCACCGTCACCTTCTGGACCCTCGCCATGCTCTCCGGTTGGCGCGCCATCACTACTGATTCCATACAGGCTTGGATCTTGACGGGCATCTGGCTCGGCGGCTCATTTCTCAGCAAATATTTCTCACCCTTTCAATGGGCCAGCTTCGCAATTTTCTTTGTCCTCTGTCCTCCGTCCCGTGTCCAACTCAGACGCCCAGGTCCCTGGATAGCACTCGCCATCAACCTTGTTTGCCTCCTGCCAGTCGCCATCTGGAATAGTCAAAACGGTTGGATCACCGTCCGCCACCTGAGCGAACGCGGTGGCCTCCAGCAGTCCTGGCAGCCAACTCTTCGGTTCTTTTTTGATTTTATCCTATCGGTGCCTGCCTTGATGAATCCGGTGTTTTTCGTGGGCCTAATTTGGACGTTGTTTACACTCGCTCGACGCGCACCAGAAAGCTCAACAGGGACGCCACGAGCGATTCACATCGCTCCAACCATTCCAAGGTCGGCCGCGTCTGACTGGGAGTCCCGCTGGTTGATACGTTATCTCCTCTGCATGGGTCTTCCGGTATTCTTGTTCTACTTCGCTTATACCTTCAAGGCGCGCGTCCAACCTAACTGGATTTGCACCAGCATCCTTCCTCTATTTCTCGCCGCCATCATCCAGGGCTTTCGTCTGCATCAAAGCGGAAGACTCGCGCCGCGCCGCTTCCTTATTGCAGGACTCGCCTTCGGCCTTCCGATGGTCATTCTCCTTCACGACACCAATTTGATCGCCAAACTCACCGGGCACCTGCTTCCGTCGCGCATCGATCCGTTGAGACGGGTGCGCGCACATCGAGAAACTTCGCGGTTGATGGAGGAGGCCCGAGCCCGCTGGGAAAAAAACGGACGGCCAACTTTCTTGATCGCCAATCACTATGGCCTTACCGGGTTGCTGTCGTTCTACAACCCCAAAGCCCGCGAATCGATCCCTGACAATCCGCTGGTTTTCGTGCGCTCGAGCGACGTGCCTGAAAATCAATTCTGGTTCTGGCCTCGCTATCGATATAACCAAACTCGCGTGGGTGACGACGCTGTCTACGTTCAGGATGCCGAACAACCAACAGAATCCACGGATCGTCTCAAGCGAGAATTTGAGACCGTGACAGATCTAGGAGTCATCGATGTGAAATACCGAGACCGATTCTTCCATCGATATCAGATCTACGGCTGCCGAAACCTGAGGGGCAACCCACCGAGCAAGCAGCCATGACGGAACTCGGAACCATTCGATTCCCTGTCGACGACTATGATCTGGCGGCGACATTAGGGAGTGGTCAAGCGTTCCGATGGCAATCAAGCCCGAAGGGCTGGGTTAGCGTCATCGGGGAGCACTGGGTGTGCTTAACTCAACGCGGCAATCAGTTAACCGCCGAATTCACCAACCCAGCGGATGCGGAGACGATTCAAGATCGAATTTCCAAGTACTTGCGGCTGGACGATCCGATGGATCGCATTCTGAAATCCTTTCCCAAGGATCCGCCGATGCAGGCTGCCGTGAAGGCGTGTCGCGGATTGCGGCTGCTTCGCCAGGATCCCTGGGAATGCCTGGCTGGATTCATCTGCTCATCCACCAAACAAATTGTCCAAATCCAAAAGATCGTCGCGCTGTTGTGCGAGCGATTTGGACGTCCGGTAGACGCGCCTCCAGGCCAGATGGCGATCTCCGCGTTTCCCGCCGTGCAGGCCATCGCTGCCACATCGGAAACGGCGTTGCGTGAGTGTAAACTCGGTTTTCGCGCGCCCTACCTGCTGGGCACCGCACGTCAAATCGCGGACGGCAGCCTTATGCTGCAACACTTAGAAACACTGGATACCAGCGACGCACGTGAAGCCCTCATGCGCTGCCCCGGCGTTGGAAGAAAGATCGCGGATTGCGTCCTGCTGTTTGCCTACGGTCGACACGATGCGTTTCCCGTGGATGTCTGGGTCCAGAAAGCCCTGCATCGACTCTATTTTCCGACAGCCAGCCGGATAAGTCTGCAGCAATTGCAAAAGTTCTCCCAATCGCACTTCGGACCCTATGGGGGATTCGCCCAACAATACTTGTTCCACTACGTGCGAACGTTTCTAGGGCGAACCTGGGATTCCACCCGTTCCCTTCCTACACCGACTGCCACCCATGATTGATCTGCCCAAACCCCGCCTCGAAGTCTTGCTAGCGCCTGCGGAGTACGCCCATGTCTCTCAACGCGATCTCTCAAGCACCGTCTGTGTCGTGTTTGATGTCCTGCGCGCCACGTCGGCCATGTTGACAGCCCTCGCCCATGGGGCGGATTCCATCGTGCCAGTCGCCGAAATCTCGGAAGCGCTCGCCTGGAAGGCACGCCAACCAGATGTCCTCCTCGCCGGAGAACGCCACGGACTCCGTATTCGCTCCGAACAAACTGGGTCCATCGATTTTGATCTGGGCAACTCGCCGCGCGAATTCACTGCGGAACGGGTTCGAGGACGGCGGATCGTGACGACCACGACCAACGGTACCCGTGCCCTCAAGGCCTGTCAGGCGGCAAACACGGTTCTGGTAGGCGCCTTAATCAATGTCACATGCGCCGTCCAGGAACTAAAACGGTTGGCCCCGCGCGAAATTTTGTTGGTCTGCAGCGGCACAGCCGAGGATGCCGCGTACGAAGACACTCTCGCCGCCGGTGCCGCAGTGGATCAGCTGCTTCCCACTCTGGGTATTGGTGACTTGGGAGACGCCGCCCACACCTCGCGACAGGCTTTCCTCGCCGCCAAACCCGATATCCTTCAAGCCCTCAGAACATTCGCCCGTAACGGCCGACGTCTCGACCGGATTCCCGATCTCGCCGATGACCTTCCCGTCTGTGCCGCCGTCGATTCCCAACCAATTCTCGCCCGAATGGATGCCGGGGGCATTGTAAGACGTATCGGTTGATTATCCTGGATTATTGATCCGTGCACTCAATGCATCGGCGCTCCATAAAACCGAATGACACGATCGATCAGGTCGTGGATCGCTGCTGCCGCGCCGTCAAGACGGCGTCCAACGCACTCTGCAGCAATTGCTCCCGCGATTGCGTTGCATCGAATCGCCGCAGATAGGGTCGGTCCAATGTGCGAAATACCGCATCTACTTTCTGCAAATTCTCCAACCGCTCGAATTCATTCGCCGCATCCCCACGCCCTTGAATGCGCCCTAAGCTTCGAGCAGGATCGATCTCCAATATCAACAAGAGATCCGGCTCGGGCGCAAACGCTTCATTTCGCTCTAGTATTTCCCGCCAATCCAATCCGCGGCTTCCTTGGTAAGCCGCCGTGGAAAAGTAATATCGATCCAACACGACGATTCTGCCGGCGGCTAATGAGGGGAGAATCAAACTCGCGACATGCTCTCTTCGATCCTCGATGAACGCTTCGAGTTCTTCGTCAGCACTGAGCCGCCCTAGCGTCGCAGACTGACGCAATCGACGTCCATGAGGTCCATCGGTTGGTTCGCGACTCAGGACGACGTCCTGACCCAAGCGGGTCAACTGCTCGGCCAATGATCGAGCGAGCGTGGATTTACCTGTGCCGTCAATCCCTTCAAGGACCACCAGCAACCCAGTGTCGGGGGCTCGTTTCAAAACAGTGTGAATTCTTGCGCTCAACCTCCCCTGTCCGCCATGAGGTGGCCCATGAAAGCGGAAAAGGGTAAGTCGCCGGATTGAGAAAGTTCGCTTAAGAGGATTCGCCCCAAATTTTCTCCGGGTCGACTCCCAGATCCCGGATGGCCTGAGCCACCAATGTCGCCGGGATCTCACCGCGTTGGCTCAGGGTATAGAGAGTGGCGATGACCACGGACTCCGCATCGATTTCAAAGAACCGACGCAATCGGGGACGTATGTCGCTGCGTCCAAATCCATCGGTTCCCAGAGTCATAAGCCCACCCGGTACCCAGGGAGCAATCTGGTCAGGCAACATCTTAATATTGTCGCTCACCGCGATGAATGGTCCCTTTTCAGAAGCCAACACGGTTTCAAGATAGCTGCGACGTGGGGTTTCCATCGGATGGAGCATATTCCAGCGTTTGGCCGCCAGGGCTTCACGACGCAACCGATTGTAACTCGTGGCACTCCAGACATCGGCGCTCACTCCGTACTTTTCCGCCAGAATTTCCTGAGCCCGCAACGCTTGTAGCATGATTGAGCCACTGCCGAACAATTGCGCTTTGATTTTCGGTTCCTGAGAACCGGGTTTGTACTTGTATAATCCGCTCAGAATTCCAGGCACCACGTCTTCGGATGGCAGGCTGGGCTGAACATAGTTTTCGTTCTGGACGCTAATGTAATAAAAAATGTCTTCCTGGTCCTGGTACATCCGCTTGATTCCGTCGCACACAATGACTGTCAGCTCATAACCAAAGGTCGGTTCGTAAGCGACGCACGATGGAATCGTGCTCGCAAATAGATGGCTGTGGCCGTCTTCGTGCTGCAACCCTTCACCGTTCAGGGTTGTGCGTCCAGAAGTTGCGCCAAACATGAACCCGCGTGCACGGATGTCTCCCGCCAGCCAGCACATGTCACCGATGCGCTGG
>SXSK01000057.1 GCA_005793375.1 Verrucomicrobiales bacterium | reverse complement strand
GGCGACCACCCACTGATCATTGAGGTGTTCTGCGTGGGCAGGAGAACAAACGAGAGCGATCTCGCCGCCGAGATCGAGGAATTCTTCGGTACCAAAGGTGGTGGCCGGGGCAGAGGAGACCGCGCACGTTGGGTCCAATGGTGGTCTCAAGAGCAGGGCGATCTCAGCCACTTCGAGTCGACGGACGGGGTTTTCGTCCACTGCAAACCGATCATCGATGGCGATGCCGTGTAGCGGAATATCGAAGCGAGTTGGTTCGCCCTCACGGCGGCCGTAAACGAAGGCACGGAAAGTTCGGTCTCCAAGGCTCGCGGTTCGATAGAGAGGTTCAACGCTGGATTCGTTTCCGGGTTGAACCAAGGCTGCCAGCACGGCGAGGTCCCCGCGTGAGTCGATACGTTCTTCCAGCAAAGCTTGCATGAGCCCGGGCAGGGCACGTCGCACGGCGAAAGGAACGGCCAATTCTAGGGCACGCTTGGGGTCCGAGCCTATCACGGCGTGGAGATCTTCACGGCGGTGTTTGGCCAGGCGGATTCCTTGGGATTCCAACTCAGCTCGTTCGGCGATTGGGGCGGCAAGGTAACGTCGGGTCCAATCTTGAAATTCGGCGAAGGTACGTTCAGCGACGGGAACCGACCAGAAGGTCTCGGTTGACGTTCGGAGCCTTCGAGGCCGATCCGAGGCGGGTTGTTGTTCGAGAGGTGGGAGGTGAATTGGCGGCGTGACGAGGCTTTGGGGTGGAGCCGAGAGAGGATGGGCGGACTGTACAGCGCTTGGAGTAGGGCGCCGGGATGAAATCGTCATTAGGACAAAACAGACGATCAGGCCAACGCCAGTCCACAACCTGGTTTTCATGTGCAAGAGTGAATCGACCGATTGGCCTACCATAGCCAGTATTGTGCCAGAGGATAGTGGGAACAATTGGACTTCCCGGTTCGGGGCTAAGCCCGACTGCGACTCAAACAAGAAGGCCCGCACCATTCAAGGTGCGGGCCTGTTGAAAGTGGTTTTGAGTTAAGGGATTACTGCGACTTAGTCTGTTTAACTTTCATCCACTTCTTGGACTTTGCGGAAGTCAGGACGGCGTCGACGACATAATCGGTGGCGAGGCCATCACGGAAATCCGGACGCGCGGGCTTACCGCTATCGAGTCCTTGAAGGAATTCAACGACTTGGTGAATGAAGCTGTGTTCGTAACCGAGTTGGAGTCCGGGCACCCACCATTTGCCGGTGTAGGGATGATCGCCATCGGACACGTGGACGGATTTCCAGCCGCGTTCCTTGCTTTCGTCCTTGTGATCGAAGATCTGGAGACGATGGAGGTCATGAAGATCCCACTTGAGTGACATGTGTTCGCCGTTGACTTCGAAGGTGTAGAGCGCTTTGTGGCCGCGTGCGTAGCGGGTGGATTCGAACAATCCCAGCGATCCGTTGTTGAAGTGGCAGAGGAAGGCACACGCGTCATCAATGCCGACTTTCTCCACCTTTCCGGTCAAAGTGTGTTTGCGCTCCTTGATGAAGGTTTCGGTCATGGCATTGACGTCCTTGATGCCGCCATTGAGCCAAAGGGCGGTGTCGATGCAGTGCGCCAGAAGATCTCCTGTGACACCCGAACCAGCGGCTTTGACGTCCAAACGCCAGAGGGCGGCGCCGCCTTGGGGGAGATCTGGGTTGATAGTCCAGTCCTGGAGGAAATTGGCGCGGTAATGGAACACCTTGCCGAGTTTTCCCTCGTCGATGATGTTTTTGGCGAGAACCACTGCCGGACAACGGCGATAGTTGTACCAGACCATGTTGGGGACCTTCGCCTTTTCGACGGCCTTGACCATCGTCTCCGCTTCCTTCGAATTCAGGGCCAGAGGTTTTTCGCAAAGGATCATTTTGCCGGCTTTGGCGGCGGCGATGGCGATCTCGGCGTGGAGATTATTGGGGACCGCGATGTCGATCAGGTCGATATCGTCGCGGGCGATGAGTTTTTTCCAGTCGGTTTCGACGGATTGATAGCCCCAGCGAGCGGCGAAGGCTTTGGCTTTCTCCTCATCTCGGGCACAAACCGCCTGGAGAACGAGTTGATGATCGGAGTCAAAGAAGTGGCTGACCTGGGCGAAGGCATTGCTGTGAGCCCGGCCCATGAAGCCGTAGCCGATGAGCCCGATGCGGATCTGTTTTTTGGCCATAATGCGAATCGTTATTGATGAACTGAAATGCTGACAACAGTTGCGGTTCGTTGGTGAACGGGCACAGGGTAGGAAGGTGGAGGCAACCGGACAAGTGCGGAACGTGGTCCTGAGATGGGAATCATTGCGGCCTGATCCGGAGTTGAGTGGCCTAGGGTTTGGAGTGGGCGAGTTCGGCGTTGGTCATGGCATCGTAAACACGCCACTCCTCATTGTGGAAGTTGGGTTCAGGACGGAACCCAAGTTTGGCGAAGAACTTCTTCTCGAGATCGATGAGCAATTGTTCGTCGCGGGTACGCAGGCGGTCGAGCACCGTTGGGTTGCAAACGATCTTGAGTTGAAAATCTTCCTCGCTCCTCGGGCGGGCTTTGAGGATCTGAGTGATCTTTCGTTGGATCTCGACGCTCATGGATTCGGCGCTTTTGACCACGCCGCGTCCTTTGCAATGAGAGCAATCCTCATAGAGGGCACTGCGTACACTCTCGGTGTGACGTTGTCGGGTCATCTCCATGAGGCCTAGCTGTGATAGCGGCAACACATGCGTTTTGGCCTTATCCCGCCGCAAACCATCTTTCATCCGTTGATACACATTCTGTTGGTCCTTGCGCGACTTCATGTCGATGAAGTCCAAAACGATGATGCCGCCGATGTTTCGCAGCCGCAGCTGTCGGCAGATTTCGTCGGCAGCATCCATATTCACCTTCAGGATGGTCGAATCGTGGTCCTTGGTGCCGGCCTGTTTATGTCGGCCGGTGTTGACGTCGATGGCTACCAGGGCCTCGGTTTCGTCAATGATTAGGTAGCCACCACTCTTGAGATGCACTTGGCGGCTGAAGGCTTGCTCGAGTTGTTTGGAGATGTTGAATCGATCGAACAACGGCTGCGCTTCGTTGTAGAAGTGCACCTTCTTGGCGGAGCGCGGGCTGATTCGGGAGATGAGATCCCGGATATGTTCGTAGCGACGGTTGTCGTCGATCACAATGCGAGTGACATCCTCGGTCAGGAAGTCGCGCACGGTGCGGTCGATGAGATCGGGTTCCTGGAAGACGCAGCGGGCGGTTCCGGGTTCGCTGATTCGTTTTTGGATCTGAGCCCACTCCTCCAGGAGCAAGGCGAGATCCCGAACGAAATAGCGGACCTTCTTGCCCTCGCCAGCGGTGCGCACGATGACGCCCATGGTTTCGGGGATGTTCAGTTCTCGGACGATCTTCTTGAGGCGTTGGCGTTCTTCACCATTCTCGATTTTGCGGGAGATACCGCTTTGATCCGAGTTGGGAAGCAGTACGAGGTAACGTCCAGGAAGGGAGAGGTTTGTCGTAACACGCGGGCCCTTGGTGCCAATCGGGCCTTTGGTGACCTGGACAATGATGTCGGTGCCGGGCGGATAGATTTTGGGAACATCCTTCTGGGTGATCTTGGGCTTGTCCTTCTTTTTATGCCGATCACTTTGACGCTCGACGATTTCCACACTGGAATCGAAGCTGCTGGGGATAATGTCCCAGTAATGGAGAAAGGCGTTCTTCTCAAAGCCAATGTCCACAAAGGCGGCTTTTAGGCCGTCTTCGAGGTTTTTGACTTTGCCTTTGTAGATGCTGCCGACGAGACGTTCGTCGTTTGTTCGTTCGACGGTGAAGTCCTCCAGTTTGCTGTCTTCAAGGATAGCGACCCGGGTTTCGAGAGGTTCGGCATTGATAATGACCTCTTTGACGATTTCGGGTTGGGGCGAGACGAACTGTCGGACTTTTTTGACGACCTTCTGGACGACGGCGCGAGCTTTGCCGAGCAGAGTTTTGGGATTGGGCGGTGGTGCGGGGTGTTCGCGTGCGGCAGTTTCCTCGGAGACCTCCGCGGGTCGGCTGAGGTCGGGGGCACGAAAGCTTTGGTCACGACCGGCTGCGGTGAAGTCTTTGGCTTCGGTATGATCCTGGGAATCTTCGGGGAGACCGAAGGCCTTATTCTCGGAACGGCGGATTTCAGTTTCGTGCCGACGTGTATCAAAGACGCGTTCGTCGACGATTTTGTCGCCGAGCGCATCTTTGCGTGCGGAGACTGCGTCGCGGGAATTTCGGTTGTTGGGGTTGACGGAGCCTAAGCCCCCTTTGGGGCGGAATCGCATGCCACCTCCACGGCGGCTGAAATGTTGTCCACTCATGTGGGATTGTGGTTAGTAGTGACGCCGGTATAACTGGACGTTTTGAAGGATGCCGATGGCAAGTAACGAGCAGAGCACTGAAGTTCCACCTGCACTCAGCAGGGGCAGTGGAATGCCGGTGACAGGCATCAGGCCGATGTTCATGCCGATGTTGACAACGACGTGGGTGAAGAACAGTGCGGTGACGCCGATGGCGAGCAGTTTGCCGAGGCGATCGCGCGCCTGGCCGGCAATTCGTATTCCGGAGAACAGTATGACGGTGTAGCACGCCATGACGCAGACGCTGCCCACGAATCCCTTCTCTTCGGCGATGACAGAGAAGATGAAGTCGTTGTGAGCCCCGAGTCGGGGCAGGAAACCCAGCGAATGCTGAGTGCCCTGACGCCAACCTTTTCCCGTCAGACCACCGGATCCGACGGAGATGAGAGCCTGGCGGACATTTTGAGAGGCGTTGGCCTTGTCCAACCGGGCTTTGTGACGCTCCGCCTCCGAGGCGTTGGGTGGAGCGAAATCGAGATCGAAATACACCATGAGGCGGCGCTTTTGGTATTCCTCCAGTTTGATGAAGCGCCAACCTTCGGGTGCGAACATGACATCCACGAGCACGAGTGCTACGAGTGCGGCCCCGCCGCCGATGAACCGTGTGAGGTAATGTCGGGGTACGTTCGCGACGAACATCATGGCGAGGGAGACCGGCAGGAATGTCAGGGCGGAGCCCAGATCGGGTTCCTTTAAGATGAGCAAAAAGGGCAGGATAGCCATGCCGAGAGCCTTGACGAAGAGCGGTGGTGACCGCAGCTCGTCGACCGGTCGGCTGAGGAAGTTCGCCATGGCGAACAAGAAGGTGATTTTGGCGAACTCACTCGGCTGGAATTGGATAGGGCCAAGGTCGAGCCATCGGTAAGCTCCATTCCTGGAAACGCCCAGGACGAAGACCGATAAAAGGAGCAAGATGCTGAACCAGTAAGCGACGAGAGACCATCGAGCGAGTCGTCGGTACTCCACCAGACATAGGCTGATGACGCCCCCGATGCCGACCGCGAAGTAGAGGCATTGATTGAAAGCAGTATGTCGCCACCAAGGGCGAGTCAATTCCGCGACTTCCCGGGCGCTGAAAATGAACGAACCCCCAATGAGCATGAGTCCACCAACAGCTGCCCAAAGCAGCCAGTCGATTCCTGATTCACGTCGATTGAGAGCTGGGTCGTACATGGTTAGTTGCTGACGACGGCTCCCCGAGACGCTTGGGTCTCTCGGTCGTGGATGAATTTGTAGATGCGGGCCGCGACGGGTGCCGATGTGCGACCGCCGCTACCACCGCTTTCCACCATGACCACTACCGCGAAGCGCGGGTTATCAAAGGGGGCGAAACTAGCGAACCAAACGATTTTGTCGATCAAGGTGTTGCCGCGTTTCACCTCGGCGGTGCCGGTTTTGCCGCTCACTTCGAAGCCGGTGACGCGGGCTTTGATGCCGGTGCCGGAATCGTCTTCGACATCGGCGCGCATGGCCGCTCGGATCAAGTCCAGATTGGTTGACTTTACTTTGAGTTCATTGCGAAGAAACCCGGGTTTGAAGGTGGCTTTGGAGGGAGGCGGCGATTGGAAATCGCCGGGCTCCAGTCGATCGACGACACGAGGTTCGAAGACTTTCCCCCCGTTGGCGACCGCGGCCACTAAAACTGCCATTTGAAGAGGTGTGACGGTAATCTGTTGCCCGATGCAAAGATCCGCGAACTGCCCTTTGTTCCATTCGGATTCATCCTCAAGCCTGGGAAAATTACCGGTCTCTTCCTGAGTGACGCGAATATTCGTGGGTTCTCCGAGATGAAATTGGTGGGCAAGTTCCACGACTCGTTTGAATCCAGTCTTCTGGCTATGTTCAATAAAGTAGCTGTTGCTGGATTTGATGAAGGCTTTTCGGAAGTTATAAGGCCCGGGGGCGGCAGTATCTTCGATTTTTCGGCGTCCGATGAAAGTGCAGCCTCGGCCGGGCCGTGTTGGGTCGGGGCTAACCCCGAGTTCGGCTTCAGGATCCAGGCCGTCTTCGAGCAGGGCGAGGGCGGTAACGATCTTGAAGATCGAGCCGGGGCTGTACTGGCCCATGGCGGCTCGATTGACCATGGGACGGAAGTGAGGATTGATGTAGCGCGCCCAGGTATTGGTATCTCGCGTTCCAACGAACCAATTGGGATCAAAAGCAGGGCTGCTCACGAGAGCCAAAACATCGCCGTTACGAGGGTCCAAGACGACGACTGCCCCTCGTGTTCCGGCGCCCACTTCTGCCAGGGCTTTTTCGGCGACCTGTTGGATTCCAAGGTCGAGGGTGAGAACTAGGTTCGTGCCAGGTTGGGAAGCGAGCGAATCTTCTTCGGCGGTGCGGATCCGATATCCTGCGCTGTTGATGAGCAAGGAACGCATGCCGGCTTGACCGCGCAACTCAGCATCGAAGGTCGATTCGAGGCCATATTTGCCGGCATAATCGGGGAGGCGATAATCGAAGCTCATACCTTCGAAATCCTCGAATTCATCGGAGCGATTGAGATGGCCCAGCAGATGCGCGGCAGTGGTGCCATGGGGATAGTAACGGATGGCGTGTGCTTCCAGACTGACCGCCGGGAGCGAATCGCCTCGCTCGATAAAGCGGGCGACTTGCAGTGGCTCAGCGGCATGGACTATGGGCAACGGTAGCGCCCGTTTATCCCGATGATGCAGGAAGAATTTTTGCTCATCCATCACGAGTGGTTGTTTGATCTGGCGGCTGATATCCTGAACCACATTGCTGGCGACATGGTAACGAGCCTGACGTTCCAGTTGAGCGATTTCCTTGATTTCGATCAGAGGTTTGACCTGGCGCCGATTAAAGTAGCGGGTCAATCGCTCCCAGAAGTTGGGTTGGATTTGATCTTTGACTCGCTCGGCCACGAGGTGGCTCTTCCGCCGCCGGAATTCGTCCGAGAAATCCTGGCGGAGTTCGTCCAGATACAAATCCAGTCGGTAGCGAGGTTGGTTCTCAGCCAAGACCACTCCATAGCGGTCCAGGATTCGTCCCCGGAGGGCGGGGACGCGCACGGTGCGGTAGCTTTGTGTTTCGACACTTTGCTGATAGCTGCGTCTCTTGAAGACCTGGACCTGCCAAAGTCTGAGGAACAAGATGCTCAGAGAGACGAGGACGACCACGGCCACGAGCCGAAGCTCGCGGTCTCCTTTGCGCAATTGGTCGATGATCAGCATCCGGATTGGTTAGAAGGCGGTCGTGGGGCTTAATGTCGTCCGTATTTGATTTCGCGATCCGGACGGAACGGAGGGGTCGCGAGAGGTTGATATTCAAAGGTCAAACGAAGCTTGTCGAAAAACCAGAACCACAATGGGCAAAGGATGCCATTCGCGAGACCACTGACCATGAGTTGCCAAGTGGTTCCCCATCCCACGATAAGTTCCTTACCGCCAATATTCAGGAGGCACAGGGTAACTAGCGGTACGCCAATCCCTGCTCCCAATCCCAGCCAGAACTGGGCGTAGAGTTGGTCTCGCAAGATGAGGTGTTGTCGCAGGTGAATAAAAAAGCCTAGGAAGAACAACGGTGGGATGCTGGTGCCGAGCCGTGCCGGGGAAAGGGCATCGAGCCAAAGAGCGCAAACTATGCTGAAGGCGGCCGATAATCCGATCCCATGAGTCAACGCCGTATAAATCACCAATGAGGGCAGAAGTCCAATAGGTGTCCCCACCAGCAGTTTGAGCATATGAAACTGCGTTTGGAAGAAGACAGCCAACCAAGCCACCACAAAAAGCAGAGTTGGAGTGAGCCAAGTCATTGGAGCATCACCCACACTTCCTGCAAGCGGCCGATATCCGCCGCGAGTCGGATTCGTGCCTGCGTGAACAATCCGTCGTGAATTTGGGTGTCCAAAACCGTTCCCACAGGGATACCCCGCGGAAAGACGGAACCGAGTCCACTGGTGACCAGGGTCTGTCCGGCGAGGATTCGGCGGTTGATCTGCAGAAAACTGACCCCAACGACGCTTTGGTCGAGTACGGACACCTGCGAGCCGCTAATGAAACCCTGGTCTTTGGTCTCGTTCTGAACATGGACCGAAACGCCGCAGGCGGGGTCTCCCACAAGGATTACTTGGGTTTGGGTTTCGGTGACCTGCCCGGTCTGACCGACGAGGCCATCGGTCGTCAGCACAGGTAGCTTTGGTCGGACGCCATGTCGGCTCCCGATGTCGATCGTGCAGGTTCTCCACCAGATTGTGGGATCGCGTCCGACGATGCGTGCGGGTTTGAGTCGACCTGCCCAACCGCTTCGAGGCAACCAGTTGAGTTGTTGGCGTAGGCGTTGGTTTTCCTGAAGGGCGTCGGCACCCTCCTGAGCGGCGAGTTTCAGTTGATCGTTTTCGCGCTGAAGCCGGTGGATCTCGGCGATGGCCACCTTTTTGGGGATCAGCGCCCAACTAGCCCGATCGACAAACGTGGAGGCGGATCCGGCCAGCCCGAAAAGCGGGAGGAAGACACTGCCCAAGGCGAGCTTTAGACGCGAGGAGGCGCCGGGAGGTAGGTTCAACAGAACCACCGTCAGCACCGCCGCGAAAGCGAGCGCTATGTACTGCGCGCGTTTATAAAACATTCGTTCGTCCCATCGGAGGGCGAACGCAAGTCGAAGAGAAGATCAGGTGGTTGACGACGATGCGACACGCTTGAGGAAGGAGAGTTCTTGTAGAACGCGACCGGTGCCTTCGGCCACCGCGGTCAGGGGATCATCGGCAATGTGTACTGGCAGGAAGGTTTCTCCTGCGATGAGGCGATCGATGCCTCGTAGTAGGGCGCCACCTCCTGCCATAACAATGCCGCGATCAACGAGATCGGCGGAAAGCTCCGGCGGACAACGTTCTAGAATAATACGGACAGATTCGAGGATGCTGGACAATGGTTCCTTGAGTGCGTCGCGAATTTCTTCCGAGCGGACAGTAATCGTTTTCGGGAGGCCGGCGCTTAAGTCGCGTCCCTTGACCTCCATGGTCAGTTCCGTTTCCAGCGGAAACGCGGAACCGATCCGGATCTTGATCTCTTCGGCGGTGCGTTCGCCGATCATTAAATTGTGTGCGCGCTTCATGTGCGCGACGATGGTCTCGTCAAATTCATCACCGCCGACACGAACGCTCCGGCTGAACACGATGCCGGCCAGCGAAATGATGGCGATCTCACAGGTGCCACCGCCGATGTCGACGATCATATTGCCGGCAGG
>SXSK01000056.1 GCA_005793375.1 Verrucomicrobiales bacterium | reverse complement strand
TCGACGAACCCACCAACCATCTCGACGCCGAATCGATCCGCTGGCTTGAAGAATTTCTCCGTGGATTCCCTGGCGCGGTAATTTTTGTCACCCACGATCGCTACTTCCTGGATAAGATTGCCACGCGCATCATCGAGATCTCCGAAGGACGCGCCTTTTCGCATCCCGGCAACTACACCGCCTATCTGGAGTCCAAGGCGCTGCGTCAAAGCATTGCGGAACAAGGTGAACGCCGGCGCCAACGTTTCCTGCGAGTCGAACTGGAGTGGGTTAAGGCCGGCGTGCGAGCTCAGCGCTCGAAATCCCGGCATCGGTTAGACTCATTCTACGCCGTCAAAGGCCTCGAAGCCCCCCCGGAAGAGCGGGAAATGGATCTCCTGATCCCGCCCGGAACGGAGATCGGCAATGTCGGGGTCGAACTTTTCAACGCGGGTGTCAAGGTCGGCCAGGAGGACGCCGACCGATGGCTCTTCAGGAATTTCGCCCTCTCGCTGAAGCCCGGCCAATGCACCGGAATTGTTGGACGGAATGGCGTCGGCAAAACCACCTTGCTCCGCGTCTGCATGGGTGACCGGCCACTCGATGAAGGTGAGGTAACCATCGGCAAAAAGGTCGTCTTCAACTACATTGACCAATCACGGATGCAGCTCGATCCCAATGGCACGGTCATGGATCAAGTCGCTGACAAGAACGAAATCGTCCATTTCGGCGACCAAAAATTAAGCGCCCGCAGTTACCTTCGCCGCTTTCTGTTTGAGGGCGATCGGGTCAAGGAACGCATCGACCGACTTTCCGGTGGTGAACGTGCCCGACTGATGCTGGCGCGCGTGCTCTGTCGAGGAGGCAATTTCTTGATTCTAGACGAGCCCACGAACGACCTGGATCTCACAAGTTTGCGGATGCTTGAAGAAGCCTTGGCTAGCTTTGATGGGACCGTGGTAGTGGTCAGCCATGATCGCTATTTCCTCGACCGAATCTGCGATCAAATCATCGCGTTTGAGGACAGCCAAGGCGTTTATGTTCAGCCAGGCAATTATTCCTACTACTTGGAAAAACGAGGAGAACGCGAGCAACGCCTCAAGTCGCAAACCGCCAAATACGCTCCTTCATCCGCCGGATCCGCCGGTGTTACCAGTTCTTATGCCACCGCCAGTGGGGGGGCGACCACCCAAACCGCCTCATTGTTGGCGGGAGCCTCGACGTCAAAGCCAAAAACCGGGCGCAAACTCAGCTTCAAAGAACAGCGGGAACTCGACGGTATGGAGGCGGCCATCGCAGGGGTTGAAGCCCGCGTTTCGGAACTGGAAATGTTGCTCAATGACCCAAAGTTCTACGCCGAACGCGCCCGCGAGGCCGCCGGTGTGTTGAGTGAACTCGAAGCCAAGAAAGCCGAGGCTGCCCGCCTGTATAATCGCTGGGAAGAACTAGAAAAGGCCCCGGGTTGATTTGCTCAATAGCAGAATCAAGGCGAGGCCGAGACGCTCCCACCACGTCTCATTAGTCCGAGACCGTTTGTAGACTCGCCCGCTCGGTCTTCACCCACTCAATGACTCGTGCCACGGCCTCTTCCACCGGCACGGCCATCAAGGCGCCACCGCGTGGTTTCAGTTCAACCTGGCCTTTGGCGAGTGATTTTTCACCAATGCCAAGACGCAACGGGAACCCGACCAACTCGCTGTCCTTGAACTTGACGCCAGGCCGATCGTCGCGGTCGTCCAGAATCACTTCGATGCCTGCCGCGGTGAGTTCAGCATATAACTTCTCCGCCAACACCAAGGTGGGCGCCCCCGGCGTAACATTCAACGGCGTCAGGCAAACCTCGAAGGGCGCAACGCTGATTGGCCAAATGATGCCATCTTTGTCGTTTCCCTGTTCGATGACTGCCTGCAACGTGCGCGTGACACCGATGCCGTAGCAGCCCATGACCGTGGGGTGGCGCAAACCATTTTCCGCCAGGAAAGTCGAATTCAACTTCTCACTGTATTTGGTTCCCAACTTAAACACGTGCCCGACTTCGATGGCGCGCCGGATCTTGAGTGGTTGTCCGCTGACGACTGCGAGCTCACCGGCGGCCACCGTGCGGAAATCCGCCCATTGGCTTACGCGGATATCCCGATCCACATCGACGTGGCGCAAATGAAAACCATCGTCGTTGGCGCCGGTGGTCATGCCGCGGGCATTGCGGAGCTGTTCGTCCGCATAAACGCTCACGGTGGAGGGGACGTTTTGAGCGGCGCCCAGCGAGCCTGGTCGGGCGCCCAAGGCAGAGAAACACTCGTCGGGGGTTGCTGGTCGGGCCTGGATGGCACCCGTTCGTGCCAACAGCTTGGCTTCGTTCAGTTGGTCGTCGCCACGCAAGAGCACCAAAATGGTCTTGGAATCCGCCACATAAACCAACGTCTTGACCTGAGATGCGGCAGGCACCTGGTGAGGGGCGGCAGTTAACGCTTCAATCGTCACTACGCCCGGCGTGGCAAATTTCTCAGGCGCCGCGCCCGTCGATACGTCGGGTGTCGGAGTCAAGGCACCACGGCTGGTCGCCTTCTCAATATTCGCGGCATACCCACTGACCTCGCAGTACACCACATCATTCTCTCCAGTCTCCGCCGGCACCATGAACTCATGGGAATAATTCCCCCCAATCACTCCCGTGTCGGCCTCCACTGGAAACGCTTTCAAGCCGCACCGCGCAAAAATCCGGGTATAGGCATCGTACATCTTCTTATAACTCACCATCGCTCCCTCATCCGTGGCATCGAACGAGTAGGCATCCTTCATGATGAATTCTTTGGCGCGCATCAACCCAAAGCGTGGCCGTATCTCATCCCGAAACTTCAACTGCACTTGATAAAAGCACTTGGGCAATTGGCGATAGGAATTGATTTCCGCCGCAGCGAGGGTGGTGATGACCTCTTCATGCGTGGGCCCCAGCACCCATTCACGTTGAGCACTGTCTTTCACCTTGAACAGGACATCCCGGGCAGACTCATATCGACCAGACTGCTGCCAGATATCCGGCGGCTGCAACGCCGGCATCAACACCTCAATCCCTCCTGCACGATCCATTTCCTGGCGAATGATGGCTTCGACTTTTTTCAAAGCCCTGAGCCCCATCGGCAGAAAGGTGTAAAGGCCACCCGTAAGCTTGCGGACCAAGCCGGCCCGCAGCAGGAGTTGGTGGGAAACGATCTCGGCGTCCGAAGGGACTTCCTTCAGCGTCGGCAAAAATGTCTGTGTCCAGCGCATCGTAAGAAATGCGAAGTGAGCCGTGCCGGAGCCCAGACGACAAGCCTGAGTTTGCTAAATTCCGACAATCACACCCGCACTTGCCGGGCCGAAGACACTGGAGCAGACTACGGAAACGGCCATTGACATTCATTGTTGCCTCAACCGATTGCCCACCATGAACCCGAAACCACATCGAGTTTTGACCGCCATCTTGGCGGTGTTGCTCGTTATCGGGGTGATCACCGGTTGCCGGGAAGCTACCCCTCGAACGGCATTTGTATCCATTTATCCGGGACTCGATTACACCAATCATCGGATGAGCCGAATCCCCTGGTCCGTGCACGTCGCTCGTATCGATCGGGCCGACTCTCGCTACGGCGTCCATTCGGGGCATGCCAACGGACTAGCCCTGGGGCTAAGTCCATTGACCCAGATTCTCAAGCAACTCCCAGCCGAACTCGGCGAGCCTGTCGCCGCCGTAAACGGAGATTTTTACCAACGGGACCGAGCCTATGCCGGTGACCCGCGTGGACTCCAGATCCTCCAGGGCCACCTATTGAGTGCGCCCGTGGGCGGCGTTTCGTTATGGATCGATGCCAACGGACAACCTGCAGCCGGCCCCGTATCCAATCGGTTCGCGGTCAAGTGGCCCGATGGAAGCTCCAACCCCTTCGGTCTGAACCAAGATCGAGGTTCAGATAAGTTGGTGCTCTACACCCAGTTGATGGGGCGGAGCACCAAAACGTCCGGAGGGCGCGAATTCCTTTTGGAGCCCAAGCCAACTGGCAACATCAGTTTCCGACTCGAACCAGGCCAAGAATGGATCGTTCAGGTGCGCGAAATTCGAGAGGGCGGTAATAGCCCGGTTCGACCGGACACACTCGTGCTCTCCGCCGGACCCGCTTTGCTAAGACGACTGCCGCCGCTGGCTCCCGGCATGGAATTGAAGCTCTCCACCGCCACATTCCCCGACCTGCGCGGTGCCACCACGGCCATAAGCGGCGGCCCGATGCTCGTGCACCAAGGCCAGGGTTTGAAGATCGAACCCCAAAAATCCGACTCCTATGAGTTTAGTTCCATGCTGGAGCGTCATCCCCGAAGTGCGGTCGGTTGGAACAAGACCCACTTCTTCCTAGTGCAAGTTGATGGCCGCCAGGCAGGCTTATCGGTCGGTATGACGCTCGAAGAACTGGGTGATTACATGGCCAACTTGGGCTGCGATGAGGCAATGAATCTCGATGGCGGGGGGTCGGCAACGTTCTGGTGTGCCGGCGCCATTCGGAATAGTCCCTGCGACGGACACGAACGCGCCATCGCCAATGCGTTGGTGGTCCTGCGACAGCCTGAGGCGCCTCGCGCAAACCCTAATCCCTGACCACGCTGCGCCACCTCGTCGCTGGTATCATGCTCCGATCCGTCATTCCGTGGCTTTTGGGGTTCCTTGGTGGATTCTTCGGAGTCAATACAGCCTTGCTCGCGGCGCCAGCGATCAACGCACCAACGACAAATCCTTCAGCATCCATTGCCCAGGACCGCACCCAACCGTTGTCGTCACTTGAGGCGCCGGCGCTGCATGAGATCGTCATTCAATTGACAGACACGGACGAGGCCAATCTCCGTCGCGATCCACGCCGTTACGTGCTCGCCAAACTTCGAATTGAGACGAACACATTCGAAACGGTGGGGGTTCATCTCAAGGGCTCCAGGGGCAGCTTTCAATCCTTCGATGACAAACCATCCTTGACGATTGATCTCGGCCGATTTGGATCCACTCAGTCGTATCGCGGCATCACCAAGTTTCACTTAAACAACTCGGCAGAAGATCCCGGATATCTGAATGAGTACATGGCCAGCCATTGGTTTCGCGCAGCGGGCCTTGCAGCGCCGGATGTCGGGCATGCGCGTCTTCGGCTTGGACGCCGCCGCTTAGGGATCTATGTGTTCAAGGAAGCGTTCGACGGCGGCTTCCAATCGCGCGAATTGGGATCCGCACAAGGAATTTTGCTCGAACCAGTCGGTGGAAGCGACGTGGACGGAAAGTTCCGAGTGCTGGGCGGCGCCGACAACGCCACGGTCCGGTTGGATCGAATCACTCAACTCGCCGACGCCGCCAACGAGAGCGAACTGCAGCGCCGATGGGATCAACTGTCTTCACTGCTCGACGTCGATCGGTTTGCTCGCTTCATGGCCACTGAAGTGTTACTGGGCCATCGCGATGGCTATAGCCTAGCTCGGAACAATTATAGGCTGTACCTGTCACCCGCCAATTCGACAGTGCTTTTTCTTCCCCAGGGCATGGATCAGATTCTGGAGCGTCCCACGGCAAATTGGCGTCCATCCATGGCGGGCTTGGTCGCACAAGCGTGGATGAAGACAACGTCCGGACGGGAACGTTATGAAGTCGCACTGCGAACACTTTACCCGCAGATTCTCAATCCCCAGGCGTTGGCATCGACGCTCAAAACACTGAGCGAGCGGCTCGAACCCCACCTAAAACTCGGAGAACAACTCGAATTCCGCCGAGCCTGCCGCGAACTGCAGAAGCGTGCTACTGAACGCGCGGTATCGCTCGACCAACAATTGAACCGTCCAGCAGTTCGCGCACTGTCCTTCTCGAACAACGTCGCGACTCTCAGGGACTGGGAGATTAGCTTACAACCCTCTCATGGGAAGACCGAACACCAGTACTCGTCGACCGAAGGAAAAGCACTGCTCCACGCTACCGCCAACGGCGGGGTCGTTTCTTGGCGTTCGAGTCTATGGCTGAGGTCAGGTCGATACCAACTCACCGGGCGCGTCCGGACACGCGGGGTTCGCCCACTCGACTTCGGCAAAAACCATGGCGCTTATTTGCGTGTTGCAGGAACTCGATTCCGCTCCAACGCACTGTTAGGGAGTGCCGACTGGAAGCCCATCGCGGTGACGTTCGACGTGCCGACGGAAGAGGTGAAAACGGATGTTGCTGTGGAAGTGACACTGCATCTGGAACTGCGCGCCAAATCCGGCGACGCATGGTTCGATAGGGATTCCCTGGAACTCAAACGCTTGTCTCGAGAACCTTGACGCAGCGAGCTTGGAGGCCCATCCGAGCGGCCCCCGGTTCAATCCCGAAGACCACGGAAACGAGCAGCCGCAGTGCGAAAAGGGATTAAATTTGGTAGGTCGACTCAACCGCACGACGTGCGACGCGGCTGGATCGGTGGACGGTCGACCGTCGGGGATGGCGTGAGGCTCGATAACTCCATGCAACCTAGCCACTGCAAAGGAGTTGAAGGGAGAATCGTGCCCGCGATATGGAACCTTGGAGGAATCCCACCCCGCTTTTTCGAACTGGCTTGAATCCTGCTAGTTTGTCCTGCCAGTTCGCATAGGTTCCGTTGACGAGGTTTGCGTCATCGGTGCCGTTGTGGCTAACACTACAGCGACGTTTTGAGGGATTTCCATTTTTTGAGTTCTTTGAGGCGGCGTTTACGATGGGAGCGGTAGGCCTGATCGTTGCGCCGTGTGTGATATTTCACCAAAATCACCAGGTAGGCAGGTTCGCGTTTG
>SXSK01000055.1 GCA_005793375.1 Verrucomicrobiales bacterium | reverse complement strand
GGTCGAATGGCGAGTTTCCGAAGTGTCGATCAATCCGGTGTACGAGTGGGTTTTTATGAGTCGTCTAAACTGAATCCTGCAAGCTATACAAGCCATACGTTCAGACTAGACCTCATTGAGGTAGTAACACCGTTCGCGTTGGCACAAATGACTGTTGGCATTTCAATCGTATTAACACTTTCTCACTCCGCGTTGCCCGTTGCTTGTCGCTTTCCCTACTCTGCGCCTTGTGGACCGCCGAGATTCGCGCGGCAGATTCATCGCCGGGATACGTGGATTTTGGGAAACTCGTCCCCTCGGTTTCTTCCGATCAATTCGTGGAGGTCAATCTCCATGGGGCGCTGTTGAAACTGGCAGCCCGAGTGACGAGGAAGAACGAACCCGATGTCGCGGATATTTTGACGGGCATCGAGAGTGTCCGAGTGAATGTGGTGGGGTTGGGAGAGGATAACCGCGAGGAAATCACCAAACGGGTGAAGGGAATTCGCGCCGAATTGGCTGGAAGCGGCTGGGATCAGATCGTTCAAGCCAAGGAGGCGAAGAGCGACGTCTCGATTTATATCAAGTCTTCCAAGGAGGACGTCGTGCAAGGGGTGGTGGTGACCGTGATGGAAGGCGGGCGCGAAGCCGTGCTGATTAATGTTGTGGGCAACATTCGGCTGGAACAACTCGGCAAGCTCGGGGAACGATTGAATCTCGATCCACTCAAGAACTTGGGAGGGACTCTTCATCCGCCCAAAACGAGGGTGTTAAGGGCGCGAAATAGTTCACCCTCGGCATCGTCTTCCCCGGATAGAATGAGACGGTTGGGTTGGTTGGCTTAATGGATTCCCGAGAGCGCATAGAGGCACGACTTCCGCAAAGCCTTTGTGAATGCCACGTTCTCTGCCACTGGGTGTGGTGAAATCAACTTTCGGTGGGACTTCCTGGTTGCATGCGACTGCTGAACCGACATCATCGTCTTCTCTATGGCCCACTTTGAAATCATTGAACAGGAAGGTGTTCGCTTGGTGAAGGTGACCCTCGCGAATGAAACCGTACGGACGGAGTCGGGTGCGCTCTACTACATGAAGGGCTCCATCGCGATGGAGTCCAAGGCGCCCGGCATCGGCGGCATCTTTAAAGCTTTGGCCACCGGCGAGAAGATCTTCCGCCCGATCTACACGGGCACGGGCGAGCTGTTCCTCGAGCCCTCTTTTGGAGGTTTTTACATCTTCGAAGGAGGCGGTCAGACGTGGATTGCCGAAAGCGGCTCCTACTGGGCTTCGGAAATGGAGATTTCCGTGGATGTGCATCGGGAAAGCGCCCTCACCTCCTTCAAGAGCGGCGAAGGTTTCCTCGATTTCCAGACCAAACTGAGCGGACACGGAACGATCGTCTTGCGATCTCAAGGAGCGGTGGAGGTCGTGCAGCTTCAGAACGACCGACTGACGGTCGATGGGAACTATGTGCTGGCACGGTCCGGTGACATTCGGTACTCGGCCCAGAAGGCCACCAAGTCTTTCTTCAGTTCGATGACCTCGGGGGAGGGCTTTGTTCGCATTTATGAGGGGACGGGCACACTGTTCATGGCGCCCATCCCGTACTGGCGACATCGCATGTTCAGTATGATTGCATCACAGCAAGTCCGAGCGAAAGCCTCTTCAGGATCCTGATTGAGATTCGAAAGGACTCAAGTAACGTCCGAGCGTGCCGATTCATTGAGGTATGACTGTTTCGAGACCTTCGGTGGCGGTGCAATTGATGGAAAGCGTTCTTGAAGCCCAAAAGGCCCGGAACGACATGAGCTTGGCGGTTTTAGATAAGGCTCAAGATATCACCCTCCAATTAGGGGACGCATCGATAGAGTTGATCGAAAAAGCGGGCGTGCAGACAATCCCTGGGAATTTCGAAGCGCTCGCCTGAACTCCGTTCCGGGCCTAGCCTCGACGGACTGGCCATCGGGGATTGCTTCAAAACCGATGGAAGATCCAAGCCAAGCAGGAGTCCCGATTTGTCCGGAGAACCGACCAGAATGCGATCGATGCAATACTGCCATACAAGGCTTCGAGCGGGTTGAATGGGTTTCTTTACGCCCAAGCCTCGTTCACTGTTACTCTTCCAGGGTCTGGATCGATACGCTATAAAACCCAGATCCGTCAGGCCGATCGACGAATATAGTCGCGGTCCCGTTGCTGGTTGGGGTGAGTACCGTTTCGGTTGCCGTGCCATCTTGAGTTTTAGAGAACGTCACCACGATTCCAGCTTCGGAAATCGACTTCCGATAATGGATCTCGTAGTTGACGTTTCGTCTCGCGGCGAATTGAAGTCGGATCCGAGGCCCTACAGGGCTGTCAGCCACGGACGGAGTGACCGAGAACCCTAGCCCGGGTATCTCGATGCAGAGTTGGTCTACTCCATCAAAAAATAGTCGGTACTTCGTGAGGGCACTGTTGGCTGGGCCTGAGAGGCGGCGACCGTCAATCGCAAAAAGTGAACCGTGACATTGGCATAAGCACCCGCCGGAGCCTTCGTCGTATGCACTCACGACGCAGCCCATGTGGGTGCATCGAGAACTCAGTCCGACAAAATTGCCGGCAGCGACCCGATTGATCAAGACTGGGTAGAATGGCGTAACGCTGGTGCTTGAGGCGACGAATGGATTTAGCGATAAACGCACCGCGCCGCCGTCATTTTGTAATGCTGGGAATTCGCTCAATTTGACACGCAAAATTCCGGCCCCGGCTTGGACCGGGGTGCAGTCAGCTATCAATGATGCCAACCATGGCCGCCCCAAAACCGACGACACGGCGGTGCCGGCGACAATGTGTTTGATGAGTCGGCGGCGGGAAATGCCGACATCGAATTGGCTTGAGGAATGAGCAGGCATTGATGTGGATGACACCCGAAATTCGGGTCGGTTACTGATTGTTTTACTCGGACTGATATTCAGATAGTGATCATGTCTAAAATATCCGTTAAAGCGACTTAAAAATGGGATCTGTGTGGGTATCGGGCGCATCTTCGAGTTACCGGCACCGCCGCATGGGATACTTGGGGGGGAAGTGTCAGAGGACTGCCGGCACTCCAAAAGAGCGGTCGAAGGTCTTTGATAAAGGAGAGATTCAAGTCGGCGGTTTCATTCACTCGAACTGGATTTGATTCCACTAAATAGACCGCGGAATTTGGAGAGGTCTTCTGAGAGTTTGGCTACCGCGGTGGCGCCCGCGATCGCCAGTTGCCAGATCTCCCCTTGGGTGAGGAATACGAAGATGGCAATGATGACGATGGCAACTCCGATCGAGCCTCGAATGGATCGCCAGTTCAACCACGAACCAGATACCTCGGTCTCGTCCAACTGTGTCTCGACCTCTTTCGAACGATAGGTTGCCAGAACAAATCGTTTTAGACTGGTGTTGCGAAGTTGAAGTTCGGGGTGGAATCGTACCCAGCCTCGATCGATCAACACGCGCAATTCCGGGCGATCCGGGTTCACAAAACCGTCTTGTGCGATCTGATACATGGTGAGCTTTTCCATCGGGCTGCACTGGGACCAGAAGGCCTGCCATCGCAACGTTATCTCACTGGCAACGCGGATCCGGAGTTCGTAATCGGCGTGAGTCGACGCGAAGTTCTGTTCCATCGAACGAACCAGCGCCACGGTCCCGTGATGTCCCCGAAGCTCGCGGGCGGTTTGAAACGTCCTTGCGTGGTCCAGGGAGACATCTGGCAGGAGGAGCACGAGGGATTCTTCGGGAATCGGGGGTTCGTCCTCAGTCATCCACTGCTTGACTTGTGAGTGGCTCATCGGGTGAAGCCGTGTTGCCTCAACACTCGCGAAGGCTTGGGAAGTGTTTTCGATCAACGGGATCGCCGTGGTGATCTGGTCGAAAACCTCGATCACAGCCTCCTGCGGTGGTTGGAAACGCAACCTCGTTGGCAGATCCAAAAGAACAATTTTTTGAGCGAAGAATCGGGCGATAAAAAATGGAGCAACGGTAGAGGCGATGAGCCCCAGGCCACGGAGCCATTTCCAATCCGGGTGCGGCGAGGGGATGGAATACAAGCTATTCCAACTGCTGCCGGGTGTTCCCGATCTCGCTTCAACCGCCTGGTTGGTGCCGGCGTGATCACGGACTGTCAGGAGAAGTTCCCCATGATGGAATCGTTGGCTGGACCAAGAGAAATCCATGGCATTGGTGGTGAATAGACCGGCGGAATTTAAATCGATCTCATTCAGCAGTGGTCGAGACTGTGCGTACAGTCGCTCAAACCATCCTGCCGACTCCGCGCTGCTCTTGGGCCACGGGATTGAGCCCGTGGGCGTGACGGTGGCTCCATAGAAAATTGCTGAGTAATGGTTCCATAGATGCGATGCACGCCAAGCCCGGACACTCCTCCAATAGTTGATGGTTTCAGGCGAAAGGGTCTGCCGAGTCACTCGAGTGCGGCTTGCGTCGGGAGATCTCCAGGTGTCCTGTCGTTGCAGGTCTTGAACCAGGTGCAACAAAATGCCCTTACCATAGGCATCGGATTCGGTGAGGTAAGCAGATCGATAAATCAGGTAGGTGGGGAACAGCGCGAGCATGAGCAGGGTCGCACCCAGTACTACGAGATATCGGAGCCGCATGGGCCGTTGCGACCAAAAGGTCCATGCTATCTCGAGGCATCGCGGCAGGTTCTTTTTGCATGATTCCTTCTGCGGTGTCTTCCCTGTAATCTGCGGCCAGAACCAATCATGCGGCCGGAAGGGTGTTTGAGATTTCGAGATGAATCGGCGGATTCCATGGTTCCAGATTCCGATGAAGGTCGAGACCAGGGCGATGAGCGCGGCATAAAAAGCGGCCACAAAGAGGATGGTGACCAGCAGGATATTGCGGTGGGCGTTGGCGAACCCACGAGTGTCTTGAAAGGTCACCAAGGTCCAGGAGGTTCCTCGAATTGGGGCGGCGTGGATTCGATGGCGGTTGTTAAAATACCAAGTGCTTAAGGTAGCCGGGGTGCGAGAATGGATGACAGCTTGAAGTCGGAAATCTCCGCGGATTTCTTTGAGGAAATTCTCGCGAAGATTCCGTGTGGAACGTGAATGGAACAGGGCCTTGCCGCTGGGTTCAAGAATGGCATAACCCATGCCAGTAGGGAGCAGAGGTTCGAAGAGGGACAATGGCTTGAAACTGACGAAGGATATGGCCGGTGATTCCACCGGGCAGAGGTGGCGATTGGTGGGCCAATTGATCGCGTCGGGAAAGCGCCTGGAGTAGATCGCGACATTTTCGCTGCGAGTCATGGAAAAGACACTGTCGAGGTAGAAATCCTTGGAAGCACTGCTTCGGTTGGAGGAGGCGAACTGATGGGTAGTGAAGGCCAAGCCTTGTTTCCAGGCCCAGCCACGCATCAGGCTTTGGAAATAGTCGCGGCTGAAGACGTCGGTCAACGCGGGAACTCTGGCGGATGGGGTCCACTTGGCGATTTGAACCCCATTGCTGGCGACCCAACTGATGTCGATCAAAACGGGGTAGTTCGAGAGGGCTGTTTCGGTGGCATACATCTCGCTCCTTTCCCAAATCGGGCCAGCGGAATTGGTGGCGACCTGTCTCAAGAGGCTTTGATCCAATTGATCCATGCAATCATCGAGTTTGGCCAGTTCCTTGGAGAGGTTGGCCGTTAGATTCGTCGCGAGCGATTTGAGTTGGTCTGATTGATCGCTGCGGCCTGAGAGGTACGTGTGGCAGTACAGGATCAGCAAATTGAACGCCACACAGGTGGCGAGAGCCGCGGCCAGAAGCCAGGCAACTTGAAACTTGGAAACACTCCCGCGGAGGCCACCCGCAGCCACATTGAGAAACGGCCAGATCAAAAATACACCGACGGAGGCAAAACCGTAGGCGATCATCCAGTGGGTTGGCATCGTCCAGGTCTCCACGGTGAATTCCCGGGTTCTTACCATCCCACAAATCAACCACCCGCTGCTCGCCTCCGCTTTGCCAAAGGTGGACAACAGTGGGGTCGCAAAGACCTTGAACCGATCGCCAGCGAGTTGGATCTCCCAGGAACTGGTGGCTTGGCCGAGTTCTGGTTTCTCCGACTTTTCAGCAGGCTTTGGCAGGCGCGAAATAATCAGGTCGGAGGCGTTGAGTGAATTGGCTGCGCGCGGTGTCGATTGAGACCATTGGAACAAGACGTCGCCAGTATCTCGGATCAGCAGTACATCTTGGAATTCGCCCAATGATACAATGGGACGCAGCAACTCCACCAACTCCACGTTGAGTTCAAAGGCAATTGCTGGCTCGGTCTGCGAGGGTTTCAGGGATGGGGAGGAATTGGTGCCAGCGGCCTGGGGTTGTTGTGCGGGTGATGCCGTGAAGGCACTTGCTGGCTGGGTCTGCGAGTATTTCAGGGATAGGAAGGAATTGATCCCAGCGGCCTGGACTCGTAGTGAGGGTGGTGCCGTGAATTTGCTGGCTATGAGAAATGTTCCCAACGAAGTGGAATCGTAGCGGATCGGTGGTCGGATGAGTTCCAGGCGGCTTGTAATCGCCGCCGGCGAGATTGTAGATGCACCGACGCTGTTCGTGAAGGATCGGTGGAGATTGACCACGGATTCTTCGATCTGAAAACTAATGTCGCCCAGCACTCGGAACTTTTGTGCCACCATGTTCGCGTTCCTCGAAGGCACATAGGCGAGGAAATATAGTCCGGCGGCAATCGTGAGGACCAGCACAGTCAGGACAGGTGCCATCCAAGAAACTCGTTTGGACGACACCGGACCCGAGCCTGAGACTGGTTTCTCGTTTTTCATGCAGCCATTTCAGAATGCCTCCATGGGGAAATGGTCGTGGGAAGCAACCCATGCACATTGATTTCATCCGGGCACAGATTTCAACCTTGAAACTCAAATGCCACTCTTTCGACACCCGGTGGGGTGCTATTGCGTCACAGCGTTTGCCCAACCGCCACCCAGGGCTTTGATGAGTTGCACCGTGGCGATCTGTCGCTGGTTTTGCACGTTGGCGGATTCGAGTTTCACCGACAGCAGGGTGCGTTGGGATTCGATGACTTCGAGATAACTCGCAATTCCGCCGTCATATCGCGCACGCGCTAGTTCAGCGGTTCGCTGGGCGGCTCGCACGGTGCGTTGGACAGCCTCGGTTTCGGAACTCAGCAGTCTCAGTGCGGTTAATTGGTCCTGAACCTCGGCGAATGCCACCAGCACCTGCTGACGATACAAGACAATGGCTTCATCGTAACTGCTCCTGGCACGTTCGAGAGTTGCGCGGTTGCGCCCGCCGCTGAAGAGTGGGATGGAAAGACTGGGTCCCAACGACCAGACGCGGCTGTCCCAATTGAACAGGGAGTCCAACTCGGCGCTGACGTACCCGGCTGAACCCGTGATTCGCAGTGATGGAAAGTAAGCGGCCCTTGCCACGCCGATCCTTGCGTTAGCGGCAGCGAGTTGACGTTCCGCCCTGGCGACGTCGGGACGTCGCTCCAACAATTCCGAAGGCAGGGCTGGTGGAACCGTTGGAATGGTTGAATTGGGTGTCTCTGTGATTGATACCTGAAAATCGGGCGCCAGGGTTCCTAAGAGGATCGCTATGGCGTTCTCCACGGAACTGCGGGATCGCTCCAATCGAATCAGATTCGCTTCGGCCGAGGCGATTTCAGTTTCAGCGCGTGCGAGATCCAATTCGGGGGCGGTGCCGGCTTGGACACGTGAATTGAGAATTTCTCGTGCCTCGCGCCGTAGGTCGATTGATTGCCTGACGACCTCTCGCTGACGATCGAGGTGACGCAAGGTGAAGTAATTTTGGGCGACCTCGGACTGGATGCTGAGCAGGGCATTGTGAAGATCCGCAGCCGAGGCTTGGGCCTCTGCGCGCGCTCCTTCGAAGGCACGGCGTACGCGGCCCCAGAGATCGACTTCGTAGCTCAAATCCAGCGGCATTCGCATCGTCGTGGCCGTCAGCGCCCCGAAGCTGGGTTGTTGGTTGGGAGAAAACCGCAACCGATCTCCATTGGGATTGAGAACCAACGACGGTAGAAGGTCGGCGCGAGTCAAACGGGCGGATGCTCGAGCCTGGTCGAACCGGGATAAGGCGGCCTTCAGCGATTGGTTATTCGTCGTGGCACGTTCGATGTACGAATTGAGAACTGAATCTCCAAACACCTCCCACCATTGTTCCTTGGGTTGGGCATCGGCTGGCACCGCGGATTTCCAATTCGCCGGAACATTGCGGAATTCCGCAGGCACCGTATTGGTGGGCCTCTGATAATCAGGCCCAATCTTCCAGAGAGCCGCTTGGCTGTAGGGTGCAAAAAGCAACAGGCCGAGAACGATGCCGACGGCACCGGCTGCCGGCAACGGATCGCTGGAACCACCCAAGGTTCTTTTGGACGACGGCGTGGTGCCGTCCTTTGGCTTGCGCAAGCCGAGATTCATGAGCACCACATAGAAGACGGGTGTGAGGAACAGCCCGAATCCGGTGACGCCGATCATGCCGGCAAACACGGCG
>SXSK01000054.1 GCA_005793375.1 Verrucomicrobiales bacterium | reverse complement strand
GCGATTTGGAAACGGCCGAGATCGCCATTCGGGCGGCCCTGACGGGCCATTTAGTTTTCAGCACGCTACATACGAACGATGCCTCAAGTGCCTTTACTCGCTTAATCGATATGGGGATTGAACCATTCCTCGTGGCTTCTTCGATCGAGGCGGTCATGGCTCAGCGATTGGTGCGCACGATTTGCCCGCATTGCAAACGCCCTCAGAATCTCGACCGCGCTTACCTCCTCAAAGTCGGATTTCCAGAGGGAGACATCGCGTCGACAACCTTCAGCAAAGGCGTTGGCTGCGAGGAGTGTCGGCAGTTGGGGTACCAAGGTAGAACCGGCATTCATGAGCTGCTACTGGTGACTGAAAAGTTGCGTCCCTTGATTATGAATCGCGCGCCGGCGTCCACTATTGGACATGAGGCGAAGGCAGCTGGGATGCGCACCCTGCGTGAAGACGGCTGGCGAAAAGTTCGTGGAGGTATCACCACCGTGGAAGAGGTGCTTCGTGTGACCCAAACCGAAGAACATTTCCGAGGGTTGATTGGCGACGAGAAAGCGGCGATGACTTGAGTGTAAACCAGTTTGGAATCATTTCTGAATCCTGAAAGCCTCTGTGAAATCCCCACGCTGGAAAAACTGTACGATCTTCGAGATGTCGCCGGACACAAGGCGTCTCTGGCAGTTTGCCGCAGGCAAAGAACGGGTCCATAAGGGTGGACGTTTGGAATTTCCGGTGGATCGAAAGCCACCGGCGAAGTGGGTTCGAAAAACGTGGGTTTCGCTACTAGTTCCACGGTTAAACATCGGGGGCTTGCCTGCAGAACACGTGTTCATGAGGACCATTCAGCTTCCTGCAAGTGATCCTTCGGAACTGGCGGGCTTAGTCGAGTTTCAACTCGAGCGCATCTCGCCGTTGCCCACGAATCAAATTGTTTGGACGGCGGAATCCATTCCGCACGCGGATGGCAAGCAGCAGACGGCGATTGTTGCGATTGTCGAGAGGAGGGTCGTGGAAGAGTTTTTGGGTCGATTGGAAAGCACCGGATTTGTGGCAGACCGGCTGGAGATTCCTTTGATGCGAGAACTGCGGGCATCGGCAACCGGCCCAGATGGGCTTTGGTTGCTGCTTCGCAATGAATTGAACCTCACGTTGTGTCTGACGGCATGGTGGAGTGGCGGGGTGCTCCGTGAGGTATCGCTCTCGCAGCTTTCCGCGGGGGCTGAAGCGGCACCAGCCTTAATAGGCCAGTTGACCCAATCCACCTGGGCTGCGGAGATGGGTGGGTGGTTGTCTTCGATCCCCAAGGTGTTTTTGGTCACGGACGCGGCGACAGCGAGTGCGTTGGAAGGGCCACTTACGGAGTGGTCAGGACAGTCGGTTGAGATTTGCCCTGCCTCAAATCCAGACGTGATCGCGGAATTGACCGCAAGCCATGCGCTCCGCCCCTTGGTGGGTGGGTTGATCCCGGAGGAGTTGTTGCAGCGAAATCGGCAGCAATTCATCGATGGCATTTGGATGCGCGGGTTGGGGGTGCTGGGATTAGTTTACGCGGTGGGTGTCCTAGGCTACCTCGCGTGGCTTTTTCAAAAAAATGGTCAGTTGGACGACGAGCGATCGAAGGCAGTGCAACTGGGGAAACAATATACCAATACACTTCAACTGAAGGAGCAGGTGGCGATCCTTGAGGACCAAGTCACCCTCAAGTTTGCGGCCCTGGATAGTTGGAAGGCCGCCGCCGATAGTCTGCCTACCGATCTAGTTTTGACGTCGTTCACTTTTGACAAGGGCAAAACCCTGACCCTGACCGGAACCGTCCCGCAGGATTCGACCTCTGAGGTTGGAACCTACGAGAAGTCATTACGCGCGGCGAGCGCCGGGGGGCAGCCGCTGTTTACCTTGGTCAAGACGGATTCCATTGAAGCCAAGGGGCAAATCGCGCAATGGCGTCTCTCGGCTCAATTACGTCGTTCGGAGCGCCAATGACCACGTTGTTTGACAAATTGAATTTGCAGCCGCACGAACGCCGCTTCGTGGTGGTCGGGTCCGTAATCCTGCTGCTGCTGCTCAACTATCTGATCATTGTGCCGTACTTCAAGCAGTGGCGCGAGGTGACCGATGACTTGAACAAGACGCAGGGGAAAAACGACCTGTTTCAGAAGGAGATTAATCAAAAATCCAAATATGAACATCGGATCTCGGAGCTCAAACGGAATGAAGGCGCCAACATTCTTGATTTGCCAGATGGCGAACGGGCCACGCATGTCATGAGTGTCATCCAGCAAAAGGCCACGCTCAACGGGGTCACGCTGAACAGCATTCGCCAAGTGACATCATTCAGCCGTGGTCTCGGGGGGCAGACCAATCAATTCTTTGATGAAGTGATTTACTCGACAGAAGTGAATGGAGGGGAGGCGGAATTGGTGAACTTCCTTTATGAGTTAGGCATGAGTGATGCCATGATTCGAGTTCGTGGCATGAACAATCTTGGATTGGATCCAAGTCAGCGAAAGCTCAAGGCGAGTCTGACGCTGGTAGCCAGTTTTCAGCGTAAGACACCACTTCCCGCAGCCAAAGTCACTCCGAGCGCGGCAACCAACAAGCCTGCATCCAAAGTGGTGCAGCCCCGTGGACCTCAAACCGCCACGAATCTACCAACAAAAAGCACTCGCAACTGAATGAACACACGATTTTTCCCGGCGTTGGTGGTCTGCATGGGCTTGGCGTATGGCCTGCTGGCCCAAGACGATGCGCCACCGGTGCAACTAAAGTCGCCCAAGCAACCTGCGGTAGTGCCACTGGCTCCGGCGGTTTCACCCGGGCAGGTGCCGGCGCCAGCTGCAGTGCCGTCGCCGGTGGTTCCGGCAAGGACGAATCGCACAGCGGTTCCCAGGACTTTTCCGCGATCGGTTCCGGCGCGTCCATTGGGTGAAACAGGGGCCACAGTGACTCCCCCTGCGGCTGCGGCGACCACGCCACCGACGACTCCAGCAACGGTGAATCCGCCGACGGCGACGGTTGCTCCGACGGCGCCGTCCGCATCACCAGGAACTGCGGCTGTTCCGGCTCCAGGAACCCAACCCGCCAAGGTGCCCTCCTTGCAGCCGGGTGTTGCTCCAATTGGTGCGGCAGTGCCGGGAACCGCTCCGGGGACAGCCCCGGCGGCAAATGCCCCGATCGTTCCGGGGTTCAATCCGGCAACCAATCCGGATGCCACCCGTTCGACCAATGTTTTCATCAGCGCCCAGGGGCATGTTCGGTTGGTAAACATGCCACTAGACCAGTTTCTGTCTCAGGTTTACGCAAAGAAGTTGGGGAAGACGATTCTGCGTCCACAAACGCTGACGCAGGTTCAGATTAACTTCGAGCAGAACTCGCCTCTGACCGATTCGGAGTTGTTGCAGGCCTATGACACGGTCTTGGCACTGAATGGCATCACCACCATACCCACAGGAGAGAAGTTTGTTACCGTGGTTCCAAACAACCAAGCTCAACAGGAAGGCGCCGCGTTCACCACCAAGGGTAAGGGAGATCTCCCGGAGGCCTCCCAATTCATGACAACGATCGTTCAGCTAAAGCATGTGAAGCCGGGTGAGATCGTGAATGCGCTGACTCCGTTTTCCAAGAATCCGAACAATATCGTCGCCTTGGAAAGCACCAGCACACTGGTCCTTCGGGATTACGCCATCAACATCAAACGAATGTTGGAGGTCATCGAGAAAGTGGATGTGATCATTGAGGAAGACTACACCCTCGAAGTAATCCCAATTCGTTATGGGCGGGTTGAAGACATCTACCAGACCTTGAGTGGAGTCATCGGTGGATCCGCTGCCGGAGGGGGCGGCATCGGCGGCGGCATCGGCGGCGGTATCGGTGGTGCCATGGGGGGTGGATTCGGGGGCTCTGGATTTGGGTCGGGCGGGCAGGGTGGCTTCGGTCGGGGTGGGATGGGTTCCAGCGGCGGGGGGTTTGGACGGGGATCCAGCGGCGGACTTGGTCGCGGCGGCGGCAGTTCGTCCTTTGGAGGCGGTTTTAATAGTGGCGGCCGCTATGGTGGCGGTTTTAACCAATTCTCGAATGGTGTCGAACCCCAATCGGAGGAAATGGCACCGCAGTCGGGAGATATTCGTCCATTTCAAGCGGCGGTGACTCAACAACCCAGTTTTCAGAACCGTCTGGCGGGTGCGAATCGCGCCGCCGGGACAGCTCCGGGTCAGAAGCCGGAGCATTCCTTGGTGGACGATGCCCGCATCATTCCTGACATGCGTTCAAATTCCCTCCTGGTGTATGCCACCAAGAAAGACATGGAGCAGATCAAGAAGGTGGTGGAGAAGGTAGATACATTGCTTGCCCAGGTCCTGGTTGAAGGAATCGTGATGAATGTGTCCCTCAGCGATGGATGGAACTATGGTATCTCGGCGGGACAGCGACCGAAACGCTTCGACGATAAGATCGCCGGAGGTGGCACGGTCAATAATTCCAACAATCCGTTAAACGGCGGCATCGGATTCTTGCAGGGGGCGTTAGGCAGTGCCGCGACCAACGGCAGCATCAGCTCAATCTACCCGGGCAGTTCAGGCTTCGGGTATTCAGCGATCTTGGGGAACAAATGGGACATTGCGCTCAACGCCGCTGCCACGGATAGTCGAATCGACCTGATCCAACGCCCACGAATCATTACGTCCCACTCTGTCCCGGCCAGTTTCTTTGTCGGCAGCGAGCTTCCCTATCGGCAGGGCGGATTTAGTTTCGGTGGCCAGGACAGTTTCTATTATACGTCACTGCCAGTAGGTATCGGAATAGAGGTCACACCATTCATCACGCCGGATAACTTGGTCGTCATGGAGATCTCTCAGAACATTGATGCGGTGAGCGGTACCTTTGATCCGGCAAGTGGCATTCCTCCGACAACCTCAAAGCGCAGCGCCAGCGCGGTGGTCACGGTTCGCACGGGCGATGTGATCTTGCTGGGTGGCTTCCTGGACAACAATCGTTCGGTCGGCAACAGCGGTGTGCCGTTGCTGAAGGATATTCCACTCCTTGGGAATCTCTTTAAGAGCAAAAATGCGAGCAAGTCCAAGAGTGAAATGATGATTCTGGTGCGACCCACAATTCTTCCAAAACCGGCCGATTTGGCGGCCTACACCGAACAAACCCGTTTGGATTCGGGAACCATCCAGAAACTGGAGCAAGATTTTGCGGAGGACGATCGCAAGAGTCGGGAACAGGCCCAGCGGGAAAGAGATAAAGTGGACAAGAAAGAACGAACCCGACAGGAGAAGCTGGACCGATCGCGCAAGAAGTAGGGGTCGCTAGAGTAGGGCTTAGAGAAGTCTAATGCCTCCGAGGAGTCGGCCTTAGCGTAGGAATGCAATGGTGTTTGTGCGCGATGCACCTGAGTACCTGGGTATTTGTGTGTCCCAGACACCGATAATCATGAAGATTTCGAAACTACCCTCGATCGTCCTGGCGCTCGTCATTCAATTGACGCCGCTCGCATCGAGGATTGCCATCACGTCGCCGGCGCTGACAGCCACCCCGTTTTTCATTGTGTTGAAGTGGATTTCCGCCGCGGTAGCTGTCGCGGGGAATTACCATGCGGTCTCGGCCGCCTCGGCTCCAGTGGTATTGATGAGCAAGCCAACCATCCAAGGAACTAACAAGGTCAAATTGGTCGATTACTCGATCGTGGTTGCGGAAGCCAAGAATCCGCCCGAAGTCTATCCGGTTGATGCGTGGGATTTAAACGACGAACCTCAGATTCCCACCGCGACATTTCGACGTGGCACAAACGGCCTGCCACCGGGGTTAACCCTGACATTCTCCAATGGGAAGATCACCGGTACGCCGACAAGAGCCGGTGTCTGGCCTTTGAATGTGAAAGCGTGGCGCCATGCGAACCGCCAGGGTGAGTCCGTTTCATTTACGCTCACTTTGACCATCATGGATCCGATGACACCACCGATCATTTCGGTTCACCCCAGTTCCAGGTCGGTACACGCGGGAGAGACGGTGATGCTTTCCGTGGCGGCCACGGGTCAGGAATTGCGTTACCAATGGAAGCGAGGCGCAGCCGATATTCCAGGGGAAATCGGTGCTTCGTTGGTTTTCGATCCCGTGGCTCCTGCCGACGGTGGCGAGTATGGTGTGGTGGTTACCGGCGGCGGTGCATCGGTTCCCAGCACTAAGGCGGTGCTAACCGTGTTGGATGCCCCCATGGTGCGCACCATTGCAGACGGAACCAAAGCTCGATTGGTCTTTAGCGCAATTCCTGGCCGCCAGTATTCTGTTGAGTCGACTGACACTTTGGGTCCGGTTGTTTGGCAAATGGTCGAGTCAATGACATCGCTGAATTCGGAAGGCAGCTTCATTCTGCCAGCGCCGGTGAACCATCGATTCTGGCGCATCAAGGTCGAGCCGCAGGTTCCTTAAGGCCGGACCAATCTCCCGGTTGGTTCCAATTGAGGAAGCCCCGATCTAGACTTTTTGGGACATCCCAGAACTGGACGAGTCCGACCGAATGACAATGCCGGGCAAACTCAGCGACCGAGAACTGTTCGCGATCGAGTTGTTCACCAAGGACCGTTCTGGCGGCTGCTGGATACACGGCCACCAACGGTTCTAACTGATGTGCTACCCGAGGCACTACACCTTGAAAAACCGTGGACCGGTGAATCAGGAGTTGGAGTAGGGGTGAATTCATCTGAGGAAGATCCACGGCGAGTACTAGCAAATGAGTTCCGCTCATGAGACTGAAGGCAGCATCGATGCCCCCCAGTGGGCCAATGTCTTGCAACCGATCGGTCACCACCCGAATGCTGGGATCAAGGGTCGGCCTTCCCGGGCATTGCTGTCCGATAGACAGTAGAATTTCATTCGCTCCAGCTTCCTTGAGAACCCTCAACTGACGTTCCAGGAGCGGCTCTCCGGTCACTTGCAGCATGGCTTTATCCTGTCCCATGCGGCTGGATTTCCCACCGATCAAAAGGACTGAAGTGACCTTCATGGGTTGCTTAGCCACGGCTCATTCAAGCGTTACGATGGCGTTTCGAATGGCCTCGGCAACCAATTCGCGCCGTGCGGGGTCCAATATTTTACCGCCGCCAATCTCCGTCACATAAAAACTATCGATGGCAGCGCCTCGCTCGGTGACAATCTTCGCCAGGATCAGATCGAGTCTCAATTCGACCAAAGCGGCTGAAATGGCGTACAACAGACCAATACGATCCTCGGTCTCCACTGCGATCAGTGTGCGATCTGCCGCAGCGTGGTTGTCAACCGTCACGTGAGTTTCAATTCGATCGCCGGCTACGCCCTGCCATAAGGGTCGATAGAGTTTGGTCTTTTGAATTGCGGATGTGAGGTCAAATCGCCCGTGCAACACATCATTGAGTATTTTGGCGAATTGTTGACGCGACGATTTGGAGGGTAGTTCTCCGTTGCGCGCGTCAGTGACATAAAACTCGTCGAAGATCACGAAATCACGGCGGGTAAAGATTTGGGCTCCAAGAATATTCAAGGAGGCGGCCGCGAGGGCTCCCGTGATCTTGCTGAACAGCCCTGCTCGATCCCAAGTGCAGACATGAACCACGGCGTACCCGCGATCCCGTTCATCGTGCCACTGAATGACTGGCACCAATGCGTCTTCAGGGGCTGGGTCGTCACGTTGAAGATGATAGAACTCATGAGCCATGGCCAGATCCCGCGCGATGTCGCGAGGAGCGTGGATTTGGAAATAGCGGGCTGGCATATCCTGAAAGTGCCCCGGGATTTCATTTGGATCCCAAGTCTTCGGCAGCAGTTTTCGGGTTTCTTCCAGGAGAATTTCCCGTTGTCGTTGTTCCACCACCACCGCGAGTGTGTCCCCCTTGAGTTGTTCGGACGCCCGGTGGTAGAGCAGCCAGTGCAATGAGTCTTTGAAACCTGTCCATAACGTTTCACTGGTGCCCATGGAATCCGTGAAGGTGTGCAGTGTTAACAAATCCAGGGTTTCCTGGGTTTGGATATGACTGCAGAACTCGCGGATGACATCGTGGTCGTCCAGGTCCAGGGTCTGACCTGTTCGGACCATGGTGAGGTGTTGTTCGATTAGGACTCGCAGTATGTGGGTGGTTGCCCCATCTAGGTGGAGTCTATCGGCGACTTTAAAGGCAAGTCTCCCGCCAATCTCGGCATGGGCACCTGTATCGAAGGCTTTCCCGGAATCATGCAGCAACAAGGCCAAGTAGAGCACATAGGGGCGTACAAGATTTCTGAACAGTGGATTATAACGATCATAGGGAGTCGTGGTGGAACTCCAGACACGGTCGAGCTTCTCGATACACATCAACGTATGCTCATCGACAGCGTAAATGTGATAATGCTCATGCTGTACCAGATTGGTGAGCCGCCCGAATTCCGGAATGTATTGGCCCAACAATCCCACTTCGTGCATGGCGCGAAGGATGGGGGCGACGTGTCCTCGATTGTTCAGGATTTGAAAAAAGGATTCCCTGACGTGGTCGTCTCGCCGGAACGAATCGTCAACGAGTCCGACTTGTTGGCGCATCAGTTGTGCCAGATCCGGATGGAGGGTGAGTCCGCGTTGCTGGGCATGGAGGAAGGCGCGCATGAGTCGGCGCGGTTGGGCATTCAGTACGCGACGATCCACGAAATGCAGTTCCGTGCCGATGATCTTGAACCCATCGACTTCCTGAGAGGCTGAAGGGGTACGGCGGCGGAGCCGTAGTAAATCTCGCCAGGTAGGCTTGGTTTGCCAGGTTGCCTTCAGGGCCAGCCGCTGTTCCAGGGTGCGAGTGATCAAGAAAACATTTCGGGCGTGGGTGTAATAGGCACGCATGAATTTTTGAGTGCGTATGCGGGGGGAACCCTCGAACTTAAGGCCTGCCGCAACGGCGGGTTGCCAGTTGGGGGTGAGAACATCCGAGCGCCCGGTGAGGTAGTGCAATTGAGTGCGACTGCGAAGCAGGAAATCGTAGGCTTCCTCCAGTTCCTTGCGTTCTTTGGCATCGAGCATGCTTCGTTCTTCGAGGCCCGCCAGCGTGCCGACACCATATCGGACCAGTGCCATCCAAAGTAAGTTCTGAAAATCGCGCAGGCCGCCCACACCATTTTTGATGTTGGGTTGCTGCATCGCAACCTGATTGCCGGCGCGCGCACGCCTGGCAACCTGATCCTCCAATCGAGCCTGGATGTATTCGTCCTCTTGACCCCGGATGCATTTCTCTTGGACTGCCTGTTGGAGCCTTCCGAAAAGTTTGGCATCCCCAGCGAGCAGGCGGGCCTCAAGGAGGGATGTCTTGGTTTCGATATCGCGGTTGGCGAGTTCAGTGCACTGATGGATGGTGCGTGTGGCGTGGTCTCCCGGTTCGAGCCCGATATCAAACAATTCCTGCACGAAGGTTGGCGGTAGTTTAGAAAGTGGGGTGGAGCCGTCCTCCTTGATGACACCACCGCCTTCGAGGAACAGCAGATCAATATCGCTTCCTGGGTTTAGCTCACTGCGGCCGTAGCCACCGGTGGCCACCAGGGCGAAGGCTTCAAAGCCGATCGGCTTGGCATTGGCGGGCCAAAGCGCTTTCAAGAGATTGCGCATGACAACGTCGATGATTGCTGCGCGGGCTCGACAGACTTCCAGCCCTCCCATGCCGGCGTTATGGCGCAGACGGAGCCATTTGGTTTGAGTTTCGATGTATTTCTTGAAATGAGAACGAACTGAATCGAAGGCCTTTCCAGGAGGTAGAGCCAGCCTTTCATCCGCAGCCGCCACAACTTGATCGAGCACTGACTTCATGCGCGGCCGGACGTTGCAATGGCCGCGTCAAAGTGCAAGATGCAATGTGTCTGAATCGCGAGTAAATTGGCTTTGCGATTCACAGCAATATTCACGACTCCGGAAATCGAAGGCTTGAAACCATACCGGTTTCCCGGTGTTGAATGGGCGCCGCGACGATGAAAAGCCCACCAGAAGCTGATACGGACAGCGCCCTGATGCTACGAGTTAAGCAGGGTGATTCAGCTGCTTTCGCGTCCTTGGTTGAACGTTATCGTCAACCGGTGATGAATTTTGTGTTTCGGCATTTACCCGATGCAACTGAGGCAGAGGATTTGGCGCAGGTCGTTTTTGTGCAGGTTTGGAAATCGGCCCCGAGGTACGAACCGTCAGCGCGCTTCAGCACGTTCCTCTTTACGGTGGCAAAAAACTTGTGCTTAAACGAGTTGCGACGGCGGTCAAGGCATCCGGCCTCTTCGTTAGACAGGGAGTCTGAAGACGGTACGGAGGCTTTTCATCAAATTCCTGATCGTCGGTTGTCCTCTGCAGACGAAATGGCACAATCCGCCGAGTTGGTTGAAAAAGTGGATTCGGCGATTGGTGCACTACCAGAGAAGCAACGGACGGCCTTGTTGCTCTGTCGAGAAGGGGAATTGAGTTATGAAGAAATCGCGACGGTTTTATCGTTGTCGGTTCAAGCGACAAAATCCCTCATTCATCGAGCTCGTGAATCGTTGAAGGGGCGTTTAAAACCGTATTTGAAGACCGGAGTTTGGTTGGAAACCTGAACGAAACTATTCCATACCGTGGGTGTTGAAGAAACCAAGGCCATGAACGCGGAATCCAATAAAACCTGGGAACATCGGTTAGAGCGTTTGCACCAGGGGCGACTGACGCCAGAAGAAGTTGCGGTTTTGAAGGCGGAAGCGATGTCGCGAAGCGATGTTGAAAGCACGGACGAGGAATTGGCTCTCGAGGAGGTGCTGGCTCGGTTGCCGCGACCTCCGGTCTCCTCGAACTTCACTTCCCAAGTTCTCGAGGCAATTCGATTGGAAGAGCGTCAAGTCGATCGAGCAGTGTCTCCTGCAGGGTGGGGACGCTGGAGGGGGCTATGGTTCTGGCGGCGAATCGCTGTGTCAGGGGGCGCCATGATGGTGCTTGGAATGGGGTTGATGTTTCAGATCAGGACCGTGGAACGGCAGCGTCGGGCGGAGAATTTGTTGCAGGTGGTGCGGGCGGCCGAGGCCCCGGAGGCAGCGCGGTTACCCGCGGTGGAGACTTTCCGCGATTTTGAGGCGATTCAATTGTCGGCACCCCAAGCGCGGTTGGATTACGTGGGTTTGGTGGCCGCATTGAACGAGTAACCTATGCAAACGCGATCGAAAACTGAGGCGCCACAGTCGGATCGACGGTGCAGGCGTCCTCTGGCTTCATTTTCGACAGACCAACAATCCCATTCAATCGGCAAGATCGGAGTGGCGATTCGTCGTCGCTTGATGAGGGTTTGCAAAAGCGTCGTTTTCAGCCTGATGTGTTCGATTGCGACTGCCCAGACGACCCAGCCGCCGTTGCCACCGCCAGCCAAGCCCCCGTTGCCGAAACCGGCTGTGGAGCAGATCCGAGAGTTACTGTCGGCCTCACCTGAAATTCGTGAGAGGTATCTTGCTCAGAAGTCGCCGAAGGCCGCGGCGTTAATCCGGGTGAGTCTCAAGCAATTTGAATCCGCGTCTGCCAATGAACGAGAGCTGTTGTTGCGAGTTCTTCAACTGCACCAGCAATTGGTGCCGCTGCTTCAGGCGGAGCCAAAGGAGCGAGCTCAACTTCTGGCACAAACGCCCGAGGAAGACCGGGGTTTGCTGGAAGATCGCTTGAAGTCTTGGGATGGATTGCCTGCCGAAGCGCGACAATTCCTGCTCACCAATCCGCGCTCACTCAACTATTTTATCCAGATTCAGCGAACTCCTACCAGCGGCCGTGATGAACTGTTGGGCCAGTTGCCTGAAGCGGATCGGCGGGCGTTTGAGACCCAGTTCAAGCGGTGGTTGGAGTTGCCAGATTCCGTTCGGGCCAAGACCATGTCGGAATTTGATAAGTTCTTTGAACTCACACGGTCAGAGCGGGAGAAGACACTTCGACGATTGTCCGAAGTTGAGCGACGACAGATGGCGGAGACCTTGAAAATCTTTGCGGAAATGCCGCCGCAACAAAGGTCGAGGTGCCTCTCAGCGTTTCGGAAATTTTCTGGCATGTCCGCCAATGAGAGGAATGCATTCCTGCAAAGTGCCGCTCGATGGCGGGAAATGGATCCGGATGAACGCGCCGCTTGGCGACGGCTGGTGAGCTCACTTTCGTCGACGCCGCCCATGCCGCCGCTCCCCCAGATTCACTCCTTTCTGGTCGCGACCAACCAACCACCGGAGCCGCCACAGCCGTGACCTGGGAGGAGATTGATTGGCAGGTCCTCGACCGTTTGCGAATGGGCTTTCTGTCGGGTCAAACCTCAAAGCGCTCCTACTGGAAGTCCGAAAAAGATCTTGCGAATTATGACTTCACATTTGCCGCCCGAATCGGGTGGAAATGGGACGCTGTTCTAGGAGCTCTTCGGGCGCGTCCGTGGCAACCGCCGCCTGGGCCACTATTGGATTGGGGTTGTGGAAGCGGGGTTGCCTGTCGACGTGTCCTGGCGGCTTTTGGTCCCACTTCTTTTTCTGAAGTGCGCTGCTTCGATCGATCGCGATTGGCGGTCGATTATTCGCTCGCGGCGCTCCAACGGGACTTTCCTAACATCCGGGTGGCACCGGCTGAATCCGACGGGACCTTGGTGGACAACCTTCGGCAAGGGGTGGGCTGCTTCACTGCCGAAGGCGATGACAGAGAATCTTGCGGGATTGGAACCTTGGTGGTCAGCCATGTTCTCAATGAATTGCCAGAGTTCGAGCGGAAGCGACTGCTCCGATTGGCGCGCCAGGCGCAGTCGATTGTCTGGGTGGAACCTGGCACCCATGCGGACAGCCACTCACTGATAGCGGTTCGTGAGGCGTTGCGTGACGATTTCCGAGCGGTGGCGCCTTGTTCCCATTCCGGAGTGTGTGGACTGGCTACGATGGGTAAGACACCACACTGGTGCCACTTTTTCGCACCGCCACCCGCTGGGATCCATGCGGATTCCGGATGGGTCCGCTTCGCACAACGGGCAGGGATCGATCTCCGGAGCCTGCCTTACAGTTACCTGGTCCTGGATCGAAGGCAACCTGGGCAACCACGAGTTGACGAGGGCACAGATTCCAGGCTGTTTCGGTTATTGGGTTTGCCGAGGCGCTACAAGGGGTTTTTGCGAATGTTTGCCTGTGGCATTGGTGGTGTGAAGGAATATAACTTGCAGGAGCGAACCGATCGGGCGCTGTTTAAGGAACTCCTCGACGAACCTCCCTCTCGATTGATCCGCATGTTAAGTGAGGGAGATCGGGTCGAATCAGCTCGATGGCTGGGCGCTCCGCAGCCTGTAGATGGCGATAGGAGTTGATTCGAAGCATTCTGGATTGAAATGACCTCGCCCTTTTGGGACGAGTGCGGAAGCATTAGCGCAATTCATGCAACTTGACACTGATTCCCGCCCGGTTGTGGTTACCGGTGGCGCCGGTTTTATCGGATCGCACTTGGTGGAACGACTCTTGTCGGATGGTCACTCCGTGACGGTAATCGACGATTTTTCGACTGGGAATCTCCGCAACCTGGCGTCGGTAGCCGGGGATCCGAGGCTGCGGGTGATCTCGTCCAAGGTGTCGGAGCTGGAGGGATTGAACCGGGTGATCGAGGACGCATCATACGTTTTTCATCTCGCGGCGGCGGTGGGCGTTGAATTGGTGGTCCGTTCGCCCATCCGAACCATTGAAACCAATCTGCGAGAAACCGAGGTGTTATTGGCGGCAGCGTGCCAGGCTAAGGTGCCGGTCCTTTTTGCGTCGACATCGGAGGTCTACGGCAAAAGTCAACGGACCGAATTCGAGGAGACCGATGATTTGTTGATTGGGCCCCCAACCTTGGGGCGTTGGAGTTATGCGTGCTCCAAGTTGATGGACGAATTTCTCGCCCTCGCCTACTTGCAGGAACGTGGGCTGTCTGTAACCATTGTCCGATTGTTTAATACCGTGGGTCCGAGGCAAACGGGACAATTTGGTATGGTGCTACCCCGATTCATTGATGCGGCGCGATCCGGGCGGGCTCTGCGAGTTTATGGGGACGGTCAGCAGACCCGGTGCTTCTGCTATGTCGGAGACACAATCGAAAGCCTGATTCGACTTAGGAATTGTCCTGGTGGAATCGGTGAAATCTTCAACGTTGGCAGTGATGAATCTGTCACGATTCTCGAATTGGCAGATCGCGTACGAGCGTTTTCTGGTTCGCCGTCAGGGGTGGAATTCATTCCTTATGAGACCGCGCTTGCCCCCGGATTTGAGGATATGAGGCATCGCAAACCGAGTTTAAAAAAATTGGAGCACTTCGTGCAGTTTCGGCCACGGACGAGTTTGGACTCGATAATTGGCAAGATGCTGGCGGCAGGATAGGGGGAGATTTCGTGGAGAAATGTCGAAACTTTAAGTTCATAACATGTTTTGCTATAGCATGTTGAATCGTTTTCATGTTGATCCTCGGGAGGTGAATCCGTTGAGAACTTATTGAGCAGCCTTATGATTATGAGTGTCAGTTTGTCAGTGAACTGTGGAATTCGTTTGCCAGAATTAACCGATGCCGAAACCTCTGGAGTTGCCAGCACTGGGTTGCTGTCGTCATGCTCGGCTCACCGCTAACCTATGGATGAAAAGCATGCGATGTCTCGCGGCCACGCGCCTCGGACACTACCGTGGATGGTCGCGCTGCCTGCATTGGTCCTTTATGGGATCACTCTCTGCCGGTGGCTCAGTCCATTAAACCTGGAAGCAATCGGCCAAACGGCCGGCTGGCTTTGGCAACTGCCATACCAAAACCCACTGCTATTTCTCATTTGCTTGCCGCTGCGGTTGCTCTCACCCGCACTGTATCCGATGGCGGCAAATGCCTTGGCGGCGCTTCTGGCAGCTCTTACGCTGGCGAACTTGGTTCGGTCGGTGATGCTCTTGCCGTACGATCGGACGCGGGAGGGTCGGTTGCGAGGCCACGCCGACGAGACGAGTTTGCATATTCGATTCGCCTGGGTTCCCCCAGTGTTCGCGTCGACGATTCTTGGGTTGCAGTTGAGCTTCTGGGAGCATGCGACGTCGATGACCGGGGAGATGCTCGACCTATTGGTATTTGGCTATTGTGTGCGGTGCTTGTTGGAATATCGCTTGGACGTGAGGGAAAGTTGGTTGTGGCGAATGGTGTTCGTCTATGGATTGGGAGTTACCAACAATTGGGCGATGATTGGTTACACCCCCTTCTTTTTAACAGCCCTAATTTGGATCCGAGGTTTCTCCTTTTTCAATTTTGGGTTTCTCCTTCGACTGACCGGCTTGGGTGCGTGCGGTCTAATCCTTTACACATTGATGCCACTGTGGATCGTGGCCACCAAACGTGTTGATGCTGGGTTCTTCACCAGCTTGCAAACGGTTTTGATATCGCAAAAGACGATCCTGCTCGTGATGCCAAGGGTGAAGGCTTTCCTGTTGGGGCTGGTTTGTATTCTTCCATTGATTGCCATGGGCATTCGTTGGGCGGGAACTCGCGGGAGCAGTATCGAGAGGGGAATTGCCACCGGAGCGGTTTACCTCTTGAAACTGACGTGGTTGGTTGGGTGTGTCCTGATGATGTTTGATCTGCCATTCAGCCCACGGGTGATGGTTCAGCAAGAGGTTGGATTAGCCATGCTGACCTTCTATTATTTGGGGGCGCTGGTCGCTGGTTATTTTCTCGGATTGTTCATGCTAGTTCTCGGCGCGACGCCAGATCGGGCACATGCTCCCAAGAGTTCGGTGCCCCCGATGTTCAGCCAGGCATTGTTGGCAATGATCATGATCGGCGCGTGCGTGGCCCCGGTTTGGCTTGCGATTCGCAACTTTCCGAAAGCCCGGGATACTGGGGCGCTCTCCGACTTGGCGGTCGAACTCGCCCGTCCGTTGCCACAACAGCCTTCGATATTGGTGTCCGATTCGATGAACTATTTGTGGCTGATGGAGGCACAGCGGCGGCGGACGCCGGGTGCCCCAAACCATTTGTTGATCCATACAACCGAGGCAAAACGTGAAGATTATCAGAGGTACATTGAGGGCCGTTATGCCGGTACATGGCCCGAAGTAACTCAGTTCACACAAGCCAGGAGTGGCGTCCTACAGGAATTCCTAAAATTGTTGATCTCGTATGGAGACCAAGGGCGTGCCTTCTATCTCCACCATAGTTTTGGATTGTTCTTTGAAAAAATCCAGATCCGGCCGCGGGGACTCATTAATCAGATTGCGAGTTATCCCGCAGGTGCGGTTTGGCCGACTGCTCTGAACTCGGCAGAGATTCAGCTCAACAACGAACTTTGGAAACATGTCGAAGCTGCTTTCTTTCCTCATTTGGGTGAATCGAGAGCCGGAACCCACGCTCGACTGATCTCTCGAGCCGCGAATTTTTCGGGAGCAGAACTGCAGCGTGCTGGTCGCTTGGAGGAAGCTCAACACCTCTTCCAGTTTGCCTTGAAACTCGCTGAAAAGAATCCCTCGACCCTGACCAACCTCGTCGTGAACGAGGCGATCCGATCCGGACGCAAACTCACCGTTGACGCCGCGAGGCTGGAGAACGCCATGCTGACACCGAGGACGGTGATACAGGCCGTGAAAGCCTATGGACCTACCGAGGACGCGACCCAATTACTGGTGTTTGGCCAAAACTGTCTGGAATCACCAGAAGAACTATATCGTCAGGCAGCGGCTGCCCTTCATCGTGCTCGCCAATTGATGCCTGATGAATTTATTCCCAAATCGCTTCTCGCCACCGCATTTCTTCGGGCAGGACATCCAGAAGAGACCGCCAAGCTTGTCCAAGAAATGCGGGATCGCCATTCCCGGCAACCGCTAGCATCACCTGAGTTTGCTGAAATGATTGGCCTGGAGTCGCTTGCCAGGCTGAGTCAGGGTGATTCTGAAGGAGCGATTCGATTGGTGACGGAAGCCCGTCAGGCCCAGCCTGAAAATGTTCTGATTCTCGACACACTCTCGAACCTTCTAATCAGCCGAGCCAAGATCCCAGAGGCGCTCAAAGTGGTCGGCGATTGGATCCGCATGAAGCCGGGCGACAATGCCGCGTTGCTTCGACTAGCTCAGTTACAGCTGATGCAAGGGCAGAATCAGCCTGCAACGGATACCCTGTCAGCGGTCTTGAAGAAGGATCCAGCGAACCGCTCGGCATTGATGGGGCGTGCGACGGCATACATGGCACTAAAGCGATTCGACGATGCCCGACGAGATTACTCACGATTGGCGGAAGAGTTTCCAGATCGTCCAGAGATTCAGTATGGATTGGGCGAAATTGCCACGCAGCAAAAGAACCATGCCCAGGCTCTGGAACACTTTCAGAAATATCTGCGCGTCGCTCCGGGCGGTACAGCGGAATATTCCAACGCAGTTCAACGTGTGCAGTCCTTGAAGCAAAAGCAGCTTTAGCCTTGGCCATGCGTGTGACCCACGTCATCACTCGCCTCATCGTGGGTGGTGCCCAAGAGAACACGATTGCCTCGGTGCTCGGTTTGCGCGCCAAGCCGGGTATGGATGTCAACTTGGTTGCAGGTCCCACCCAGGGGAGAGAGGGCTCTTTGCAGGCGTTGGTTGCCAACGAGCCTGGACTATTGGTGTTGATACCCTCCTTGGTTCGCCCGATTCGTCCCTGGTCCGACTGGGTTGCTTATCGTTCCCTAGTTCAGTATCTCCGATCGCGTCGACCACTTTTGGTTCACACACATAGCGGAAAGGCGGGTGTCTTGGGGCGTTTAGCAGCCCATCGAGCCCAAGTTCCTTTGGTAGTTCACTCAATCCATGGACCCTCTTTCGGCGATTTTCAGGGACCTATGGCTAACTGGATGTTCACGCGAGCTGAACGGGTTGCCGGGGGTTACACCACGCATTTTGTGGTGGTCGCTGATGCCATGAAACAACAGTATCTTAAAGCGAATATTGGCAGTTCTGAACGGTACACGCGGATATTCAGCGGCTTTCGATTGGAACCATTTCTTGAGGCACGCCGTGACCCATCGTTTCGGAGGGAATTAGGAATTGCCGAAGACGATTTTGTGGTGGGAAAGGTGGCTCGGTTGTTTGAGTTGAAAGGGCATGAAGAGTTGTTGGCTGCAGCGCCGACGCTCATACGGCAATGCCCTAGAATTAAATTCCTATTTGTCGGGGATGGCCCGTGGCGGGAGCGTCTCGAAAACGAAACGGCACGTTCTGAGCTGATGGGGCACTTCATTTTTACCGGCCTTATTCCTCCGGAAGCGGTTCCTCAACACCTTGCTTGCATGGACGTCTTGGTCCATCTGTCGCGACGCGAGGGATTGGCGCGAGTATTACCTCAGGCCTTGGCTGCGGGAATTCCAGTAGTGGCTGCAGATCGTGACGGGGCTGGAGAGGTCTGCTTGGACGATCGAAGCGGTTACCTGGTGAGGCCGGGCGATGACGAACTCTTGATCAACCGGTTGCTGCGATTGGCGGCATCCCCCATATTACGCCGGCAGCTGGGGGACTTCGGACGGGCGTTTGTGAAAGAGCGTTTCGCGCTGGATCGACTCGTGGAGGACCAATGGTTTCTGTATCGCCGGTTGGCGGACGAGGCTGGTCTCACTGGGGCTACCGATGAACGCCCTAATGCCAATCCTGCCATCACCATTGGTTGACCATGAGCTTTCCTGGATTTGCATACCTTTTGGCATTCGTGGCGGCCCTGATTGGGACGGCTGCAGCCGTCCCATTTTGGCGTCGTTGGTGCTGCCGAATCGGGTTGGTGGATGACCCTGGCCACCGCAAAATTCATCAAAATGCGACTCCCCTGGCTGGAGGATTAGCAGTTTTTACTGGCTTGGTGATGGCGGTGTTGGGCGGCGTCGCCGCCATCCAATTTGGGGTCTTCGATAAGGAAGTTCAGCGTCTGCTGGATCATGGACTCGGACGACGGGCGATACCCTTGGGAGCGATCCTGTTAGGGGCATTGTGGATGCTGCTGTTGGGCCTATGGGACGACCGTCATGAGCTGAAGGCAGGATCCAAATTTATGGGGCAAATCGGGGCAGCCCTGTTCGTCGCAGCTAGTGGTGTCCGGGTCACTTTGTTTGTGCCCAACGATCTGTTCAGCTATGCGGTGACTGTTTTGTGGCTCTTGACGATCATCAATGCCTTCAACTTCATGGACAACATGAACGGGCTCTGTGCCGGAGTGGGGGCTATCGCCGCAGGGTGGTTTGCTGTGATAGCTGGCGGGCACGGGCAATATCTGGTGACCCTGTTGGCGATTTTGATTTGCGGCGCCTTGACGGGTTATCTGCCGTTCAACTTCCCGCGCGCCAGTGTGTTCCTGGGGGATGCAGGGAGCCTGCTGACGGGCTACTTGGTTGGGGTTGTGGCGATTCTGCCAGATTTTTACAGTGTCAAGAACCCTACACCCTGGGCTGTATTGATCCCTTTGGCGGTCTTGTTCGTGCCATTGGCGGATCTCGTTTCGGTGGTGGTGATACGGACCCGTCAGGGTCGGCCGTTTTGGATTGGGGACAACAACCATGCGTCGCACCGCTTGGTGCGTGCGGGGCTGTCAAAAGTTCAAGCAGTTTTGGTTTTGTGGGGGTGCTCATTGGCCGCTGGGTTGATCGGATTGCTTTGAGTGAATACGAGCCTGGAAGTGGATTCGGTAAAACCGAAAAGAATTTTGTGGCATTGTAAATGGTGCCTGTTATTTTCCGCCCCCTTCGCCGCGGCGAACGGCTTCGTCGTTTCCGTGAAGACGCGAAGAATTGACGCAACTCTGAAGCATATATCGATACCGTGACTGGCAAGAAACCTGTTGCGAAAAAACCTGCGGCCGCCAAACCGGTCGCGAAGGCAAAACCTGTGGGCGCAGCGAGCGCTGCGGCGATCCTGGGCCGCCCCCTGGCCAAGCAGGCCGCTCGGACCGGGAGTACATTCACCGGAGTGAACCCCGTAAAGGTTCGTCCCGAATGGCAAAAATACTATGAGAACTTGGTCGATCTTCGGGAGCGCTTGCGCGCCCAAATGAGCGGCTTGGCCAAAGAATCCCAATCTGAGATGGAGAACTACAGTCTCCACATGGGGGATTCTGGCACAGACAATTTCGATCGGGACTTCGCATTAAGTCTCCTTTCCTCTGATCAGGATGCCGTCTATGAAATCGATGAGGCGATTAAGCGCATCGAGAAGGGCACTTATGGAATCTGTGAGCTGACCAGCAAAACGATTCCCCGAGCTCGGTTAGACGCCATCCCTTGGGCACGGTTCACCGTGGAAGCCCAGGCACAATTGGAAAAGGAAGGCGTCCTTCGGCAACGCAATCGACTGGGATCCCTCGGCACTGTCGAGACCGGTGGTTCAGTGGATGTCGGTGATGATGATGATGATGTGGACGAGAAACCCGCCGCGAAAGATAAGGAATAGCATCCCATGCCTCGAGAAATTGTAACCATTGAGTGCACCGAAGCGCGCAAAGAGGGCAAGCCGCCGTCGCGCTATCAAACCAACCGGAATAAGAAGCTTCAGACCGACAAGGTTGAGAAGATGAAATATAATCGCTTCCTCGGTCGACACACTTTGCACCGCGAAATTAAGTAGACACATGCCCCGCAAGACCAATCTCGAAGATAAGCGTAAGCAACGCCGAACCACGGCCTCCCGTACGCCTCGCCCTAAGCCCAAGATCGATTTCACCTTCGATACGATCGACTACAAAAACCCCGTCATGCTCAAGCAGTTCGTCACTGAACAGGGACGAATCTTGCCTCGTAAGTATACCGGCTTGCCTGCGCATTATCAGAGAGCTGTTACCAAGGCGATCAAGCGCGCCCGGCAAATGTTGCTCATGAAATAGCGGTGGGGTGTGGTGACGAGAAAAATCTGAGCCATCGCCGGGGGGATTGGGCACGTTGGCCAGTCGTCACGAATTGGCTTCGCTTCAGCTTTGCGGCTGAGGAACAATCGAGTCAGTATATCGAGTCGACCCAGCCCCGTGGGCCTGGGCTACACTAGCTCTGCTGCGCTCTTGCTCCTCGGCCACAGGCCAATTTGGGGTTTGCGCACCAGTCGCAACTCGCATCCGATCCAGCGGCTCTGTCGCTCAACGCTCAAATGATTCTTTCGCCCGCCTCAACTCGGCTTCTAAAGATCTGACCACTAGGCCCGCTGGGTTTTTTGTGTCAAGTCAACGCAAACCATTTGCAAATCAGCTTCGGCTCGCTAGAATTTGGCATGCGTCTCATTGCCAGTCTCTGGCTTGTTGTCGCCGTCCTTCAATCAGCGACGGCTCAGTCCGCCGCCGCCGAACCTCAGAGGGTACAGGTGCTTTGTTCCCTCGCGCCCCTCGCGTCCTGGGCTTTGAACGTCGCTGGCGACCTCGCCACCGTGGAGACTCTGCTTCCAGCCGATGTTGGTCCCCATGACTTCAGCTTTCGCCCGCGAGACCTTAAGCGTATTAAGTCCGCTGACTTGATTGTGATCAATGGCCTAGGGATTGAGGAGTGGCTTGACAAGGCTTTGCGTTCGAATGCGCGCGATCTGACCAATAAGTTGGTGCGTACCAGTGAGGGTCTCGAAGCGGAGTTTATTTATCACCTTCCTGAGCTGGTACTGGACCCCGCGAGTCGAAAGAAGGATGGCCATTCGCACGCGCACGATCACATTGGAGCGGGAGAGCAACCTAATCCTCACGTCTGGCTGGATCCTGTATTTGCTCGTCAAGGCGTCAGCAACATCCTAAAGGCGTTAGTGCGGATTGACCCGAGGAACGCCACAGGGTATCAGCGAAATGCCATGAGCTACATCGATCGGCTGCAAAAGCTGGACGAGGAGGCTCGCGCGGTGGTGGAAGGGCTGGCGGAAAAGTCCGTTGTCACCTTCCACGATGCGTTTCCATACTTCACGCGGCGTTATGGTTTGGAGTTGGTGGGGGTTATCGAGGAAGTTCCAGGAGTGGACCCGTCGCCAAAGTATCTTTCCTCATTGCTCAAAGTTGTGCGGTCGAGAAAGGTTAGGGCTCTGTTCACCGAGCCGCAGTTCAGTCCCAAACTGGCAAATCGCCTAGCCCGCGATCTGGAAATAGGTATTGGAGAGCTGGACGTCATGGAAACCGGGGCCGTGACGGCCGAATTCTATGAAGTGGGGATTCGGCGAAATCTCGCGGTGTTGCAAAAATATTTAAAATAGGGGCACCGACGAATCCACCCAGCGCCATGGCTTGCATCCCACTCAACTTAATTCCGCCCCCCAAGGCCATCGAAGTGCGCAACCTTCATGTGACGCTTGGTGATACGGCGGTGTTACGGGGAGTGAACCTGGATGTGCCGGCGGGGCAAGTGGTGGCATTGATTGGTCCGAACGGTTCCGGAAAGACCACGCTCTTGCGTTGTCTACTGGGATTGCAGCCTATCCAAGAAGGTGAGGTCCGACTTCTGGGGGCCCCTCCCGGACGTGACGTGATGCGCCGTATTGGGTACGTGCCGCAGCGACTGAGCCTCGATCGCAGTTTCATTCTGAGTGTGCGTGAGTTTTTGGCGTTAAAACTTTCCCGGACACGCTCTTGGTTCTGGCATCGGCATCGGCATACCGACCATCAGTTGGCGGAGGTCATGACGGAATTAGGCGTGGAGCAATTCTTAGACAGGCCAATTGCCGGTTTGAGTGGAGGCCAATTACAGCGAGTTCTGATCGCTTTCAGCCTGCTCGCCAAGCCCGAGCTGCTGCTCCTCGATGAACCGACTGCTGGCGTCGACACTCCCGGGGAACATTCCTTCTACGAGTTAATCACTTCGATTCATCGCCGACATAAACTCACGGTGGTATTGGTCTCTCACGATCTCTCCATGGTTTATCGGCACGCAACCTGGGTCTATGCCCTGAATGGTGTTATTTGTTGCGAGGGTTCGCCCGAACACGTTATGAACGCGGAATCCCTTAAAATGGCCTATGGCATTCACGTGACGCCTTATCATCATCACCATCACGAAGGTCATCCTCACGGGCATGTTCATGTGGGATGATGCCTTTATGCAGCGGGCGCTCCTGGTGGCGCTATTCCTCGGGCCGATGTGCGGCTTGCTAGGGGTTTTTGTGACTGCCCGGCGCATGTCGTTCTTCAGCGACACAGTCGCCCATGCGGCGTTGGCTGGCGTGGCTTTAGGACTGTGGTTTGGGTTCGTGGATCCCACAATTCCCATGATCCTTTTTAGCTTGGTGGTTGCGGGGGCTATGCTTTGGCTCAAAGAGCAGACCGACCTCCTCACGGATACAGTCATGGCGTTACTATTGAGCGGGTCCGTCGCATTGGGGTTGGTTGTGTTGGGCATGCTGAAGGGGTTCCGTCAGCATCTCGATCGGTACCTGTTTGGTGACATTTTTTCCGTAGGCTGGACGGATGTTTGGACGGCATTGGCGGCGTCTGTTTCAGTGATGACCCTGATTTTTTTGAATCTAAATTCCCTGACGATGTTGAGTACGCACGAGGACTTAGCACATGTCTCCGGGATTCCTGTGAAACGGTTGAACTATCTGTTTATCTTCTTTTTAACCGTCACGGTGGCACTCAGTATTCGGTTGTTGGGAATCATGTTGGTCACCTCGCTCGTGGTGATTCCCCCGGCGGCAGCACGAAGTCTTGCACGAAATCTGCGCCAACAGATCATCCTGAGTTTATTGATTGGGCTGCTCGCCAGCGGGGGAGGTGTGGCGCTGTCATTCCCTCTCGACAAACCGGGTGGTCCAACCATAACGCTCACTTTGGTGGGTGTCTTTTTCGCTTCTTTAGCGATTTCACGCATTCGATCCAACTGGCGATCTGGAGTTCAAGAAGTATGAAAGGTGGCTGTTGTCAGCATCAGCATTTGCCCCGAGCTATCCAACAGCCGTTGTCGGAATTGACCGCAAGGCTGAAGGAGAAATCGCGCAAAATCACCGGGCCCAGGCAAGCCATACTCGACGTACTCCGTCGCCATCAGCATCCGGTGACCAACAAAGAGATACACGCTGCGCTGGCCTCCGAGGGGTGTGATCTCGCGACCATCTATCGTAATATGCACACTCTGGCGGCAATGGGGATGGTCCAGCGGTTTGATTTTGGAGATGGGATTGCCCGTTGGGAGTTGATCGCGGAGGGTGAGGACTCCCACCACCATCATTTGGTTTGCACGCAGTGTTCGATGATCGTGGAGATTGAGGATTGCTTGCCTGAAGGCTTTGAAAAGGCGCTGGCCGCTCGGCATGGCTTTACCAATGTGACCCACAAACTGGAGTTCTTCGGGCTTTGTAATCGCTGCTCGCGGGCGGCCTCGACTGGGGCGACCATGACGGTACCATGAGACTCGACAAATGGCTTTGGACCATCCGGGTGTACAAGACCCGGACTTTGGCGACAGAATCCATCAAATCGGGGTATGTCAAAATTGGTGGATCGGCAGTGAAACCGGCCCACGAGGCTAAAGTTGGGGAGTTGATTCAGGCGTTTTCAGGTGATCTCAATCGCGTTTACAAGGTGTTGGGTTTTCCGTCATCACGAGTCTCTGCAAAGCTGGTACCTCAATTTGCGGAAGACCTGACCCCGGAATCTGAGAAGCAACGCCAGCGTGAAGCCCGAGAGGCCGCACCGAGCGTTTGGCCCAAGGGGAAGGGACGTCCGACCAAGCGTGACCGTCGTCAATTGGAACGATTTGATCCTTGAGCGCCAAGGGTGTCGAGAGGGTTACTCATTGGGTTGCCAACAAAGTGTATGCTACGGCTTGCGCGCTGGAGGGATGCCCATAAGCTTGCCGCCAATGAGTATGCCGCCGGCGCACCGCCTTACCGAGGATCCTTGGCGTGTGTTTCGCATCATGGCTGAGTTCGTTGAGTGTTTCGACACCTTGGGAAGACTTGGGGCTGCAGTGACTATCTTTGGATCCGCTCGAACGAAACCGGACCATCCCTATTACAAAGCCACGTTGGGAATCGCGAAGGGGCTGGCGGAGCAGGGCGTCGCTGTGATTACAGGGGGAGGTCCTGGAATCATGGAGGCTGCCAACCGCGGCGCCGCAGAAGCGAAACCGAAATCGGGGCTGCGCTCACCCAGTGTCGGGCTGAACATTGAGCTGCCATTTGAGCAAAAAGGAAACCGTTTTGCGAATGTCGTGGTGAACCACCATTATTTTTTTGCACGCAAAGTCGGCTTAGTGAAGTACAGCATGGGCTTTGTTTTCATGCCGGGAGGTTTTGGAACTCTGGACGAGCTTTGGGAGGTAGTAACTTTGGTGCAAACCGAGCGAATTCCCGCATTCCCACTCATACTTTTTGGCAAGGCTCATTGGCAGGGAATGCTCGATTGGGTCAAGGGCACCTTGGAGCCTTCTCAGATGATTTCGCCTGGAGATATCGATCTGCTCCATGTCACCGACAGTGTCGACGACGCGATTCAAATCATCCTCGACTACCGGCGGAGCGTGGGAGTTCCTGACAGCGTCCCAGCGGCCTTCCGTTGAGTCGAGTCGGCGGGACTGGGCTCGGAGACTGACAACGACGGTCTGTTTAACTCCGCTCTCCCAGTCTCGCCTACTCTACTGGTTCGTCCGGAGTGAGGGCGCTCCAAGATGTTCACGACTGGACATCGCGAGGGAACTCGCGAAGCCTGGTAATACCGGCATGGGCACGGAACGTTTCTGAGCCTCCGTGGGGCAGCTGAAAGGCTGCTGGGTTTAACCAATTCGCCAGGTAATCCTGGCTTTGTGCAAGTCGTACGGGCTCATATCCATCTTCACCCGATCTCCCAGGTTCAGTCGGACGAATCGCTTGCGCATTTTCCCGGAAATGGTCGCAAGCACGACGTGTTTATTATCTAGTTCCACCCGGAACATTGTGCCTGCCAAGACAGCAATGATCTTACCTTCAACCTCGATGTGTTCTTCCATGAGTTCGCCAAATATCGACGCAATAACGACAAAAAAGCGGGACCCGCGTTGACGGATCCCGCCGTCGAATCAAAAAATGAATAAATTAATAACGGTCGCGACGTCCGCCG